>CAZLXQ010000035.1:0-11725 GCA_964563675.1 uncultured Sulfurospirillum sp.
TATTTGAAATAAGAAGTTTCAAAATGTTGTTTGGTTTTCTTGGGGTAGTATATTTAAAATACAAATATCTAACTTATCTTTACTCACATCAATGTCTATGTTAAGATTTTTCATTTTCTACCCCTTTTTAATTTTGTTTTAGGTGTACTTGTTTTATACTTGTATTCAGGTTTCAAAACCTTGGATTATTATTAAAATTTAGTACACGATATTTCTTTATTTGGCACAGGTTTAAAACCTTAGCTTTAGTTCAAGATTATTTTATATCGTGTATTTATACTTATTAGTTTAAGATTTTGTTGAAAATTAAACTTTTTAAATATGGTTTGTATCATACAAGCTTTAGTGAGAGGAATTCTTAAGGGACTTGTTCCTTAAGAAGGAGACAGTAAAGGAAAACAAAATGAGAACAGAAGAGATAACAGCAAAAGCTTTAGAGTTTTTAGGAGACGATAGATATAAGCTAACTCTATTAGTAGCAAAGCGAGCAGAGCAGTTAGCAAATGGCGCTGAACCATTAGTGAAAAAAGTAGAGTCTGGTGTTAAGTTTACTGATATTGCTCTTCTTGAAGTTGCAGAGGGAAAGGTCTCCATAGAGTCTTTTTTGGATAAAAAAGAGTAGATAGACAATTGATAGAACAGCTAATTGATCGAATAAAGTCTTGTGTAGATGTTGATGAAGCGATTAAATTGCTATATGAATTTACTTCAAAAAGCGAGTCGATAGAGAAGGCACTTGTGTTTACTCAAGATATGCATGAGGGGCAGTTTCGAAAAAGTGGTGAAGCATATGCTATACACCCTGTGCTTGTCTCTGTTATTGTAGCTTTTTTAGGTGGCGATGAAGATATGATTGTTGCTGGTCTTTTACATGATGTTGTAGAGGACACATGTTGTTCAATTGATGAAGTTTCTAATCTTTTCAATGGAGAAGTAGCCCACTTAGTTGAAGGGTTAACCAAAATTATGGAGATTCGCGGGAGTGAACTGATACCTTCGAGTTCAAACGAAAAGATTGTCTCATCAGCACTCTCTTTTAGAAAAATGCTTTTAGCCTCTATCTCAGATGTAAGAGTTTTGGTTATCAAGCTTTGCGATAGACTTCACAATATGCTCACACTCGAGCCTTTAAGTGCTACAAAACGAAAAAGAATTAGTGAGGAGACAGTCTTAGTTTACGGACCAATCGCACATAGATTGGGTATCTCTTCAGTAAAAAACCAGCTAGAAGATTTAAGCTTTAGGTATATTCTTCCTGAAGAGTATAAAAAGATAGATGAGTATATAAAAGAGCACTCACAACAGTTGCAATTGAGACTAAATCACTTTACATCAGAAACAAAAGCCTTGATGCTAAGAAATGGATTTTTAGAGGATGACTTCATTATAGAGAGGCGTATAAAGCACTACTACTCTATCTATCTTAAGATGCAAAGAAAAGGTATCTCCATCGAAGAGATTCTTGATATGCTGGCTATCAGAGTTATAGTTGCAGAGCCTATAGATTGTTATCGTACACTTGGAATTATTCATCAAAATTTTAATCCATTAATCTCAAGATTTAAAGACTATATTGCTATTCCTAAACAAAATGGATACCAGACGATACATACAACAGTTTTTGATAACAAATCAATCATAGAGTCGCAAATAAGAACGAGAGATATGCATAAAACTGCAGAGTTTGGAGTAGCCGCACACTGGAAATATAAAAGTGGTGGCCTAAACCCAAAACTAGAGTGGCTACAAGACTTTAAGTCCCAAGATGACAGTAGTGAAGATATCGAAGAGTTTTATGATTTAGCAAAAGATAGTTTATATAGTGAAGATATAGCGGTTTTTTCACCAAAAGGGGATATTTTTACACTTCCTAGAGGGGCTACTGTTTTAGATTTTGCTTATGAGGTGCATACCGAAGTTGGAATTTATGCAAAAGAGGGTTATGTCAATAAACAAAAAACCCCTTTTTTAACTGAGCTTAAAAATGGAGATATTGTAAGAATTATCACCTCAAAAGAGCCGCACTTTAGATGCAGTTGGGTAAATAGTGTAAAAACAGGAAAAGCTAGAAATACAATCGCAGTAAACTGTCGTCAAAAAATAAGAGAGATAAATAGTAGAGTAGCGATAGATATATTGGTATCTGTTTTTAACATAAGAGATAAAAAACTAAAAAGATGGCTAGCTAAAGAAAATATAGTAAACAGTATTTATAAAATTGCAACTGATTCTATCTACTTTCAAAATGTAGTAAATATCCTTAAAAAATATCCTAGAAGCGATAAAATTCTATTTCCATTTTTAAATATAGATAGATACAGTATCAAAAAACAGAAGTTCGACAATATAGTTATCTACTCAAATCAAAATGTCTCAAATATTCTTTTTGACTACTGTTGCCACCCTAAACGAGGTGATGACATTATCGGTTTCAAAAAAGGGAGTAGTGCTACTGTTCATCACAAGTTTTGTGAACGAGCTTCAACATTTATGGAGCAAAAAGAGCAGATGGTGTTTGTCAAATGGACAAGAGAAGCACCGCAGAGATATAGGCTAATTGTAAGTCTTGAAAACAAAAGAGGGTCATTAGCAAATTTTTTACAATATTTGGCTAAAATGCAGGCAGATCTTATCACTATAGAGCTAGGCAAATCTGAAGAGGGTCATGCCGATTACTTTGAGATGATACTTGAAATGCCTGATAAGAATATAGTAGTAGTAAAAGAGAGACTTAAATCAAGATATAAAGTGATAGATTTTGTATCTGCAAATGATGTATATAAATAGAAAAGAGAGAGAGATGATAAAAGAGGCTATGCATGAGATAAAGCGAGGCAGTGCTGAGATTATAGATTTGCACAGAGTAGAGACTCTTGTGAAAGAGTATTTCAAGAGTGGTAAAAGCTGGTTCGTAAAAGCTGGGTTTGATCCAACTGCCCCTGATTTGCATTTAGGACATACTGTTTTACTTCAAAAAATGGCAATTTTACAGAAATATGGTGCAACCATACAGTTTCTTATAGGCGACTTTACGGGCATGATTGGTGATCCTACTGGCAAAAATGAGACAAGAAAAAAGCTTGATAAAGAGACAGTTTTAAGAAATGCTCAAAGCTACAAGGAGCAAGTTTTTAAAGTTTTAGACCCAACAAAAACAGAGGTTATGTTTAATTCAACTTGGTTAGAGAAGCTTGGAGCTACTGGTATCGTAGAGCTTACCACAACATTCAATGTAGCTCGAATGCTTGAGAGAGAAGACTTTGATAAGCGCTATAAGGCTCAAACCCCAATTTCAATAAGTGAGTTTATATACCCACTTCTTCAGGGCTATGATAGTGTTGCTATGAATTGTGATGTTGAGATGGGCGGAACTGATCAGAAGTTTAATCTTTTGATGGGAAGACAGCTTCAACGCACCTATGGTGCTAAAAAAGAGCAAGCAGTTATCATGATGCCTCTTTTGGAGGGTCTTGATGGTATAAACAAAATGAGCAAATCTCTTAACAACTACATAGGTGTTACCGATAAGCCAAGCGATATGTTTGGAAAAGTTTTAAGCATTAGTGATGATTTGATGTGGAGATATTATGAACTTTTAAGCTTACTTAGCCTAGAAGAGATATCTATATGCAAAGATAGTGTAGCTAGTGGCAGACTGCATCCAAAAGTAGCAAAAGAGGGTTTAGCGCTTGAACTTGTCACCAAATACCATGACAAGAGTGAGGCAAAAAAAGCGAAAGAGGAGTTTGATGCTATCCATAAGAGGAGTGAACTTCCTTTAGAGATGGAGGAGTTTAGCTTAGACGGCTCAACTTGGATTGCAAAAGCATTAGTTGAGTGCAGACTCTCTCCATCAACCTCACAATCACGCCGTGATATAAAACAAGGCGGTGTTAAGTTAAATCAAAAAAAGATAAATGATGAACAGTTGCAATTAGGTAGAGGTGAGTATATACTTCAAGTTGGAAAAAGAAGATTTGCTAAACTAAGAATAACATGATGCCATTTAAGCCACTAAAAATAGGAAAATATACGATAAAACACCCAATCATACAGGGTGGCATGGGGCTTGGTATTAGCTGGGATAGGCTAGCTGGTAATGTAAGTCTTGAGGGTGGACTTGGAGTTATAAGCTCTGTTGGAACAGGGTACTATCAAGACCGAAAATATAGTGCAAAAGATATAAACTCAAGACCTCTGCACTCAAAAAACTTTTACTCTACTGAGGGTCTTAATGCTGTCATCGAAAATACAAAAAAAATTGCTGATGGTAACCCCGTAGCGATAAATATACTCTATGCGAGTAATGATTATGAAAGAATTGCAAGAGATGCCTGTAGTGCTGGTATTGATATAATCATAACAGGTGCGGGACTTCCAACCAATATGCCTGAGTTTACTGAGCACTATCCAGATGTTGCTCTTGTACCTATTGTTTCATCTGCAAAGGCACTTAAAATTATCTGTAAGAGGTGGACAAAAAGATACAACAAGTTGCCTGATGCGGTCGTAGTTGAGGGACCACTTAGTGGTGGACATCAAGGCTTTACTTATGAACAATGCAAGAAAGATGAGTATCAGCTAGAAAACCTAATAAAACCTATAAAAGAGGAGATAAAAAACTGGGGAGACTTTCCTTTTGTTGCAGCTGGTGGTATTTGGGATAGAGATGACATAAAGCGAGTGATGGAGCTTGGGGCAGATGGTGTTCAGATGGGAACTCGCTTTATTGGAACTTATGAGTGCGATGCACATGATAGTTTTAAAGAGGTTATTCTTAATGCAAAAAAAGAAGATATCAAGCTTTTTAAATCACCCGTTGGATATCCTGCTCGTGGTGTAGTTACAAATCTAATAAACTTGGTTGCAAAAAAAGAGGGTCCTGAGATAAAGTGTATAAGCAATTGTGTGGCACCATGTAAACGAGGAGTTGAAGCAAAAGAGGTCGGATACTGTATAGCAGATCGTCTTTCAGATGCTTATATGGGGAAAAAGGAGACAGGACTGTTTTTTACTGGAGCAAACGGGTATAGATTAAATGAAATAATAAGCGTTAAAGAGCTTATAGGTAAGTTGATCAATGGCGAAAATAGTTAAATTAATATTTCTAGTTCTATTTATGTGTAGTACACTTTTTGCTACAGTAAATTACACTAAAGAGCTACTCTATTTTGATAAAAAAATTGCAACTTCTAGCAGTAACGATGAGCTTTTGAGAGTTCATCATGCTCTTAAGCGCATATATATTCAGTCAATTCTTAAAAATGATCTCTCTTTAAAAAAGGAGAGTTTAAAAAGGCTTGTGAAGAGTGCGAAGATACTTGGGATAGACTCCAAAAACTACTCTAAAGAGTTGGCTACTATGGAAAAAAGGGGTATTAAGAGCGAAGTATCTACAAAACAGATAAAGCAAAGCGTCCAAAAGAGTAGTCCAGTTCTAGCTACTAAAAAGTCTAGAGATACTGGTTTGGCAAAATTAAAATCAATTATAGTTGCTGAGGATAGATTGATTTTAAACTTTGATAAAAAGATAATAGCAAAAGATTTTAACTCTTTTCAGCTCAAAAATAAAAAGAGTTTTAGAGAGGTGTTTGACATAAGAGCTATTTTACCATTTAAGCCTAAAGTGAAAACTCCAAAGGCACTAAATGATTTAAGAGTGGCTCAGTTTGACAAAAGAACTCTCAGAGTAGTACTCCAAAGAGAGTCTATCTTGAAATCAAATGTAGTTTTTAGTGGAACTAAAATAGAAATTTTTTATAATTCAAAAATAAAAAAAGATGTCAAAAAACCGATAAAATTGGCATCTCGAAATAGAATTATAGTTATTGATCCAGGACATGGTGGAAGAGACCCAGGCGCTGTTGCTGGCAAAGGAAAGTACGAAAAACATGCTGCTCTTGCAATATCTCTTAAAGCTGGGAGGATATTGCAAAATAGGGGTCATAGAGTCTACTACACAAGAACAACCGATAAATTCATAAAGCTAAGAGACAGAACAAGATTTGCAAACAAAAAAGAGGCTGATCTGTTTTTATCTATCCATACAAATGCGGCAGAAAGTAGTTCACTTCAAGGAGTAGAGACCTATTTTCTCTCGCCAGCAAGAAGTGAAAGAAGCAAAAGAGTAGCAGCTCTGGAAAACAAGGCTGACATAGAGGACATGGAATACTTTTCAAAACAAACTTTTCTAAATATTTTTAATAGAGCAAAAATAGTCTCCTCAAACAAGCTTGCTATTGATATTCAACAAGGCATGATAAATCGTCTCAAAGGGCACTACAAAGTAAGGGATGGTGGAGTAAGAGAGGCACCTTTTTGGGTTCTTGTTGGAGCACAAATGCCAGCAGTCCTTATAGAGGTAGGCTATATATCGAACCCTATTGAGAAAAAAAGAATATTTAGTGCACACTATCAAAACCTAATAGCAAAAGGAATTGCTGATGGGGTTGATAGCTATTTTATAAAAAATGAGTGAGTTGCTCTATATGTTTTCGTATCTCCTGAACTACAACTTCAAGCTCTCTTTCTCCACAAGTTTTATATAAAATCTCTTTAGAGCTATAAAAATCTTCTATCTTTTTTAGGGATTTATTGTAAACTTCCATACGATTTTTAAAAATCTCCTTAGTATCATCTTTACCACGATTTCGTCCTAAAACTCTATCCATAGCTATCTCTTGAGATACTTGAACTTTGATGACTGACTTTAGTATTATGTTTTTTTCATTCTGTAAAACAGTATCTAACTCCATCATCTGCTCATAGCTTCTTGGATAGCCATCTATCAGTATAGTATCACATGTAGAGCTGTTTATAGCCTTTGTGATTGTGCCAAGTGCAACTTTTACAGGCACTAACTCACCTGCATCTATACATCTTTTTATGATTTTGCCAAGCTCACTCTCGCTAGAGGCTTCGGTGCGAAGAAGATCTCCAGTTGAGAAGTGGGTTATGTTTTCATCTTGCTTTGCAATCATCTGTGCATCTGTTGTTTTTCCACTTCCAGGAGCACCGATAATGAGAAAAAGAGATTTCATTATACTTTTTCGCTATTCGCTATTTTTGGTTTCTCTCTTGGTCTTATGCCTAAATCTTTTAGCTGACTAGCATCTACACTATTTGGAGCTTGGGTTAAAAGGCACTGTGCTTTTTGAGTCTTAGGAAATGCTATAACATCACGAATACTGTCACTTTTTGTAAGAATCATCATAAGACGATCTAATCCGATAGCCAATCCCCCATGAGGAGGAGCACCAAGCTTTAGAGCATCAAGAAGAAATCCAAACTTTTCATCTGCCTCTTTAGCGCTTATACCTAACAACTCAAACACCTTTTGCTGCATCTCTTTTTTATGAATTCTCATGCTACCGCCACCAAGCTCAACACCATTTAAAACTATATCATAAGCGACACTCTCCATCTCATCAAGTGGTACATCTATATCTTTAGGTAGAGTAAAAGGGTGATGAAGAGCTTTCACTTCTGCATCTTCAATCTCAAACATATCAAAATCAACCACCCAAACAAATTCAAAAACATCTTGAGAAATAATCTCCATAAGTTCAGCCAAGTAAACTCTAAACCTTCCCATGTAATCAAGCACCAAAGACTTCTCTCCAGCACCAAAAAATATAGCATCACCAACTTTTAAGTTACTAACTTTTATAATCTCTTTTAAATCATCTTCACTAAAGAATTTTGTAAGCGGACCCTTTAGTCCATCCTCTTTCATCTGAAAATACCCAAGCCCACTTGCTCCAAAGCCTCTAACATATGTCTCAAAGCCTTTCATCTGCCTTTTTGAGAAGATTTTATCCCCATTTGGTACTTTTAAAGCCTTGATACGATTTGTTTTTTTATCTTTTGCAATGGCACTAAAAATCTCATTATCACAATTTGCAAATATATCAATAACATCAACCATACTCAAATCATACCTCAAATCAGGCTTATCTGAGCCATATTTCTCCATAGCATCTTTATAGCGAATGCGATTAAGCGGAGCCTCTATCTTGTGTCCACAAGCTTCAAGCATACCAACAAGCAGATCTTCAGTTACTTTTATAATCTGCTCTTGATCGCAAAAACTCATCTCAATATCTATCTGCGTAAACTCTGGTTGACGATCAGCTCTTAGATCTTCATCCCTAAAGCACTTTGCAATTTGAAAATATCTATCAAATCCACCACACATAAGAAGTTGTTTAAAGAGCTGGGGAGACTGCGGAAGAGCAAAAAACTCTCCATTGTGAACACGGCTTGGCACAAGATAGTCTCTAGCACCCTCAGGAGTAGATTTTGTAAGGATTGGAGTTTCAACCTCTAAAAATCCTTGAGAATCAAGTAGATTTCGAGCTGCTATGCTAACTTTGCTTCTTAGTTTAAAAATCTCATAAGCTTTTGGATTCCTAAGATCTAAAAACCGATACTTTAGCCTTGTCTCTTCGCCTACTTTGTTATCACCCACCACAAATGGAACTGGCTCACTCTCATTTTCAACTATAAGCTCATCTACAACTACCTCAATCTTGCCAGTTTTGAGCTTAGGATTTTCAAGTCCCTCGCCTCTAGCTCTTATAGTTCCTATCACTCTTAAAACAAACTCATCTCTAATACCATTTGCAACTTTATGTGCCTGTGTGCTATCAGCTGGATCACAAACAAGCTGAATCAATCCACTCCTATCTCTAAGGTCTATAAATATAACCCCGCCATGATCTCTATCGTTGTTACTCCAACCACAAAGCTCCACTTTTTCACCAATATTTTTTTCACTTAAATCTGTACAATAATGACTTCTCAAGACAATTTTCCTCTGTTTTTTATAAGGATATTACTATATCTAAAAGTTGCTTGTTTTTAGTTTATATCAGCTCTACACCCTCTATCGCCTCTATCTTTTGAGATATAGTAGGGTCAATTTTTATACTAGTTTTCATCTTTACATCTACTAATTTTGAAGTCATAACAATCTCCAACTCACTTCCTCCGTAATTTTGTCTTACTAAATCATATAGCTCCTCTAAGGCATTGTAGCTATTTGATATCTCTAGCCTTATGAGTGTCATAGGAAGATTGGTTTCTATCTTTTTAGTCTCAACTTTTACCTTTCTTGCATCTTTTAGATTGGTAACTTTTTTACCTAAAAGCCTTGTTCCTTGATCATTTTTTGTTATCTCCACAACGAAACATACAGGAGAGTCTAAATCCATAGACTCTAGCCTCTCCAAAGTCTTAGCAAATACCATAAGCTCTATATTGCCGTGAAAGTCCATCAAGCTTACTATGCCAAATTTGTTTCCTTTTTTACTCATCTTTTCAGTGATTGCTTCAACTTTTCCTATAAACAGCGCTGTGCCATCCACCTCATCAATCTCAGAGGATAGAGTGTGGGAAATCTGCTCTATATCTGCTCTAAACCCATCAAGAGGATGACCAGAGATATAAAATCCCACTGTCTCCTTCTCAAGCTCAAGCACCCTTTTTGGTTCAAACTCTGCTAAGTCCTCTATCTCAACTCGAACTGTTGTCATCTCCTCTTCATCGCCAAACAAAGAGCCAATTGCATCTTTTTTCATCCTAGCACACTTTGTACCAGCCTCGACGATAACCTCTATGTTCTCTAATAAAGCCCTGCGAGAAAGACCAAAACTATCAAATGAGCCAGATTTTGAGAGAGATTCTATGACTCTTTTATTTACTTTTGAAGTATCAATCCTAGACATAAAATCACTCATATCTTTAAACTCACCCTTTTCTCTCGCACTTAAAATCCTACCTATCGCCGAACTTCCTACTCCTTTTATAGCTCCAAGTCCAAAAAGTATAGTCTCAACACCTTTGTCGTTTTTAATCGCACTAAATTCAATCAAGCTTTTGTTTACAGATGGTGGAGAGAGTATAATGCCAAGCCTTTTTACCTCATCTATATACTTTACTATCTTGTCAGTATTGTCTTGCTCGCTTGTTAGAAGTGCAGCCATAAACTCTTGAGGATAGTATGCTTTTAGATAGGCGGTTTGAAAAGTTATCATAGCATATGCAGCTGAGTGAGATTTATTGAAGCCATACCCTGCAAACTTCTTAATCAGCCCAAAAAGCTTCTTAGCCTTATCTCTGTCATACCCCTGCTTGAGTGCACCATCACAAAACTCATTTTCATACACATTCATATCTGTTTTTTTGCCCATAGCACGGCGAATGATGTCAGAGTAACCAAGTGAAAAGCCACCAATAATCTGAACTATCTGCATAACCTGCTCTTGATAGACAATCATCCCATAAGTTGGCTCAAGCGTCTCTTTTAGACTATCAAAACTAACCTCTTTAAATGGATAAAAAACCTTTTTTCGCCCATGCTTTCTCTCTATAAAGTCATCAAGCATACCAGACTCCATGGGACCTGGTCTATATAGAGCAAGCACGGCGATTATATCCTCAAATCCGTCTGGCTTAAGTCGCTCGTTTAAAGACTGCATACCAGTAGATTCTATCTGAAAAAGTCCTACTGTATTGCCTGTTCTTATAAGCTCATAAACTTTTTTATCATTTACATCTATCGCATTAAAGTCTTTAACTTTGTTATATCTTCTTTTTATCAGCTTTAGTGCATTGTCTATGACTGTAAGAGTCTTAAGACCCAAAAAATCAAACTTTATCAAATCAACATCTTCGAGATAGTTTAAAGAGTATTGAGTTATGAGCTGCTCTGCTCCTGAGGGCTTATATAGAGGTGTTTTATGCCAAAGCTCCTCATCACTTATAACAACTCCTGCTGCATGCATGCCTGAGTTTCTATTGAGCCCCTCTAAAGCAAGAGCAAACTTCCACACCCTTGCAATCTTAGGGTCTTCATCTATGAGTTTTCTAAGCTTCTCCTCTTTTTGGTATGCTCCATCCTCTTTTTTGCCATTTTTCTCTTTGCCGTTTAGTGTTATGCCTAACTCATCTGGTATAAGCTTAGCCATAGCATCTGCCTCTTTATAGGGAACTCCAAGAACCCTAGCAACATCACGAATAACCCCTTTTGCTAAAAGCTTGCCAAAAGTGATAACTTGAGCTACATTGTTTCGCCCATACTTATCAACAACATACTCTATGATCTCACCCCTGCGACTCTGGCAAAAATCGATATCAATATCAGGCATACTAACTCTCTCAGGATTTAAAAATCTCTCAAAAAGTAGATTGTAAGGCATGGGGTCAATGTCTGTTACAAGAAGAGAGAAAGCAACCAAGCTACCAGCTGCCGAGCCTCGCCCAGGTCCTACTGGGATATTTTTGTATTTAGCCTCACGGATAAAATCCCATACTATGAGCATATAACCAGAAAATTGCATATCACAGATGATACCCATCTCCTGCTCTAGTCGCTCCTTATATGCTTTATGTTTCTCTTTGGGTACTAGCTTTAGTCTATCCTTAAGCCCCTCTTTGCACTTAAGTTTAAAAAATTCATCATCCTCCTCTATATCTAAGCCCTCGCTTTTTGCATACTCTTTAGTAAACTTAAACTTTGGCGGAGTCGGATCTCCTAGCTTTATCTCTAAATTGCACTTATCTACTATCTCTTGTGTATGTTTTATCGCTTCAGGGATATCTGCAAAAAGCTCGCTCATCTGCTCAGGAGTCTTTAGATAGAACTCTTTTACAGAGTGTTTTAGGCGATTTGGGTCATCAAACTCTTTATTCATCGCTATACACATAAAAGTCTCTTGAGCTT
>CAZLXQ010000036.1:0-11680 GCA_964563675.1 uncultured Sulfurospirillum sp.
CTAATCCTATCTTTTTTACAGATATCCCATCAAAAGATATATCACCCATCTGGATTGGATAAAGACCCACTAAAAGATGTGCCAAAGTTGTTTTGCCACTTCCGCTTGCACCGATAATTGCTATCTTTTTACCCCTTTTTATCTTCATATTGATAGATTTTAACATCTTTTTATCTGTATCATAAGAGAACGATAACTCTTTTATCTCTATTGAGTTAGTGTCTCTATTTTTAAAAGGATCCATACCACCTACTAAACTAGGCTCAACCTTCAAGGCAAAAATAGTGTTTATTCTCTTAAGCGACACAAGAGCATTATGATATGCATACTGGATATTTAAAACCTCTTGAATTGGAGTCATCATCACCCAAAGATAACCAAATATAGCCAACATCAAGCCAATACTCAAATCAGAATAGGCAACAACAAGTATACTAGCTGCTCTAAAAATCTCAAAACCAGATAGAAATACCAAAAATGAAAAACGGTTTGCTGCATCACTTTTGTAGCCAAACTCTATTGATTTGTCTCTCAAAACTTCCGCACCCTCTACAGCACTATCAAAAAATTTCCTCTCTTTATTTATGGATTTTATTTGCATAAAAAGCTCCAAAGTTTCACTGAGCGATTCGCTAAAAATCTCATAAGTTCTATTTTGCTCCTTTTTAAGTACGGAGACTTTTCTTGCTATTTTTGTAGTTATTACAATAACAAAAGGATTTAGAAGGAGTATGAAAAGAGCTAACTGCCAATGTATTAGTATCAAAACAATACCAACACCTATGATGGTAAATATAGAGATAATTAGTCTGCTTATGGAGCTTCCTAAAAAACTATCAACCGTATCAACATCAATGAGAAGTTTTGAAGTGATGCTGCCTGTTCCTAAAAACTCAAACTCCTTTAGTGAGATTTTTGAGATATGTCTTAACAAATCCACTCTTATCTTGCATGTTATCTTTTTTGAGATAATTGTAAAAAGCTTTGTTTGATAAAAATTGAGAAGAAAAAATATAAACCTAAGAATTAATGCACAAAAAAGCATAAAAAGCACATAAACATAAGGCTCACTACTTCTACCCAACAAACTATCTATGCTTCCAACCACAACACCTGGTTTTTCCAAAAGTACTTCATCAACCAAAAGAGGCATCATAAGTGGTACAGGTGTGCTTATGATAACTGCTAATAGTGCCACTAAGTTTGCTAAGACTAACTCTTTTTTGTACTTTTTTATATCTTTAAAAATGGTTTTTAAACTATACTTATCCATTAAGGGCATCTATAGTAAATCTATTATCTTTTTTATTTGTATCTCTATTTTTGATTTTTCTAGATTTGTTGCTAGTACATGATTTATTTTTTTCTCTTTTATTTTTATTAAATCATTTTTATTAAATGAGTCTGAAGTTACACATAAAGCAGCATGACCGCCTGCTTGAACAACTCTTTTTTTCACCATATCAATGTACTCATAGATAATTGGGTTTCGCATAGAAAAATCAGCAAATATAACATCTAATTTGACAAAATCTTTTCTATAGTAACTAGAGCGAGGCATATCACTAACCTCCACACTGTACTCTTTATCGAGATTTCTAATAAGACGCTTTATGTAGTCTAGCTTATCTCTATTTTCGCTAACTATCAATATGCGTACTTTTGCTCTACTTTGAAGATAATCCAAAAGAGAGTGAAGTCGCTTATGCTCTTTGCTGTATTTAGTCTCATCAAGACCTCTTATGAAATACTTTAAAAATGTTTTACTTGAAAAGTCATCTTCGATCTTTGCACGCTTAAAAAAAGAGCGGATTGCTGATGATTTCTCAGCACTCTTCCACATCTTTTTATCAAACTCATAAGCATAGCCGTTGAGTTGCTCTTTTAAAAATTCATCATATTTTTTTGCTTCATCGGTATATATAAAAATAAACTCATCTCTATATCTTTTTTCAAATTTATCCAACAATGTTTTTAGTTGAGTATTTTCATCTTTTAAGATACCTGAGCGATGAATAGAGTCTACAAAGTAGCTATTGAGTCTTTTTAAGTCTATCTTTTTTGATTCTATCTCTTCTGCATTATTGCAATAATCTATCTTTTTTTGCATATCTTTTATTTGAATTTCTAAAGATTCTATCGTCGACTTTAGGGTATATAACTCAGAAATATTTGTGTCTATTCTTTTTTTATGATTTTGATATATCGCCTGTTTTTCTAAAAAAGCAGTTTCATAAACAACTTCTGGAGTGGTCATTTTTTTATAAAATTTTCGATAAACACTCTCTAAAACTTTCAAGTCATCCCTGAGTCTTACAAGATGTTCATCCATGAAAGTACTATCCATATCTCTTAGGTTATTATATGCTGTATTTAAAAATCGCTTCATTAGCAAAAAATCAAGAAACTCCCCATCTTCAAATTTTGCTTCATACTCATATGCCACAAAAACTACCTCTTCAAAGTAAATCTCTAGGCAGCTTAGGATGTCTAAATCCAGTGGTATATCTACATGTAGGTCTTTATTTGTCTTTTTTTTGGCTGGAGCAGCCTTGTCGATATGTATCACATCTTGAATCGCATCTCTAGGCTTATCCTCTCTCAATGACTGAACAAAAAAAATTTCACCAGCACTAAGATCAAATTCAACTTTTTCACCAACTTCAAGAGGTGAGTCAAAACCTATACACTCGTCAAGGCTAAAAGGATGCTGATTTCTATCTTTATCAACGAGAACCCCGCAATTCTCATCTAAATCTATTAGAGCTACAACTCCTATCACTTAATACTACCTTGCAAAACCAACTGCTCGCATCTCTCTTATGACATGTACTTTTATCTCACCTGGATACTGTACCCTATCCTCTATCTCTTGAGCTATCTCTTTCGATAAAAGTACAGCTTCATCATCATTTACAAGCTTTGCATTTGCTATTACTCTTATCTCTCGACCCGCATTTATCGCATACGCTTGCTTGATACCATGTCTTGCTTTTGCTATCTCTTCAATCTCTTGAACTCGCTTCAAAAAGCTCTCTAGTACCTCTCTTCTTGCTCCTGGTCTTGCAGCTGAGAGAGTATCTGCTGTACAGACTGCTGCTGCTTCCACACTCACTGCCTCTTCATGTCCGTGGTGAGCGAAGATAGCATTTATAACTACAGGATGCTCTTTATATCTTCTGCATATTTCCGCACCCAAATCAACATGGCTCCCTGCAAAATCATGAGTTAATGCTTTCCCTATATCATGAAGTATCCCTGCTCTTTTTGCTAGAGTCTCGTCCCCGCCAGTCTCAGCGGCAATAATACCAGCAAGATGAGCAACTTCAAGCGAGTGCCCAAGTGCATTTTGTCCATAACTTGCACGAAATTTCAATCTTCCTATAAGCTTCACAATTTTAGGATGCACTTTTGTAACCCCTAAATCAATAAGAATATTTTCACCCTCATCTAACAAGCTCTGCTCAAACTCATCTTTTACTTTCTCATAAACACTCTCAATGCGAGCAGGCTGAATTCTTCCATCTTCCACTAAAAGCTCAATTACTTTTGTTGCAATCGCTCTTCTGTACAGATTAAAACTACTAAGTATGATTGCATTTGGGGAGTCATCTATGATAATATCAACACCCAACAACATCTCAAGAGCTTTTATATTTCTACCCTCTCTACCAATAATACGACCTTTTAGCTCATCATTTTTGATATTTACGACATTTATGAGTCTCTCTGCTGCATACTCTCCTGCAAATCTAGTTGTTGCTTGAGCTAGTATATAGTTTGCTCTTCTTTTGGAGTCTTGTCTCGCCTCCTCTTCGGCTTTTCTTACTATGTGGGCGATATCTGCACGAGACTTCTCTTTTACTTTTTTTAAGACTATCTCTTTTGCTTCATCTTTCGTAAGTCCAGCTGAACGCTCTAATACTAGTAGTGCTTCTTTAACTTTTGTTTCATAATCTTTTTTTAGCTCAACCCCTTCGTCATAAAACTCTTGTGCCTCTTTTTTGAAATTTCCTAAATCACTCATCTGTTTGTTTAGATTTTTAAAACTCTCTTTGAGATTTTCATCTTTTCTATCTAGCTCTAACATCTTACTAGAGTACTCTTTCTTGTATATAAAGCTTTTATCTTCATATTTCCTCTTTGCGTTATACTCTGCCTCTTTTACCTTTACCTCTGCATTTTTAAGAACTAGCTGTGCTTCATGCTCTATCGCTTTTGCCTTTGCTTTTGCCTGAGCAACATATACATCATGATTGGCTATATTTATCTTTTTAGCCACTAAAAACCCTACTACCCCACTAGCCAAAACGGCTACACTTATCTCCAGTACCATATCTTCCTCTTCTCATCACTGTTTTATATGGGGTTATATAAATATCTGTTCGTATATCGTGACTTTCACATATAACTTCTTTTGTAAAGCAATCTACTAGTTGTATAAATACTACTCTAGGAGAGTAGCTTAGGGAGTCAAAAAATCTATCATACATCCCTTTTCCAAAACCAACACGCTTAAAAGCACCATCCACCCCAAGGACTGGCACTATTGCTAAATCTATCTTAGGAGCTTTTATAAATGAGTTAATCGGCTCTTTTATGCCAAATTTTTTCCTAGATAGAGGCAATCTAAATTTTACCATCTTAAAACTGACACCTTCCATAAACGGAACAAAGATATTGGTTTTTCGCCTAATCTTCTTTATGAGTTGCATACTGTCTACCTCATCTGGAAGTGCAATATAGAGTAAAATATTTTTGTATTTATGCTTTTTTATCAGTTGATCTAGCTTCATCACTACCAATTTATCTCTTTTTATCCTTCCTATTTTGCTAAGTTTTTTTATCTTTGATTTTACCTTTTCTCTAAATATCTTTTTTTTATCCATACATTAAAACCTTTTTGGTATAATTTGGGATTATTATATAGGGGGTTTAATGAAAATTATATTAACTGCTGCATTAGCACTACTTATTTTTGCTGGATGCGACGAAAACGATACCACACAAATAGTGCAAAAAAAAGAGGATATACAAAAAACTGTAAAGCCAGCTAGTATCATGCTACAAAAGTTATCTGGTGAAAACATAGAGGTTATATATCTTGAAAATAGTTTTATATTTAAGGGGTATGAAAACAGAGTTGTCCTGCTAAATTTCTTTGACTCTACACACCTGCCATCCAAAGCAGAACTCTCAAATCTAAACACTCTTCAAGAAAAATATGTAGATGATTTAAAGATTATAAACATAAGCGACCCAGATAAAAGTATCTTAAGCTTTATAAGTAAAAACCATCCCAAAAGTACCGAAAACATGCCTCTTATGTTAATCTTTGATAGAGATGGAAACTACTCAAAACACTACGAAGATACAATTCCCGTGGAGATGATAGAAGTAGATATAAAAAGAGTGCTATAGATGTTCGGTTTTATAAAAAAAGGTTTTACTAAAACAGCAGATGCTATTAAGGAGATATTGCCAGAAAAAGTTCCCAAGATAGACAAAAATACACTTGAAGAGGTGCTTTTAGAGTCTGATGTTCCTTATGAGATTGTTGAGGAGATTATCTACTACCTGCCACCTCAAAAGATGGTGCAAAAAACGGATTTAAGGCGAGTTATGAAAGCTTACTTTATCTATGATACTAAAAAAGAGGAGAAACAGAAGCCTTTTGTTGATTTAGTTATCGGTGTAAATGGTGCTGGAAAAACAACTACAGTTGCTAAGATGGCAAACCACTACAAAAATAGTAGCAAAAAAGTTATGCTTGGAGCGAGTGATACCTTTAGAGCAGCGGCGATAGAGCAGCTAAAACAGTGGGCCAAAAAGCTGGAGATTCCGATAGTCTACACCCAGCAAGACCACGATCCCTCAGCTGTTGCATTTGATACTATAAGCTCAGCTGTTGCTAAAAATTTTGACAATGTTATCATCGATACTGCTGGTCGTCTACATAACCATACAAATCTCTCAAATGAGCTAAAAAAGATAGTTAGGATATGTGGCAAAGCAAAAAAAGGAGCTCCTCATAGAAAAATCTTAGTATTAGATGGAACACAGGGAAACTCAGCGATAAATCAAGCAAAATCTTTCAACGAGATAGTTGGAGTTGATGCTATCATAATCACAAAGCTTGATGGTACAGCAAAGGGCGGGGCTCTTTTTGGAGTAGCAAGAGAGTTAGAGCTTCCCATCATCTTTGTTGGTGTTGGTGAGGGTAGAGATGATCTTGTTCCATTTAATCCTGATGAGTTTATTGATGTTATATTAGATATTATCTTTACAGATGAAGATGCCTAAACAAAAAACACTTTTTGAGTGTCAAGCTTGTGGTTATCAAAATGCTAGATGGCTTGGAAAGTGCCCTAGTTGTGGAGCATGGGAAGAGTTTTTGGAGCTCAATAAAAAACAGTTAGAGGTTTTAAAAGAGACAAAAAGTATCTCTACCTCAGCATCTAATGTGATATCCATAACACAAGTAGAGCAAGATCAAATCTCAAGATTTAGCTCAGGAGATAGTGAGCTTGATTTGGTCATGGGTGGCGGTATCGTAAAGGGCAGCTTGACACTCATAGGAGGAAGTCCAGGGGTTGGAAAATCAACTCTGCTTCTAAAGATAGCTGGCAATTTAGCAAAAGAGGGTAAAAAAGTTCTCTATGTCAGCGGCGAAGAGTCAGTTGGGCAGATAAAGCTTCGCTCTGATAGACTTAAAAGCAACTATGACAATCTTTTTTTGATGAGTGAAATAAGGCTTGATGCAGTTTTAGCAGAGTTAGCCAAAAATGGCTATGATGCAGTTGTAATTGATTCAATCCAGACTATGTACAGCGAAAAGCTCTCTTCATCTCCGGGAAGTGTTTCGCAAGTAAGAGAGATTACATTTGAGCTTATGAGATGGGGAAAAGAGAACCAAATCGCTATTTTTATCATAGGACATATCACAAAAGAGGGCTCAATAGCAGGACCAAAAGTTTTAGAGCATATGGTTGATACTGTTTTGTATTTTGAAGGAGACTCCTCAAAAGAGCTTAGAATTCTTAGAGGTTTTAAAAATCGATTTGGCTCTACTAGCGAGGTCGGTATTTTTGAGATGACAAATGTAGGACTTGTAAGTGCAAAAGATATATCAAAAAAATTTTTCACAAGAGGAGGTGCTCAAGCTGGCTCTTGTGTTACAGTCATCATGGAGGGTAGTCGCCCTATAGTCATAGAGGTTCAAGCACTTGTAAGCGATAGTAGCTATGCAAATCCCAAAAGAAGCTCTACTGGGTATGAACTAAATCGACTGACTATGCTTCTTGCTCTACTAGAGAGAAAGTTAGATTTGCCATTTAATCAATATGATGTTTTTATAAATATAGCTGGTGGTATTAAAATCACAGAGACTTCAGCAGACTTAGCAATCATCGCTGCGATCATTAGTAGCTTTAGAAATCGTACTATAAGCAAAGATACTATTTTTATGGGCGAAGTTAGTCTTGTAGGAGACATAAGAGATATATACAATCAAGACCAAAGACTAAAAGAGGCAAAATCTCAACACTTTACAAAAGCGATAGTGCCATCAAAGCCAACAAAAAGCATAAGCGGAATCAAGTGTTTTGAGATAGATGAGGTCTCAAAGCTTATAGAGTGGATGTAGTTTATAGCCTATTTATTAAATTTTTAGTATAATTCTGATTTAACACACTAAATATAAAAATTATAAAGGAGATTAACATGGCAGAAGAGACTGAAGAGGTTGTAGAGAAAAGATCTGGTGGAAATATGGTGCTTATTTTGATAGTAGTGCTTTTAGTACTTCTTTTAATCGGAGGGGCATTAGCAGCTTTTCTTCTGATGGGAGGTGATGACAAAGCTACTGTAACTCAACAACATATCACTCAGTCTGCTCCCGCGCAAAAGCAAACAACTAGGCGCTCTACAGACTTTCTAACCATAGGTCCTATGTATCCTATGGATACATTTATAGTAAACCTACTTAGCGAAGGTGGATCAAGATTTTTAAAAGTTGACCTTGACATAGAGCTAGATTCGCAAAGATTATCCAATGAAATGGACATGAAAAAGTCTCTTATTAGGGATATTATCATCCGAACTTTATCATCTAAAACCTTTGAAGAGATTAGTACTATGAAAGGTAAAGATCGCCTAAAAGATGAGTTGGTAAATAGAATCAATGAGGTCTTAGCAGATGGGCAGATAAAAAATATCTTTTTTACCGATTTTGTTGTCCAGTAGCAATGCTAGGAGTTGATACTGTAAAGATAAGCAGGATAGAGAGCTTAAAAGAGCGTTTTGGAGACAAGGCACTCAAAAGATTTTTAGATTGTGATGAGATAGAGCTAGCATCCTCATCATCCTCGTATGCAGGATATTGGGCTGCAAAAGAGGCGATTAGTAAGGCTCTAGGTGTCGGTATCGGTGAGAAATGTAGCTTTTTTGATATAAAACTATATAAAGATAGTAAAAATACTCCCTATTTTACCCTCTCAAAACATCTAATTGATGAGTTTAAGATAACTAGTACTGCTTTAAGCATAACTCATGACGGGGAGTATGCTGTCGCTGTTGCCACTATAGAGTCTAAACTAAAAAGATATAAGCCTCTTTTTCATTAACCCGAATTATGCAAAGTGTTTGTAAAAAATTTGAGCTTAGCCCCCTCCTACAAACTCCAAAAACTCTATCTTGTCATCTTCTCTAAGCTTAAAGCTACTCCAGTTCTCTTTTTTAACTATACTCATGTTGACAGCGGTTGCCATAACTTTTTCACCTATACCAAGTTCATCAAGCAACTCTTGCACTGTTTTTGCCTCTACTATTTTCTCTTTTGCATTAATTATTAATCTCACTTATATCCTTTCTAAAACATACCATCTTAAATCTTTCGCCCATAAAAGCTGGGTCTATCAAAGTCTTAGCTCTGTTTAACTCTTTTTTATAACTTTTTTCATCTGTGTTTTCTCTTAGCATGTCAAGCAATCCAATCAAGCCAAACTCTACAAGGGCTTTCACCTGTGAAGAGTATGAGTGTAAAACTGCTCCGCTTTGCTCAAATGCTCCTATGAGGTGGTTAAAATTTACATCATAAGTTATATCGCTCTTTGCAAATAATTCACATAAGCCTATCTTCTCTTGAGACTCACCAACCAAATCTGTTAATGCAAAAAAGGGATAGACTCTATGCTTATCATAAACCCTTAAAGAGAAATCACCTCTAGCCTTTTTCTCGCCATAATCAAATGTTACAAACTCATACCTGTCTATATATGCTAAATCCTCTACAAACTCTTCATACCCAATTGCAACTTCACCTTTGACTATATTATATCTCTCTGCTTTTCTCTTAACTTGCGGGTCTATGTCTTTAAACTCTGGCTTTTCATCATGCATGTAGAGCATTTTTCCATCATACACAACTTCACATGTAAAGGCATCAAATATCTCATTTGCCACCACAAAAGCTTCTCTACATGTAAGCTCTTTTAGACTCTCTACATGTATAAGTTTTATACCATCTCCAAAACTCTCTTTAAAGTAGGCTTGTTGAGCTTTTCGATTTTGCTCAAATGGTTCAACTATAACAAACTCCAAACTCTCTAAAAGCTCAGGCTCTAGTGTATAGATAAACTGCACAATATCTGCTAAAAGATAGCCTTTATGAGCGCCTATCTCTACAATAGTAGAGTTTTTTGATAAAAATCCCTCTTTAACAGAACTAAGAAACTTTTTAGCGATACTTCCACCAAAAAACTGGCTTGTGCTTACAGCAGTATAAAAATCACCTTTTTTCCCTATCTCTTTGTAGGTGGAATAGTACCCGCTCTCACTATATAACCACCTATGCATGTACTTACTAAATCTTATCATACATCTTTACATAAAGCTCTAAAAGAGTATTTTGAATATCTATCTCATACATCTGCTTCTCTAAAATTATAGTCTGTTTTGAGTTGCTAAGTGTTTGTACATCATAGATAGTCTTCTCGCCTGCCTCAAAAAGCTCTTGGGTTGAGAGAAGTAGTGAATCATATAGCTTTACACTATTTATCGAGATATCAACCTTTTTATTTAACCGCTCTATTTTTTTCATAAAATCCTGATATCTATTAGTCTCTTCGAGCCTGCTGTCTTGAAGAGTTATCTTTGACTTTAGATACTCAAGCTGTCTTATCTCTATAGTTCGCCCCCTGTTTATATCTAAAAGAGGTATTGAGACTCTTAGCCCTATTTGGCTATAGGCATCATCTATGCTACTTTTTGTATCATAGTAGCCTGCATTTATAGAGACAGTAGGAAGATAGCTAGAGATAGTCATCCTCTTTAGATATTTTGCTCTATTTATGTTTATATTTTGCTCTCTTAGGGTTGATGAGTTCTCTATAAAACTATCTTTGTCTACCATGTTAAAAACTGGAGGAGTAATCTTGAGGTAGTCCAAATCACTCAAAGAGTTAAATCTCATAAGTGCTGAGTATCTTAAAGACTCTAAGTCTATAAGACTTTTTTCAAGTTGGTTTTTACTTAGTACTGCTTGGTTTAGAAAACTACTATCTAAAAAACCACTCTCATACTGCTCCTGTTTTCTCATGACATCTATCTTTGCATTCTCTAGTAAAAACTTCTGACTCTCTATGCGCAAATCAAACTTTTTTATATCTAGCCATGTTGAAATAACATCTTTGATTAGATTTTGTTCATTTAGAGTTGCACTTAACCTCAAAAACTCCCTATTTGCTCCAGCATACTGTATGGCAAAGTAAATTCCGCCACTCTTGAAGATAGGCTGATCAAGTGTAATTGAGAGTGTGCTACTACTGTCTGCTCCTCTTCTCTCGTCAAATCTTGTAGTCGAATAGGAGCCTATTATCTGATTTATCCAGTTAAATTTTAGATTGTCGCTCTCTAGCTCAATCTTTTTTCTATCAATTTCAAGTTTTTGCTGCTTTAGAGCAGAAAGAAGAGAGTTGTTATCACTAGCACCCAAAAAACTAATGAGCAAAGATAAGCTAATTAACTTTATCAAATGCATTTTTCAACCTTTTAAAGCCCTCATCTATCTCATTTTTTGTGATAGTAAGTGGGGGTAAAAAACGAAGTGTATTTCGTCCAGACTTCAAAACTAAAACACCCTCTTTAAAAGCACTCTCAACAAGTAGTGCCAAATCAACAGATTCAAGACATCTAAGTCCTCTCATAAGACCAACTCCTACTGCCTCAGTAAACATGTTTGTAAAATCCAACACAAACTCTTTTAGCTTCGATTTAAAATAGGCAAAAATTTCATCAAGCTCACCACTATTTTTATAGCTCTCTAGTATATCTAGCACTTCAAGCCCAGCTCTTGAGGATAAAAAATTGCCCCCAAAAGTGCTACCATGATCACCTACTTGAAACAGCTTTTTATGAGTTGTTAAAACTGCTCCTATAGGAACCCCGCCCGCAAGCCCTTTTGCAAGTGTGATGATGTCTGGCTCTATACCATACAAATTAGTAGCTAAAAAATCTCCCGTTCTATAGACTCCAGTTTGAACTTCATCTACGATAAGGAGTATCTTCTGCTCTTTTAAAAACATAGCGAGCTTCTGAACCTCTTTCTTAGCAAAAGGCTGAACTCCCCCCTCTCCTTGAACAAGCTCAATCATAACTGCTACTGTCTCATCATCAATCGCAT
>CAZLXQ010000037.1:0-11637 GCA_964563675.1 uncultured Sulfurospirillum sp.
GTGTAGTGCTATTATGGGGAAGGTAAGATGAGTTTAGAACAATTTAGCAAAAGAGATGTGAATAGTGGGTATATCTTTTATGAAGCAGAAGTTAAGCCACAATCGAGTTGGGGTTTTTTTAAAAGAGGAGTTAGTCGCTCTTTAAAGGGCGAGCTTTTTGTTGGTCTTTGGATAACTCTAAGAGAGATGCTCAAAAGAGGAAATACTCACACTCTCTCGTATCCACAAGAGAAGTTAGCTATAGGCCCTAGATATAGAGCTATGCATAAACTTTTGAGACTGCAAGAGAGTGGAAGTGAGAGATGCATAGGTTGTGGTCTTTGTGAAAAAATTTGTATTTCTAAGTGCATTAGGATGGATACAAGAGTTGATGAAAACTCAAGAAAAGAGGTTACAAAATATACAATCAACTTCGGTAGATGTATATTTTGCGGCTATTGTGCTGAGGTCTGCCCTGAGCTTGCTATAGTTCATAGTGGTGAGTATGAAAATGTAAGCGAGCAGCGAGCCCATTTTGGACTAAAAGAGGATATGTTAACTCCTTTAGACGAGTTTAAGGCTAAAAAACAGCAGGAGTTTCCTGGGTTTGGGGCATTAAGCGACAATGCAGACTCTTTAGTCAAAAAAACACCATTAGCATATTAGGAGGGGTACATGTTTGAAGTTATAGCATTTTATACATTTTCAATTCTAACAATTATCATGTTTGGGATTACTGTTTTTAGTCAAAATGCACTCTATGCTATGAGTGCATTAGCGGGTGGCATGATTTTTATATCTGGATTCTTTTTTCTTCTTGGAGCGGAGTTTTTGGGAGTTGTGCAGATCATAGTCTACTCTGGAGCGATCATGGCAGTTTATGCCTTTGGTATGATGTTTTTTGATACAACAAGAGATGTAAAAGAGAATATTCATAGCAAAAAGATTCTCTATACTCTAAGTGTAGCATCAGCAGTTTTGATTGTAGTTATACTAAGTGCTCCAATTTTTTCAAGCCAGATAGAGGCACTTTACCCCTTAAATATTGATGGAGCTAGCAATACTCAGGTGATAGGGTTAGTTTTGTATACAAAATATCTTGTGCCTTTTCAGCTAACAGGTGTTATGCTACTAGTAGCTATGATATCTGGAATTCTGCTTGTTAGTAAGAGGATGGATTTAAACCTAACACAAGAGGATAACAGTGAAGAGAAGAGGGAGATTGTATGATAACTCTAACTCATTACTTGGTTCTATCTGGCATTCTTTTTAGTATAGGGCTAATCGGAGTCATAAGAAGAAAAAATATTCTAATGCTCTTTTTTGCGACAGAGATTATGCTAAATTCAGTCAACATCGGTTTTGTAGCGGTAGCACTATACTATGGAGATATAGCGGGTCAGGTATTTGCACTGTTTATAATAGCAGTAGCTGCTAGTGAAGTGGCAGTTGGTCTTGGGCTTTTAGTTCTTTACTACAAGAGAACGGGTTCAATCAATCTTGATACTTTACAAACGATGAAGGGGTAGGGTCATGGAGCAGTATCTATATATAGCACTATTTGCACCACTAGTTGGCTCGTTAGTAGCGGCTCTATTTGCACAAAGAGTTAAAAGTCTTTTTGTAGGTATATTTACATCAGCACTGATATTTATCTCATTTGTTAGCTCTGTAATACTCTTAGCTTATGTTGGAGAGGATAGAGTAGTACATGTTGAGATGATGGAGTGGATAAGTGCGGGTCATATAACAATCCCGTTTGGATTTGTGGTCGATCAAGTCTCCGTTATCATGATGGTAACAGTAACTCTAGTTTCAACTATAGTTCACATATACTCTATTGGATATATGGAGCATGATGAGGGTTTTAACCGGTTTTTTACCTATCTTTCAGCCTTTGTTTTTTCAATGATGATACTTGTTATGAGCGACAACTTTGCAGGACTTTTTATAGGCTGGGAGGGTGTTGGACTCTGCTCTTGGTTGCTAATTGGGTTTTGGTATAAAAAGCATAGTGCATCTTGGGCAGCAAATGAAGCTTTTATTATGAACAGAATTGCTGATCTTGGAATGCTTTTAGGTATCTTTCTTATCTATTGGCATGTAGGCTCACTTCAATATGATGTAGTCTTTGCAAATATATCAAATGTGGATATAAATGTTGTAACTTGGATCGGAATACTGCTATTTATCGGTGCTATGGGTAAATCAGCTCAGTTTCCACTTCATACATGGTTAGCAGATGCGATGGAGGGACCAACTCCAGTTTCTGCTTTAATCCATGCAGCAACTATGGTAACAGCGGGAGTGTATCTCATAGTTCGCTCTGGTGAGATATATGCTCTTATACCTGATGTTGGTATGTTTATAGCCTATCTTGGGGCATTTGTAGCGATTTTTGCGGCAAGTATGGCACTAGTAAATAGGGATTTAAAAAGAATTATTGCCTATTCAACCCTTTCGCAATTAGGCTATATGTTTGTTGCTGCTGGACTTGGAGCATACTGGATAGCACTTTTTCACTTGATGACACATGCATTTTTTAAATCACTTCTCTTTCTTGGTGCTGGCAATGTTATGCATGCTATGAATAATGAGCTTGATATAAAAAAGATGGGCGGACTATACAAAGCGATGAGACCAACGGCGATACTTATGGGAATTGCTTCGGTCGCACTTGCTGGCATCTATCCGCTAGCAGGATTCTTCTCTAAAGATAAGATTTTAGAGGTTGCTTTCAATGACGGCTCATACTTTTTATGGTTTGCACTCTTTGTTGGAGCTGGTTTAACAGCATTTTATAGTTTTCGTCTGATTATGCTTGTCTTTTTTGGAGAGAAAGTTCACGAAAAACTTGGACATCACCCTCACGAAGCTAAGCCATTTATGATTTATGCTCTTATGCCTTTAGCTCTTTTAGCTATAGTGGCTGGACTTTTTGGAGACTCTTTTCACGAGTTTACAACCCAACTTCTAAGTGATTATGAGTTTACGATAAGCTACACTGTAGTCTATACTCTTATAGTTGCTACCTCTATAGTGGCACTTAGTGGTATAGCATTTGCAGTCTATAAGTATAGAAGAGGTGGTTTTAGTGAAGAGATTGAAAAGTGGTGGGTATATAAACTCCTTATAAATCAATACTATATTCCGAAGATTTACGAAGAGGTAATTATAAAGCCTTTTACTACACTATCAAAATTTGCTTGGTTGAGGATAGATATGAAAATAGTTGATTTTACGGTAGATTTGATAGCAAAAACTATCTACAGTGGTGGCGAGAAGGCAAGAGAGATGCAAAGTGGCAATCTCTCATCAATGCTAAGATGGATGGTAACAGGTATCGCTATATTGCTTATACTAGCAGTGTTTTATAGACTAGTAGAGGGAGTGTAAAGATGGATAGTATCTTATCACTAATAATATTTTTTCCGCTAATTGCGGGAATTTTTGGATTTTTTATACATAAAGACAGCATGAGGGCTTATGGCATAACAGTGAGTGCTATAGTATTTCTTTTAACACTTGTGCTTTGGGCAGGCTTTGATAGCAGTATAGCTGGATTTCAGTTTGTAGAGCATGTTAGTATCATCTCTCAGTTTGGTATGAGCTATCATGTGGGAGTTGATGGCATATCTCTGTTCTTAGTGATTCTTAGCACATTTATGACTATGATAGCACTCATAGCTCTTAGCATCAAAGAGAATGCAAAGAACTTAATCATATCGGTTTTGTTTCTTGAGGTTACTATGGTTGGAGTGTTTTTAAGTCTTGATATGATTCTATTTTTCCTCTTTTGGGAGTTTTCACTCATACCTATGCTTTACATCATAGGTGCTTGGGGAGGCGATAGAAGAATTTATGCGGCTATTAAGTTTTTTCTATACACATTTGCAGGGTCTGTTTTGATGCTTGTTGCTATTTTGTATATGGGCTATCTCTATCATGGGGCAACTGGAGTTTGGAGTTTTTCAATCTCAGATTGGCAACTTCTTATAGTTTCATTTGATCTGCAACTTTGGCTATTTGGAGCATTTTTCTTAGCATTTGCTATCAAAGTTCCTATGTTTCCATTTCACACATGGCTGCCTTATGCTCACGGACAAGCACCAACTATAGGTTCAGTTATACTTGCAGCTATTCTTTTAAAGATGGGCACTTATGGCATGGTGAGGTTTCTACTTCCTCTCTTTCCTGATGCAACTGTCTACTTTTTGATGCCAATAGCCATAGCCGCTGTTATCATGGTCATATATGCGGCTATGATAGCCTATGTTCAAGAGGATATGAAACAGGTTATTGCTTACAGCTCTATCTCTCACATGGGTATCATCATACTAGGAACATTTGCGATTAATGCAGAGGGGATTACGGGTTCGATTTTCCTTATGATAAGTCACGGCATAGTAAGTGGCGCTCTGTTTATACTCGTAGGCGTTATTTATGATAGAAGGCATACTAAAAATATGAGTGAATTTGGCGGGCTTGCTATCTCTATGCCGACATTTGCGACGATATTTGGAATCATGCTTATGGCATCAGTTGGTCTTCCTTTGACTATCGGTTTTGTTGGTGAGTTTCTCTCTTTGATGGGCTTTTTCAAGGTTAGCTGGCTTTTAACTCTTCTAGCTGGAACTGGTATTATCTTAGGAGCGATTTACATGCTAACTCTCTATAAAAGAGTATTTTTTGGTGAGATAACTAATGAAAAAAATAGAGGCTTAAAAGACTTAAATACCAAGGAGTTAGCAGCACTAGTTCCTCTAGTCGCCTTGGTTGTGATTTTAGGAGTCTATCCTAAACCTGTTTTAGAGCCAATTGATACGAGTGTTAAAAGTATGATTACTTTAATGCACAACAAGGCTGTCAAGCAAGAGACAAAAGATTTCATTACAAGAGCAAATACAATCCAAGGAGGTGAGTAGTGTTAGAGCCAATCAGTATAGACCTAGTCTCACTAAATTTTAATTCAATCTTACCTATGGTTATCATAATTGTAGGAGCTCTTAGCATTATCTGTATAGACTTAGTTGCAAGAGGACTTTCAAAAAGTTTTTATACTATGTTAACTCTACTTTTTATACTGCTCGCACTTGGGGCAGTCGTAGGTTTTGATGGAGGCAGTAGAGGATTTTTTGATACAATCTTAGTTGATGGAATTGCTATTTTAACAAAAATCATTATTCTGATCACTTCAGCTCTCTTTATACCACTCGCCCTTAGCTCTCGTCGCTTTCAAGAGTTTGCAATGGCAGAGTTTTATGCACTGTTTTTATTTATGATTGCTGGATTTATGTTCATGGTCTCAAGTGATAATTTGATTATGATTTTTATAGGATTAGAGACTGCTTCACTAGCACTCTATACCATGATAGCGATGCATAACCGCCCAAGATCTCTTGAGGCCTCTATCAAATACTTTACTATGGGGGCATTAGCAGCTGGCTTTTTTGTTATGAGTGCTTTGATATTTTATGCTCTAACAGGTAGTGTGGAGATTCATAAAATTGCTGAAGTTCTTCACTCAAGAGACTTTGAGCCACTTGTCGCAGTTTTAGCCGCAACAGTTTTTATGATAGGAGCTTTAGGTTTCAAGCTCTCAATGGTGCCATTTCATACATGGACTCCTGATGTATATGAGGGAAGCTCAGCCGCACTAGCAGGCTACATGTCAATAGTTCCAAAGATAGCTGGATTTGTAGTTGCTATTAGGATTTTTGATATGCTTATAGGCTCAGGGATACTATGGCTAGAAGTTATACTCTATATAATCGTAGTTTTAACTATGACTTTAGGAAATCTCATCGCTCTAGTCCAAGAGGATGTAAAGCGAATGTTAGCCTTTAGCTCCATCTCACATGCTGGTTTTGTAATGGCAGCCATACTGATAGGCTCAACCGAAGCTCATGCAGGACTATTTCTCTACTGGATTTTGTTTATGTTTGCAAATCTCGGAGCATTTGCCATGCTTTGGGCTTCAAGACATAGAAAAAATCTATGGCATAAGAGGTATCAGCATCCATACTCAAAGTTTTCAGGTATGATAAAAATCATGCCAGTCTATGCAGTAGTCATGGGAGTTTTGATATTTGCACTTGCTGGCATGCCTCCTTTTTCACTCTTTTGGGGAAAACTATACCTGATGAGTGCGGCGGTAAATAGCGGATTTGTAGTTCTTGCAGTTATCATGGCACTAAATAGTGCTTTAGCAATCTACTACTACATGAAGCTCATAGTCTACATGTTCTTAAAAGAGCCAGTAAGCCTTGATAAGACAATCTACATTAGCAATATATCTACAGTCTTAAAAGTCATCATAGGTTTTATGGTTATGGTTACGATAACCTCAATATTTATGATAGAGCCACTTTTGGAGACAATATTAAGCTATGTAGCCCTAAGTGGGTATTGATACTGCAGTAGCCATACAATAGGATTATCAAACTAGT
The DNA here is from genome assembly GCA_964563675.1 of uncultured Sulfurospirillum sp. Classification (GTDB taxonomy): domain Bacteria; phylum Campylobacterota; class Campylobacteria; order Campylobacterales; family Sulfurospirillaceae; genus Sulfurospirillum_A. The sequence continues at coordinate 6,429 of CAZLXQ010000037.1, forward strand.
AAAAGTCAAGTAACTGTCGCTAGTTTTGGTAACTCTATTGTGTATACCCATCCTAAATCAAGCAAAAGTGATTTTTCAAGATTGAGAGCTTTGCACCATATTTTAGATAAACTTGGTACAATATCTAATTGAAACTAATTCTCAGTGCCATATGTTGTGGACTAATACATGCTGTTGATAAAGAAGCTGGAATTTGCTATATTGTACCGAATACAAATCATAACAAGGACACATATGAAATTCACAGGTAAAAATGTACTTATAACAGGAGCGGCGAGTGGTATTGGAAAGCAGTTGGCTATAACTTTGGCAGGATATGGCTTGAAGGTGTGGGTTAATTATCGCTCTGGGCATGAGGCTGCTGATGAGATTAAGGCTGAGATTGAAGCAGATGGTGGCGAAGCTGCTGTTATTGGTTTTGATGTGGCTGATGAGAAGGCTTTTGTCGAGGGGATCAAAACTATCATCTCAAGTGATGGGGGACTTTCATATCTTGTAAACAATGCTGGCATCACTAATGATAAACTTGCAATACGCATGAAAAAAGAGGACTTTACAAGTGTGCTTGATGTAAACTTAACCTCTGCATTTATTGGTTGTAGGGAGGTTTTAAAAGCTATGAGCAAAAAACGATTTGGTGTAGTTGTGAATGTAGCCTCTATCGTTGGTGAAACAGGCAATGCTGGACAGGTTAACTACTCCGCTAGTAAAGGCGGGCTAATAGCGATGACTAAAAGCTTTGCACAAGAGGGAAGTGCAAGGGGCATCAGATTCAATGCAGTAACTCCTGGGTTTGTAGCAACTAATATGACAGATAAACTTAGCGAAGAGATAAAAAAGAGCTATATTTCAAAGATACCTCTGAAGAGATTTGGAGAGCCAGAAGATATAGCCCAAGCAGTTGCATTTTTACTAAGTGATAACTCAGCTTATATCACAGGCGAAGTTTTAAAAGTCAATGGTGGGATGTACATGTAGGCTATCTTTAAAGAAAATTTGGCTAAAATGATAAAAATTTTTATATTAAGGAGCTGTAATGGCACTATTGGATGATGTTAAAGAAGTAGTTGTAGAGCAATTAAATGTAAATCCTGATGAGATTAAAGAGGATTCAAAATTTGTTGAAGATTTGGGTGCAGATTCATTAGATGTTGTTGAACTGGTAATGGCATTAGAGGAGAAGTTTGATATTGAGATTCCTGATGCAGATGCTGAAAAGATAGCTACTGTTAGTGATGCAATCAAATATATAGAAGATCATAAATAGTCAAGGAGTGAGTTTGAAGAGGGTAGTAGTTACTGGAATTGGTATGATAAATTCGCTAGGGCTAGATAAAGAGAGTTCTTTTAAGGCTATAGTTGATGGAGAGTGTGGCATTAAAAACATCTCTTTGTTTGACACCCAAAAACACTCTGTAAAGATTGCAGGAGAGATATCAGGCTTTGATCCGACAACAGTAATGAACCCAAAAGAGGTAAAAAAAGCGGATAGATTTATACAGCTTGGTATTTGTGTAGCAAAAGAGGCTATGTTTGATGCTAAATTTGATTTATTTGATCCAGATAGGTTTGGTGTCAGCTCAGCCTCTGGAGTTGGAGGACTTCCAACCATAGAGAAGCACTCAGTGATAAATCATACAAGAGGAGCAAGAAGAATATCCCCATTTTTTATACCCTCAGCACTTATCAATATGCTAGGCGGTATCATCTCTATTGAGCACAACACAAGAGGACCGAACTTGTCCTCAGCAACTGCATGTGCAGCTGGAGCTCATGCGATAGGTGAAGCTTTTAAAACTATAGTTTTAGGGGGAGCTGATAAGATGTTAGTTGTTGGTGCAGAGTCTACTATATGTGAAGTAGGTGTTGGTGGTTTTGCTGCTATGAAAGCATTATCAACTAGAAATGATGAGCCAAAAAAGGCTTCTCGTCCGTTTGATAGAGATAGAGATGGTTTTGTTATGGGAGAGGGTGCTGGAGCATTGGTTCTTGAGCTTTATGAAGATGCAGTTGAGCGAGGTGCATATATATACGGGGAGTTAGTTGGCTTTGGAGAGAGCGGTGATGCTCATCATATAACAGCTCCTACACTTGATGGTCCTCTAAGAGCCATAAAAGCAGCTCTGAAGATGGCAGGAGATGTAAAAGTAGACTATATAAATGCACACGGAACAAGTACACCAGCAAATGATAAGAATGAAACAGCAGCGATAAAAGAGGCATTTGGAGAGTTCGTACCAGCAGTTAGCTCAACAAAAGGTCAGATTGGTCACTGTTTAGGTGCCGCAGGAGCTATTGAAGCAGTTATCTCATTGATGGCGATAAGAGATAGTATTATTCCTCCAACTATCAACCTTGAGAATCGTGATGATGATTGTGACTTAGATTATACTTCTGATGGTGCTAAAAAAATGGAGTTAAATTGTGTTATGAGTAACTCTTTTGGTTTTGGCGGAACTAATGGCTCAGTTATATTTAAAAGAGTTTAGATGGCAACCTACTTAGAGTTTGAAAATAGTATAAAACAGATCAATGAAGATATCGCAAGTGCACGCATAAAAGCAGATAGTGATGCTGTCAAGATTTTGGAGAAGAGGCTTGAAAAAGAGACCTCTAAAACATATGAAAATCTAAGTGATTATCAAAAGCTTCAACTCGCTCGTCATCCAGATCGTCCCTATACAATAGACTATGTAAGGCTACTTTTGAGGGACAGTTATCAACTTCATGGCGATCGTGCCTTTAGAGATGACTTGGCTATGGTTTGCTATATTGGCTATATTGCAGATCGTAAGGTTATGGTTATAGGTGAGCAAAAGGGCAGAGGCACCAAAAATAAACTCAAAAGAAATTTTGGTATGCCAAATCCTGAGGGCTATAGAAAAGCTCTTAGAACGGCAAAGATGGCAGAGAAGTTTGATATACCTATCTTGTTTTTGGTTGATACTCCTGGAGCCTATCCTGGAATTGGTGCAGAAGAGAGAGGACAGAGTGAAGCGATAGCTAGAAACCTCTATGAAATGAGTAAGCTTAAGACTAAAACGGTCTCAGTAGTCATAGGAGAAGGGGGTAGTGGCGGAGCTTTGGCTATTTGTGTGGCTGATAGAGTTGCTATGATGAAATACTCTGTATTTTCAGTAATCTCACCAGAGGGTTGTGCCGCAATTCTCTGGAATGACCCATCAAAGCAAGAGAGTGCTACAAAAGCTATGAAGATTACCGCTGATGATTTGCATAGTTTTGATTTGATAGATGATGTTATAGAGGAGCCCACAACAGGAGCACATAGAGATAAAGAGGTTGCTGCAAAAGCTTTAGGTGAGTATTTTCTAAAATCTCTTGAAGAGCTAGATAGACTAAGTGATGAAGATAGGTTGAAAAAAAGATTTGATAAGATTTGCTCTATCGGAGCCTATGAAGAGAAGTAGTAAGTAAAAAATAGTGTCCGAAGTGGACAACTCGGACACTTTTGGTTAAGCTCAAATTTTTTACAAACACCGTAGGCACAAGCATAAATGCTATTTTAGCAATTCTATTGCATAATTCGGGTTAAGAAACTAATCTTGACTACAATAGATCTTCCAGCCTTTAGCTCTTAAGATGCAAGCTGGACACTCGCCACAACCGTAACCCCAGTCATTTTTACTGTTATGGTCGCCATTGTAGCAAGTGTGCGATTCATCTAATACGATATCTAATACACCCTCTTTCTTAGACATTTTAAATGTTTCTGCTTTTGAGAGATGAAGTAGTGGTGAGTGAAACTTGATATCTGAATCGCTTCCAAGATTTAAAGAGAGCTCAAGAGACTCTATAAAGTTTTGCCTACAATCAGGATAGCCAGAGTAGTCAGTTTGGTTTATGCCTATTATGATATTTTTGATATTTTGTTTTTGAGCATAAGCATGAGCTAGAGTAAAAAATATGGCATTTCGATTTGGCACAAAAGAGGCTGGGAGATTTGGCTTAGTCTGGTGAGTGCTTGAAATATCTAAGCTTCCATCTATCAAAGCGGAGTCGTTTAGTTGAGAAAAGGCATCTATACTTAACACATGATTGTTTACTTTGAGAAGTTTTGCTATTTTTTTTGCTTGATAAATCTCAACTCTATGCTTCTGCCCATAGTCAAATGTTAAAGTCTCAATATGTCCAAATCTACTCTTAGCCCAACCAAGACAAGTCGTACTATCCTGTCCACCACTAAATACTATCAATGCACTATCGCCCACTACTCAACTCCTAAATACTTGTGTAGCTGCACACTTAATCTAAGTCGAGGGTGCTTTTTGACTAGCTCTATGCAAAACTCTGTATTTTTTTTATCTATACTATCCTTATCACCTTGTGGCTGGATATAGATAGGTTTTTTTGTCTTGATTTCTAAAATCTTTTCAATAGTACTGTTGTAATTAACAACAAACTTATACTCGCTAAATCCCTCATCTTGAAGAGTGTCCCAGTTTTTTGGAGAGTAGGTTATCCAGTCAGCACTTTTTATATGCTCAAGCTTATATCCATTGGACTCAACCGCCACATGATATCTTTTTGATTGAAGAGCTTTGATAAACTCATTTATATCATGAAGACTAGGTTCTCCGCCTGTGATAATTACATATTTTGATGACCAGTTTTCTAGCTTTTGCATAGTCTGTCTATATGTAAAACTCTCATAGGCTCCCTTATGTAAATCCTCATCACAAAAACTACATGTAAGATCGCATCCATGAAGCCTTATAAATAGACAAGGATACCCACTAAAACTACCCTCACCCTGAATAGAATAAAAAATATCTACAATCTTTAACACGCTAATTCCTTCTAGTTATGATATAATAATATAGCTAAATTTTACAAGGGGTTTTTATGCAAGTAAGTAGTTATATATTTCAATCACCATATCCAAGCCCAGTTCAATTTGGAAGAGTAGACACAAGTGCAAGTAGTGATAAAAGTAGCACTGCAACAAACACTCAAGCAGACAAAGCTACACAACCAATTATGCAAAGAGCTCCAGATTTTGAAAACTTGGAGACTCAAAAAACTCAAGAAGTTGCACAAAGTAGCGACAATCTTCTAAATCTTTATGCTTAGCTAGACCTGTTCGTGAAGTGGGAGATAGCCAAACAGTTTGATTTTTGTTATGGACATAGAGTTTGGTCACAAACTCTTGATGTAGAGTTCTCTATGGATAGCTGTCTTGCTTGTCGTC
>CAZLXQ010000038.1:0-11313 GCA_964563675.1 uncultured Sulfurospirillum sp.
TTCTACTTCTATCTTTTTCATATTAATCCTTTTGGTAGAATTTTATCATATTGGTGGTGGTTTACATTGATTGTTGTCAAGTATGATATAATAAACCATGAGATATTCTATAGATTATAAAACAGACTTTAGTGAAAATCTACTATTTTGGCTTGATAGATTTGTCAAATCAAAACTAACTTCACTCTCAAACAGGCATGTAACAGACAATAAAAAACTCTCCTACATCATAGGCAAGCTCAATCAAGGTTCAAAGAATATGGATGAGCTAAAGCAACTTGCCAAAGACGCAAGAAGAATAGGACTTATTGGTATCAATACATACATAAATCCACTTGAGAAGTTTTATAGATATATAGTTCAGTTTGATTATGAGAGCATAAAAGAGATAGATGAGGAGGTTTTGAGCGAGTTTTTGGCATCTCAAACAGGTTCACTTAGTGATGCGACTAAAAAAAACTATCGCATGGCAATAGTCGCTTTTTTTTCATTTATTGATAGACAAAATGAGGATAGCAAAGGAAATTCACATCAATTTAGAGTGGAGTTAAAAAACTGGGGTGGATTAAGAGGTTCACATGTGAACAAGCTACCCTCCTACATGCAAGACAAAGAGCTAAAGAGATTTTTAGATGCTATTGAAACAACGAAATTCAAAGAGTATGCTAAATCAAAAAATAGACTTCTTATAAAAACTATCCTCTATAGTGGTATGAGAGTTAGTGAGGCTTTGGGTCTACATGTGAAGGATATAGTGCTTCAAGATGGTTTTTATATCTTTCGCATAAGAGGAAAAGGAAACAAGCCAAGAATTGCCATTATAAAAGAGCACTATATCAAAAAAGATCTACAAGAGTGGCTTCAGCTCAGAAGTAAAAACTCTACACTACTGTTTCAAAGTCGCACTCAAAAGCCTTTAACGCAATCTTATGTAAGCTATATTATGGATAAAATGCTACTAAAGGCTGGGGTAAGAAAAGAGAAAAATGGAGCTCACATGTTAAGACACACTTTTGCAACTAAGCTTTACCAAAAAAATAGAGATTTAGTCTTAGTTCAAGAGGCTCTAGGACATGCAGATGTAAACACTTCAAGAATATACACTCATTTTGACAAAGAGAGTTTAAAAGCGGCGGCAAATACCATGGATGATATCTAAGAGCATTTGTAACCATTTAGCACCTAGCCCCAACAAAAACATAAGCTTTGTCTATAACGTTCCCACTTATCAAGACCAAATCTAAACTCTTTTTTATTTATTATGCCTAAAAGTACCCAATATAGGGCTTTAGTTGAGTTTACTGGTTTGTCAATACTTCTACTGCTATCTACTGTTAGGGGTGTGCAAATTGATTTGTTTGTTTGATTAGGTGCGAAAGTTCAGTTACTCTTTTAAAAAATAGTACAAAGGTCGGTTAAGTAAAGTATTGATATAATTCTTTTATGTTTAGAATATTAAGGATATACTTTTAATGCACTACCTCTCAATACAAGGCAATCAAAAATTAAAAGGCTCTGTGAGCATCTCTGGAGCTAAAAATGCTGCTCTTCCTCTTCTTGCAGCAACACTTCTATCCAAAAATAGGGTCTCAATCACAAATGTACCACAAGTAGCAGATGTGAAGACTCTTTTGACTCTTCTAGGCAACTTAGGCTCAACCTACTCTTATGACAATGACCAAGTAGCTATCGACACAACAGAAGTGAAGTCAACTTTTGCAAACTATGATATAGTAAGAAAGATGAGAGCCTCCATACTTACACTTGGACCTCTATTGGCTAGATTTGGTCATTGTGAAGTCTCACTTCCTGGAGGTTGTGCTATAGGACAGCGTCCGATTGATCTGCATCTTAAAGCACTAGAGCAGATGGGTGCAAAGATAGAGCTAAAAGATGGTTATCTCCTAGCAACTGCTCCTAAGGGATTAAGAGGGGCGACTATCATATTTGATAAAGTGACTGTAACTGGAAGTGAAAACATAATCATGGCGGCATCTTTAGCTCATGGTGTCACAAAACTGCTAAATGTGGCAAAAGAGCCTGAAGTTGTGCAACTTTGCGAAGTTCTTCAAGATGCAGGAGTTGAGATAGATGGAGTAGGAACTTCTAGTTTGACGATAGCAGGAAGTTATGGTGAGCTATTAGACATGCAAAACTTTAGAGTAATTCCAGACAGGATAGAGGCTGGAACATACCTATGTGCTGGAGCTATAGCCAACTCCAAGATAACCATAACTAACACAAATCCAAAACACATGGAAGCGATAACACTAAAGCTAGTAGAGATGGGGTTTGGCATAGAGTCAACACAAGAGACTATAACCATAATTCCTGCTAAAAAAATAGTCTCTGTAGATATAGAAACAGCCGAATATCCAGGCTTTCCCACTGATATGCAGGCTCAATTTATGGCACTTTGCACACAAGCAGATGGAACTAGTATCATAGATGAGAGACTGTTTGAAAACAGATTTATGCATGTGAGTGAGCTAAGTCGCATGGGTGCAAAGATAAAGCTAAAAGGGCATAGTGTAACTGTGGAGGGTCGCGCTGTTTTAAACTCAGCAGATGTGATGGCAACAGATCTTAGAGCTAGCTCAGCTTTGATACTTGCGGCATTTGTAGCAAAAGGAGCTACTAAAGTGCATAGGATATATCATCTTGATCGTGGATATGAAAATCTCGAGGGTAAGTTTACAAAACTAGGAGCAGATATAAAAAGGTTAGAAGAGTGATGTTAAATATAGTTAGTTTTAATGAAGCTTTAGAAAAATCACAAAATCTGGTCAATAAAGATAGCCCAAAAGAGTATATCTCTCTATTTGACTCGCTTAAAAGAGTATTGGGAGAGAGTATTGCATGTAGGAAAAATTTACCTGCTTTTAACAATGCTGCTATGGATGGATTTGCTTTTAAGCACAAAGATAGCGGAAAAACTTTAAAGATAAAAGAGACTATACTTGCTGGTATGAGTGTTGAGCCGTGTCTTGAAAAAGATGAGTGTTATAAAATCATGACAGGGGCAAAAGTTCCAAATGATGCGGATACAGTTGTGCCGTTTGAAGATACTATAAGCTACGATAGAGATAGTGTGGAGGTTGGAGATAGTGTAAAGTGTGCAAATGCTATACGGCTAAAAGGAGAAGAGCAAAAACTGAAAACCACTCTTTTAAACAAGGGTGAGCAGTTAACTTCTAGCCATATTGCCATGCTTGCTTCACAAGGGATTAGCACAGTTTGTGTCTATAAAAAAATCAGTATTGCGATATTTTCAACTGGTGATGAGTTAAAAGAGCCTTGGGAGGAAGCAAGTGATGATGAGATATACAATGTAAACTCATCCGCCCTGCTCTCTTTGCTGCACGAGTATGGATTTGAGGCTGATTATTGTGGTGTTATCCCTGATAATCTTGAAGAGAGCATAGAGTATTTTAAAAACATGAAAAGGTATGATGCGATTATCACTACTGGCGGGATTAGTGTGGGCGAGGCTGATTTTATAGAAAAGGCACTAAAGTCAAACGGCTTTAAAGAGTCTTTTCATGGTATCAATATAAAACCGGGTAAACCAACCATGATGGGAGTTATGCAAGATACACTTGTAGCCTCTATGCCGGGAAATCCCCTAGCTGCTTATGTAAATGCGTTTTTGTTTTTAATTCCTGCTTTAAGAGTTTTGCAAGGACAAAACAAAACCAATCATAGAGTTGTTTTAGCTAAAAACAGTAGAGAGTTTAAGGTAAAATCTGGAAGAGTCAACATAGTGTTAGGCTTTTTAGAGGATGGTGAGTTTGAAGTTTTTGGACAAAATAGATATGGCTCTGGCATGATAACACCTATATTGAAAAGTAATGCAATTTTAATAACAGCTGAAAATGAGAGCTTAGTAGAGGAGAGTAGTATTGTAAAAGTGGTGATTTTTTAATGAATCTATTTTTTGCTAAAGATGCTCTAGACTATATCTCTCGCTTAATTCTATTTTTAATGCTAATTTCAACCTTTGGACTTGCTAGTAAAAAAGATGTTGTCACTAAAGCAGTTCTAGCCGAGTTTAAAAAGCAGTATCCTTGTTTAGAGCTTAACTCACTGAAGGTTGAAGCCACCTCTTCTCTTCCGCCCAATTTCAAAAACTATGAACTTATCAATATAGAGCTAAGAGCAAGTATGCTAAGAAGGGATAGTGGATCTTTTAGAGCTGTTTTCAAAACTCCCAAAAGAGAGAAAAATCTTTTTTTTAGATTTAGGATTGATGCAAATATAGATGTTTTTAAAGCAAAACATAATTTATATAACGATAAAATCCTTTTAAAAAGTGATTATGAAAAGGTATCAGTTAAAATCGACAAGCTGCCTTCAAGAGTTATCACATGCAAAATGCCAGACAGTCTCATAACAAAGAGTTATGTTAGAGCAAACTCTATCTTAACCATGAATAGGTTTGAGCATAAAAAAGATCTTTTAAGGGGTGCAAGTATAAAGGCATATATAAAAGATGGCACACTTGTTTTAGAGATAAAAGCAACACTTCTTGAAGATGCAAATATTGGCGATGTGGTTAGGATAAAAACAGATAAGGGAAAGAGTTTTAGAGCAAAACTTATCTCTAAAAATAGAGCGATGATATTGGATTAGAGTGAAAAGGGAATTTGTAGGTGAATAGGTTGATTGTTGGTATAAGCGGGGCTAGTGGTGTTGGTCTTGCTAAGAGATTTATAGAGAAGCTACCAAAAGATATAGAGACTTTTGCTATAGCTTCAGATGGTGCAAAAATAGTGCTTAAAAAAGAGCAGAACCAGACTATATTGGATGATAAAGATATAGGAGCCGTAACAGCTTCTGGTTCATTTTTGTGTGATGCTATGGTTGTTGTGCCGTGTAGTATGAATACTTTAGCAAAGATAAGTTGTGGCATAGCAGACAATCTCTTGACAAGAACAGCCTCAGTCATACTAAAAGAGAATCGCCCTCTTCTTCTTGCTCCTAGAGAGATGCCATTTTCTACGATTGCACTAGAAAATATGCTAAAACTATCTCAAATAGGAGTGAGTATCGCACCACCGGTGGGTGCTTACTATGCTGATATAAAAACTCTTGAAGAGATGGAGAATTTCTTCATAGGGAAGTGGTTTGACTTGCTTGGAATTGAGCATAAACTTTACAAAAGATGGAAGGGATGACATGAGCGACAAAATAGCTATATATCCAGGCACATTTGACCCTATGACTAACGGTCATGTTGATATTTTAAAGCGAGCTTGTGCTATTTTTGATAAGGTCTATGTGGCTATTGCTCACTCTGAAACAAAAAAACCGATGTTTTCTTTGAAGGATAGAGTGAAGATGGTGGGGCTAGCAACACAAAAGATAGACAATACAGAGGTTGTCTCTTTTTGTGGACTTCTTGTTGATTGCTGTAGAAAAAACGGGGCTAAAACGATAGTTAGAGGACTTAGAGTAGTTAGTGATTTTGAGTATGAGCTACAAATCGGCTATGCAAACAGGTCATTAGATAGAGATATAGATACAATTCATCTTATGCCTAGTCTTGAAAATGCCTTCATAAGTTCAACTGTTGTAAGAGATATCTTTAGGCACAAAGGTCAGATATCTCACTTGATTCCAAAAGAGATAGGTGAGTATGTATATAGTATTTGAAGGGGTTGATACGGCTGGAAAAAGCACACAAGTAGAGCTTTTCAAGAGCCGCCATGAAGATATCACTACAACAAAAGAGCCAGGTGGTACACAAGCTGGAGCAAAGATAAGAGAGATGGTTTTAGCAGATGAGCACAAACTTGCAACCAATGCTGAGTTGCTACTTTTTCTAGCAGACCGTGCTGAGCATTATGAAAAAGTAGTAAGACCTGCTCTTAAAGACAGTCTTGTTATAAGCGATAGAGGAGTAGTATCTGGTATATCTTATGCTCTAGCAAATCATCCTAAGATTGATAGAGATTTTTTGATAGATATTAACAAGTTCGCATTGGGTGGAAATTTGCCTGATAAAGTGGTGCTTTTTAAAACAAACTACAATCTTATCGCCTCAAGACTAAATAGCAAAAAGAGTGACAATATTGAACAAAGAGGCATAGAGTATCTCTTAAAAATTCAAGATTTGATGAAAGAGACTATAGAAGCCCTACATGTAGAGTGCTTGGAGGTTAGCTCAGAAGAGACGATAGAAAAGATATATAGGCAAATAGAGGAGTTTATATATGATTAATCCACTAAGGGGTATGAAAGATAGTGTTGGTGAGTTTAGCGATAAGTATCTCTACTTCATAGAAAACTGCTCTATTATCGCTCAAAATTATGGTTTTAGCTTTATCGAAACACCGATTTTAGAGGAGACGGCACTCTTTAAAAGAGGTGTTGGAGAGAGTAGCGATATAGTAGGTAAGGAGATGTATCAGTTTATCGATAAAGGCAAAAATGATGTTTGTATGCGTCCTGAGGGTACTGCTGGAGTAGTTAGAGCTTTTATATCGGCAAAATTTGATAGAGCTGGTGGTGTTAAGAGATTTTTCTATCATGGTCCTATGTTTAGGTATGAGAGACCTCAAAAAGGGAGGCTTAGGCAGTTTCATCAGTTTGGAGTTGAGACTTTTGGAGTGAAAAGTGTCAAAGAAGATGTTATGATAATTCTTATGCTAAAAGAGATGTTTGATTTTTTTAGTATAGATTATAGGTTGGAGATAAACTCTTTAGGTTGTTGTGAGTGTATGCTACCATACAAAAAGAGCTTAGTTAAGTTTTTAGACTCTACTGAGCATCTTTGCGAGGATTGTTTTAGGAGAAAAAGTCTTAATCCTATCAGGGTGCTTGATTGTAAAAATGAGAATTGTCATAAGTTGTTTGAAAATGCTCCTATGCTTTTGGAGAGTCTATGCCCTGCATGTAGAGATGATTTTGATAAGTTAAGAGATATGCTTGATGAGTTTGGCATAACCTACAAGACAAATACAAAACTAGTTCGTGGGCTTGATTACTACAATAAAACTGCTTTTGAATTTATCAGTGATGGCATTGGCTCACAAAATGCAATAGCTGGTGGTGGAAGATATGATAGACTTGTTGGACTTTTAGGTGGTCGCTCTACTGCTGGGGTTGGTTTTGCTATGGGAGTTGAGAGGCTTATGGATTTGATTGTTATGCCTAAGCAAAAAAAAGAGGGGTACTACATAGGCACTATGAGCGAGGATGCTTTTAAAATTGTTATGAAACTAGTAGTAAAAACAAGAAAAACCGATATAGCTCACACTCAATATACGACCAAAAGCATAAAGGCTCATATGAAAGCTGCTGACAAGTTGGGCGTAAAGTGGTTTATCTGCATAGGTAGTGATGAGCTTAAATCACAAACTTACACTATAAAAAACTTAGAAACAAAAGAAGAGGAAAGAGTTGAATTGGGGTCTTGATGTTTGGGGAAATGACAACTATGTAGTTAGCGAAGGTAAGCTAAAAGTAAACAGATTAAGTAGTCCAGCTCTTGTTGATATAGTAAAAGATGTTAGAGCAAAGGGGCATACTGGTCCTTTGCTTCTTAGGTTTCCTCATCTTATAAGCAAACAAATTGATCTTATATATAGTCACTTTCTTAGAGCTAAAAAAGAGTTCAACTATAAAGGAGGTTTTCAAGCTCTATATCCACTAAAGGTCAATCAGTATCCTAATTTTGTAAAAAATATCGTAAAGCTTGGAGAAAAATATAACTACGGATTAGAAGCTGGTAGCAAGGCTGAACTTCTTTTGGCTATGGCATGCAACAATCCAACTGCTCCTATCACCGTCAATGGCTTTAAAGATAAACAGATGATAGCTCTTGGTTTTATAGCTTGTGAGATGGATTACGACATAACTCTAACTATCGAGGGTCTAAACGAGCTTAAAACTATCATAAAAACTATAAAAAATCGCTTTGGTTGCATTCCAAATATAGGATTAAGAATAAGGCTTCATAGTGCTGGTGTAGGTACTTGGGCAAAAAGTGGGGGTATAAACTCAAAATTTGGCTTAACATCAACAGAGCTTATAGAGGCTGTAAAAATACTCAAAGACAACTCATTGTTAGATAAGTTTACTATGATCCACTTTCATATTGGCTCACAAATCACAGAGATTTCTCCTGTCAAAAAAGCACTTCGTGAGGCTGGCAATATCTATGCAGGACTTAAAAAACTAGGAGCTGTAAATCTAAACTCTATCAACTTGGGTGGTGGTTTGGCCATAGAGTATTCACAGTATAAAAACAAACTTCATAGAAACTATACTCTAAGCGAATACTCCAATGATGTTGTCTATCTACTAAAAGAAATCGCATTAAAAAAGGGTATAGATGAGCCAGATATATTTATAGAGTCTGGAAGGTATATAGCTGCTCATCATGCTGTTTTAGTAGCTCCTGTGCTTGAACTTTTTTCAGGTGAATGTATACAAGAGAAGTTGATAGCAAAAGAGAACCCACCTCTAATTCAAGAGCTTTATGAGCTATATGAAACTATAGATAAAGCAAATGCACTGGAGTTTTTGCATGACAGCATTGATCACATGGAATCTCTTCTTACTCTTTTTGATTTAGGATATATTGACCTACAAGACAGGTCAAACACAGAGGTTTTAGTAAATCTAATCATCAAAAAAGCCGTACTACTACTAAAGGACAAACACTATAAGGAGCTCATCTCAATTCAAGAGAGAGTTCAAGAGAGGTACTTAGTAAACTTCTCTATCTTTCAAAGTATGCCAGATTTTTGGGGTATAAATCAACACTTTCCGATAATGCCTCTTGACAAGATAGATCAAAAGGCTACAAGATCGGCTTCGATATGGGATATTACATGTGATAGTGATGGCGAGATAGGCTTTAATCCTAAAAAACCTCTATTTTTACATGATGTAGATTTAAGTAAAGATGAGTATTTTTTGGGCTTTTTTTTAGTTGGTGCTTATCAAGAGATTTTAGGAATGAAGCACAACCTTTTTACACATCCTACAGAGGTCTCCATAAAGATAAATGAGAGTGGGTATGAGATTGAGAGCTTAACAGAGGCTCAAGGTATTTGTGATATATTCGAAGATTTGGATTATGATGTGAGTGAGATAAAAAAAAGTCTAGCATTGAGAGTTAAAAAATCAAACCTCATAGAAGATAGTGTTAAAAAAAAGGTGTTAAAAGAGATAGATATGTTGCTTTATGACAATAGTTACCTAAAAAATGAGGAGTATAGATGAGCCAGGCATCAATTTGGCAGATAATTAAAGAGGATTTTGCACAACCCATCAAAAGCGACCCAGCACTAAACTCAAGAGTTGAGTTGCTTTTCAACTATCCAGGAGTATGGGCATTGGTCAACTATAGATTTGCACACAAGCTACACAAAAAAGGCTTTAAATTGTTGGCTCGTTTTATCATGGGGGTAACTCAAATTGTGACCAATATAGACATTCATCCAGCAGCAGTTATAGGTAGAAGAGTTTTTTTTGACCATGCTTTTGGCTTGGTTATAGGTGAGACTGCTGTAGTTGGTGATGATATACTTCTATATCAAGGTGTAACTTTAGGTGGAGTAAATCTAAACAGGGGCAAAAAAAGACATCCCACTATATTGAGCGGAACTGTCATAGGTGCGGGAGCAAAAGTCTTAGGAGATATTACGATCGGACGCAACTGTCGTATAGGCTCAAATTCGGTAGTAGTTAGAGATGTACCAAATGAGTCAACAGCAGTTGGAATTCCAGCTAGAGTTATCAAAAAAGAGCGAGATAAAAATCCTATGGCACTGAACAAGATGCCTGATATCAGTAAAGAGTTATTTATATATCTATTTAAACGAATTGAGATTTTAGAAGAGGCTATGAATAGTTCTAACATAACTACATGCAGTAAAGAGCTAGACAAGAAAGATAGGGAGCTAGAGAAAATTTATGAATTATATTTAAAAACAATTAAAGATTAGGTATAATAACCCTTGATATTCAAAGAAGGTACTATTATGATTACACAACGAATTGAGGCACTATCTGAGTCTTTAACTATAGCTATAACAACTTTAGCAAAAGAGATGAAAGCGAACGGGAAAGATGTTTTAAGCTTTTCTGCAGGTGAGCCTGACTTTGACACCCCTGATGTTATAAAAAAAGCAGCTATTAGAGCCATAGAAGAGGGGAACTCAAAATACACATCAGTTCCAGGTACTCCTGAAGTTTTAAAAGCTATACAAACAAAACTAAAAAAAGATAATGGACTTGATTATAAAATAGAAGATATAGTAACAAGCAATGGTGCAAAGCACTCTTTATTTAATCTTTTTCAAACACTCATAAACAAAGGTGATGAAGTTATAATTCCTTCTCCTCACTGGGTAACATATCCTGAAGTGGTAAAATACAGCAAAGGTACTCCTATCTATATCGAAACCAATGACAGTAGTGGATTTAAGATAACACCAGAGCAGTTAAAAAATGCCATTACAGGTAAAACCAAAATCTTGGTACTCAGCACTCCTTCAAACCCAACAGGCTCGATCTACTCCAAAAAAGAGTTAAAGGGACTTGCGGAGATTTTGAAGGGAACTGATATATTGGTTTTTTCTGATGAGATGTATGAAAAAATCATATTTAATGGGGTCAAATTTGTCTCTGCTGGCTCTATCAGCAAGGATATGTTTCAAAGAACAATCACTATCAACGGACTAAGCAAGTCAGTAGCTATGACAGGTTGGAGATTTGGCTACCTAGCAACTCCTATCAAAAAGATAACCAATGCTGTTAAAAAACTTCAAAGTCAAAGCACTTCAAACATAAACTCAATCACACAAAAAGCTGCAGCTGTTGCACTTCTAGGTGAAGCTGATAGTGATATTGAAACCATGAGAAAAGCGTTTGAAGAAAGAAGGAATTTGGCTGTAAAGATGTTCAATGCTATTGATGGGATTAGTGTCATAAAGCCAGATGGTGCATTTTATCTATTTGTCAACATTAAAGAGGTTACAGATAACTCTGTTGAGTTTTGCAAAAGACTATTGACTAAAAAAGGTGTAGCAACAGTTCCAGGGATTGGTTTTGGATCAGAGGGTTACTTTAGATTTTCATTTGCAGTAGATAAAAAAAGTATAGCCAAAGGCATAAACCGAATAGAGGATTTTGTAAAGAGCTATAAGTAATCCCTCAACTATCGGGGGCTTGGTGCTATTTTAAACTCTTTTTTCTCTTTTAATCTGTAGCTGTCCAGTTTCACCGCGCTATGGTTGCCTGATTTCAGAAGTATAAAATCTTTGCTTGGTTTGGTTCTTTTTGCTAGGGACATTATAT
>CAZLXQ010000039.1:0-11294 GCA_964563675.1 uncultured Sulfurospirillum sp.
ATCTCTTTGCTTCATAACCCAAGGTATAGATTTATCGTACTTTAGAGATAATTGCTTAAGTGTTTGGCGTTGTAAAAAATACTCTTTGAAAATAACAAATTGTAGCTTATTTGGTCTTCTACTTGAACTGAAAGATGCTTGACAATCTTTACAAAAATATCTTTTTATACCTCTTCTTGTGCCTCTGTTTTGAGTATTTTTAGATTGGCAATGTGTACATATTTTTGAACTTTTTTTACAGCCATTTGTAAATAAACCTTTGTTTACTCCCAATATACCATACTTTGAAGGGTATTTTATGCACCCGTTTTTTTAATTAAGTCCCATTTTCATGATGCCTCAATTGGCAAGATAATAGTCACAGTAGAGGGAGAAGGAGTAGCACAAGAGATGGACAATGTGCGAAAAATAGAGGCTTTAAAACATGTGATTTCTGCTGAGATGATGATGGCTTATAGTGAAGATGAGTTAGACCGTGAGCGAGAAAAACTTATGAAAAGCGACATCATTCCCGAGGTTCTAAAAGACGATACCATACAAGCAGAAGATATTGTATATAGCGGTGATTTAAAAAATAAAAAACTATAAGGTCAGTTAGTAAAAAAAAGGGGGCAGTAGAGTGAACACAACATATAAGCAGTTTGAGCAGACAGTAGTTCCTGAGGGGGAGCTGATAATCTCAAGAACAGACTTGAATGGAAATATAACATTTGCAAATGAGCTATTTGCACAGATAAGTGGCTATAGTGTGAGTGAGCTTGTTGGTAACCCTCATAATATTGTTAGGCACTCTGATATGCCAAAGTCTGCATTTAAAGATATGTGGAGCACACTTAAGAGTGGGGATATCTGGAGAGGATATGTTAAAAATCTTCGCAAAGACAACGGCTACTATTGGGTTTATGCTGAAATTTCAGGAGTATATAAAGATGGGAAACTCATAGAGTATAAATCTCTAAGATCTCCGATAGATAAACAGGCTCAAAAAGAGTATCAAGATAAGCATGATAAGCTTCGTGAAGATGAAGAGCAGAGCTGTAGGGTGGTATTTAATATATCAACTAGTAACAAGCAGAAAATAGCCAACTATGCAAGACAAGAGGGAGTAGATGAAAATATGATTTTAGAGCATATCTTAAGTGATAGCTTAAAGTAGTATGATAGGGCTAAAGGCTTTAGAGGCGACAAGTACATCGTCTCCAATACTCATCATCTTAGCCTCCTCTTTTGTGGCTACTACTTTTGTTAAGTTGTTTTGTATGAGTAGAGTTATGATATAGAGTATATCCGCTGGCTCTATTTTAATGATTTTGGCTGAGAATTTAAACTTCCCACTGATTTTAGAATTCTCAAACAGTATATCTGGGTTTCCACTCTTCTCTATCTTGCCATTTTTGATTACAAGGATATTTGAAGCTAATTTATAGACCTCTGTTATGTCATGACTTATCATAAGTGTGGTTAGGTTCAACTCTTTATGTATGAGTTTTACATCATCTTGAAGCTGTATTCTCATAAGATTGTCTAGTGCGGAAAGAGCCTCATCTAATAGGAGTAGTTTTGGTTTTTTTGCAACCGCTCTAGCAAGAGCTACTCTTTGTTTTTGCCCACCTGAAAGTAGTTCTGGATATTTGTTTTGAAACTCAGTTAGCTCCACAATCTCTAAAAGATTTTTTAAGAATTTCTCATCTTTTTTTTGTTGGGCAAACCTTAGATTTTCTATGACACTCATGTTTGGAAAGAGAGCATAGTCTTGAAATACAAAGCCTATATCTCTTTGTTGTGGTGTTAGGTTTATCTTCTTGCTTGAGCTAAACCATATTTTCTCATCTACAACTATCTCGCCCTCATCTGGAGTCTCAAGTCCGCTTAGAAGTCTAAGAAGAGTGGTTTTTCCTGAACCAGATTTTCCAAAAACTGCATTTATGGAGTGGTTTTTTATATCTGTTTTGAAATAAAAATTTGCATTTTTAAAGCTTTTTTTTATCTCTAGTTTTATCACTTTAAAAGTCCACTAAATTTTCTGTTCAACACATAAACCAAAAGAAGTATAGAAAAAGAGATAGCAAAAAGAGTCAAGGCATACTGATTTGCAACACTATAGTTGAGTGCTTCAACTTCATCATAGATTGCGATTGATGCCACTCTTGTCTCTCCTGGGATATTGCCACCTATCATCAAAACTACTCCAAACTCTCCCACTGTGTGAGCAAATGTAAGAACTATGCCTGTAAGAAGTGAGTTTTTTATATTTGGAAGTTGAACTTGCATTAGTGTTTGAAATTTGGACTTACCAAGGGTATAGGATGCCTCTATGAGTGATTTTGGAAGTGATTGTAGTCCAGATTGAATCGGTTGAATCATAAAAGGAAAGCTACAAATAACAGAACCTATGATAATCCCCTCAAGAGATAACACAAGTCTCATATCAAACCAACTCTCCATAAAGCCACCAATTGAGCTAGCAGGACCTAGGAAAATAAGCAGATAGAAGCCTATGACTGTTGGCGGAAGAACAAGAGGCATGCTTACTATCGTCTCTACAACGGGCTTTAGCTTAGATGTTGTGCTTGATATCCAAAGCGCTAAAGGAACTCCTATGATAAAGAGGATAGCTGTTGTGATTACTGCTACTTTGAAAGTTAGCATCATAGTTTCAACAAACATCTTTAAGTCTTTGCCAAAGAGAGCTCATTTGCTTTTATGAGTGCGATTACCTCAAGATCTTTTTTTAGTTTAAGTCGTTTTGATGAGCTAGTAGTTATGATAGATACTATGTTTTCATCTCTACATGTAAGAGATATTTTTGTAAGAATTTTGCCATTTTCGATAGAGTCTATTTTACATTTTATCTGGTTTGCCATACTGATATTGCCTAAGTTTATTAGGGCTATAGCAACTTCTGTCTCTTTGAAAACTACAGCTATACTCTGCTTAAGCCTAAGATAATCACAACTCTGGGGAGTATCAAGCAAAACCGCTTTTAGAGTTGTGCTTTTTGTCTCTACAGAGACTATTGATATGCCCTCATAAGAGACTATTTTGCTGATTTTACCTGAAAGCTTGTTCATGGAACTATATAGCCATATCTCTGAAGAATTTTCTGAGCATCTTTTGAGAACATAAAGTTGAAAAAATCTAAAGACTTTTTTGGCTTGTTTTTTTTGCCATAACTTAGGATAACGATGCCTTGCTCTATTGGTGAGTAGTCATATTTGCTTATCTCTTTCCATCTTCCAACCCCTTCCATTCTTGGAGAAAGAACAACTGATTTTGCTGTGATACCGATATCTGCTGCACGAGAAAAGATAAACTTATTTACCTGAGATACACTCTCTCCAAATGCAATTTTTGAATACAACAACTCTTTTATGCCATGCTTCTCTAAGACTTTTAACCCCTGTACTCCATACGGAGCAACCCTTGGATTTGCTATAGCTATTCTTCTTATGTTTTCATCTTTAAGCCCCTCTATGCTAACATCAATTTTCTCATTTAAACTCCATAAGACAAGTGTCCCATAAGCATAAATTTTTGCTTTTGAGACTGTTAAGCCCCTCTCATATAGATAATTTGGAAACTTCATATCAGCTGATAAGAAGAGGTGAAATGGTGCACCATGTTGTATCTGAGCAGTAAGTTTTCCCGAGGAGGATATGATAGGTACTATTTTGATACCACTTTTTTGCTCATACACTTTAGCAATCTCTTCAAAAGCAAATCGCACATTAGATGCAACAGCTACTTTTAGTGAGTCAGCCATGAGTGTTGTTGCAAGCAGTATAGATAGAAGTAATTTAATCATCATCTCTATACATAAACTTAAAAGGAATTCTTACTATCTTTGGTTTATATCCAGTAAACCCGCCCCAGATGGCTACTAAAAGAAGTTGTAGCCAAAAAGGAGCACCTAAAAGAGCCGAACCATAAAAGATGGTTAAGCTCACACCTATAATGATGATAAAGTCTATTATCGTATCTACCATTTTTGTTTTTTTGTCTTTTGCCATTTTGAATCCCCTTTAAAAGTAAATTTGAAAAAATTGCCAAACTGCAGAGCTACAAATTCCTGCTAAAAAACCAGCCAGCAAGTCATCACCTATAACACCCAAGCCACCTTTGACATCTCTATCAATTCTGCCGATGATAGAGGGTTTCCATATATCAAATATCCTAAAAAAAACAAAACAAAGAGCGATTTGAACCAAGTTATCAGAAGATATCACTAGTGCTAGCCAAACTCCAACAGCTTCGTCAATGACGATAGTTTTGTCATCATGTGCACCACCCTCTTTTTCGTAAGAGTTTATCTCTTTTACAGCAATGATAGATATGAGTATTGTTAGCAAAAATAGAGTGTCAGCTGAAAAGTATTGAAGAATTAAAACTCCTACAGCTATCGCCAAAAGACTTCCTACAGTTCCTGGTGCCCAAGGAGATAGTCCGCTATAGAAAAAAGTTAAAAATAGTTTTCTCATAAATAAACCCTTTTTTTAAGTTAAAGACATTGTTTGATGTAGCTTCATAAGCTCAAGATAGAAATCTTTCTCATTGCGAGACTCTATAAGTCCAGAGGTTGGAAAAATGTTGTCATATATTTTTTGGATATTTTTAAATCTATTTGGAAACATTTCGCTAAGAAGTATCGCCGATATATCTCTTCTCATAAGAACCGCTGGCGGTAAAATACCGGCATTTAGAAGCTCTAAAAGAGTTTGTGAGTCATACTTGATGTGGTGGTGTTGACCGTGTGGACAGGTATTTTTGCTTACCAAAGTTTTGCACTCATCGCAATAAACAAACTCTGTAATGATATCAATATCAATACCCAAAGACTCATACCTGTTGAGTATAGATTTCATCTCATTTTTGTCATAATAGACTCCTATACCACTATGGTTTTGACCAAGAACCAACCTATCGCACCCAAAATTACGAGCACAAATGCCATCTAAGATAGCATTATTGAATCCAGCAAATATATATGTATTTTCAAAAGGAACTATAACAACTCTACTTGCTGGAAGATAGTTGTCTACAAAGTGTTGAAGAGTTTTAAGTTTTAACTCATAAGGTATCAAATCTTCTGTATAGGGTTTTAGCAAAAAAATGATTAGCAAATCAGTTTTCTCAAGAGTGATTCTTATAAGCCTTTCGTGGGCTCTATGAAAAGGTCTTGCACTCATCATAACAGATGCTGTATTTTTAGGATTAACTCTTTTTTTTGCTTTAGCTATACTGTTTTTAATATTTTTTATATCATCAAAATCAAGTTCATACTGACCACATATCGCATAATCACCAAGCCGTT
Organism: uncultured Sulfurospirillum sp.; assembly: GCA_964563675.1. Taxonomy (GTDB): domain Bacteria; phylum Campylobacterota; class Campylobacteria; order Campylobacterales; family Sulfurospirillaceae; genus Sulfurospirillum_A. The sequence goes on from CAZLXQ010000039.1 coordinate 5,312, forward strand.
TCAAAAAAAGTTGTACCTCATCGCTAGAGGTGTCATAAGTACCAAAAATCTGCTCAATTCTTCTTTTTTTATCTATCTTATAAACCTCATCAACAACAATATGTCCCCTTATTTTTCCATCAACTATAAAATCAATCACTTCACCTTGAGTGACAGTTGTCAATATCTTTGCATTTTTTTTGCCATGCGGTGCTAAAATAAAAGGAAATGGAAAAGGGGAGTTTTTATAGAATCCAGTTGTATCCACCTCTAGGGACTCCTCTTTATTCATCAGCTTATCAACAGGATTTAACATCCCCTCTTTAGCAAAAGAGAGAGTTGCTAAAGCTTGTTTATCTATAAAAAGTTTTCTATTTCTTTTTTTGGATGCCATATTTTTTTCTTTTCTCCCATAAACTTTTTCTTGAAATTCCAAGTTTTTTTGACAGCTCTGTATCAGGAAACTTGTCTTGAAAATTTAGTATGATATACTTTACATAGTCATCTATACTCAGCACATCTCCACCATCAAAAACCCTCTTATCAGTCACTATCTCTAGCTCTGGAATAGTATCTTGATCTTCATCTATATCTGTTGTTGATATGATTACACGCCTCTCTTCGATGAGGCTTAGAACTTTTATCTTTTCACTTATCTTTATATTTTGCAGGTCCACAAGATATATAAGTTCAGTATAAGAGGTTTTTGATATTTTTTCAATAGCACCACTACATGCAAGAGAGATAAATGTAAAAGGCTCACTCTTCTCTACACAATACTGAAAAACAACCGCATCAGCATGCTTTTGAAAGTTGGTTTTTATGAGCAGTGGAAGTTTTGTTTTTATATCTATTGGTTTAATCTCTGAGTTATCAAGGAGATTGTCTATATACCCCTTAAATGCAGTATTCTCTTTTTTTAGAGTATTAAAACTCTCTAAGTGTCGAAGCTTTCTTATAAGCTCTTCTATCATAAACGGCTTTTGAATATAGTCATTTGCTCCAGCTTCAAGAGGATTTAAGACTGTATCATTACTGATATAAGATATCATCAAAATTATGATAGAGGATTTGTATCTTTGTATTACAGGATAAAAATTTTGCCCAGATACATTTGTGGAGAGCAAAATTGCATCATAACTACTGTTTGTAACCGCATCCTTTATAGAGCCAGCAATATCACAGGTATAGCCTACACCAATCAGCTTAGAAGCGATACTTTGTGCTAAATATATCTCATTTTCGACTATTAAAACTCTCATCAATCACTTCCAATCATAGTATTTGAGTGTTGCTGTAGCACTTACTCCAACCCCTTCCTCTCTTCCTATGAAGCCAAGTTTTTCTGTGGTGGTGGCTTTTATATTTACATACAGAGGCTCTACATGTAGGATACTCGCTATTTTCTCTCTAATAGCTTTTTTATAAGAGAGAAGCTTTGGAGTTTGGGCTATGATAGTTAGGTCGCAATTTACTATCTTAAACCCAACACCATGCACAAAAGATATAACTTTCTTAAGCAAATCTTTTGAGTCTGCATTTTTGTATACTAGATCGCTATCTGGAAAAAGTTCGCCTATATCACCCGCTCCACAAGCTCCTAAAATCGCATCAATAAGAGCATGAAGAGCCACATCTCCATCAGAGTGTGCCCTAAAGCCTCTTTTGTCCTCTATCTCTATGCCACCAAGATACATCTTTTTACCAAGTTCAAACTGATGAACATCATAACCATGACCCACAAACATATCTGATGAGGGTTTTTTTAGATGTGATATTGTGTCTATATCATCTGATGAGGTTATTTTGTTTGCAAATTTAGAGCCAGTTACATACTCAACCACCCCGCCATCTGCCTTGATAGCACTACTGTCATCTGTAAAGTTTTTACTGAAAAGAAGTGCCTTTTTTAGTGCACTAGTTCGTGAGAGTTGGGGAGTTTGTATGAGCTTTATCTCATCCCTGTTTATGGTATCATTTTTATAGATTACTGTATCTTGAATTTTTATGAAGGGTACTACTATGTCCGCCGTATCTATCTTATCGATCACTCTTTGAAGCATATCTTTGGGTATACAGACTCTCGCTGTATCGCTAACAAGAACACTTTTATTCTGTACATGTACAAGAGCATTTTTAAGCGACTCCTCTCTCGTGCTTCCACCGACTACAAAGATAAACTTGTCGCTAAAAAGCCTCATATACTCAACCTCATCTTTTGAGCAGACTATAATTATCTTATCAAATTTACAATTTTGAGTGATATTTTGAGTCGCATATAGCCATAAAGGAGTATGCCCACTTCTTAGCCACTGTTTTTTAGCAGGGAGTTTAAAGCGAGAAGAGGTTCCTGCTCCTAGCATAACTAGAGATAAATCGGGCAAATTTAGTCCTTTTTTCTTAAGTGTTACGATAGTATACACTATAAAAGCTTTTTTTTATCTTTTTTGTGATAAATTCTAATTTTACTTATATGAGGAATTAGCTATGAGAGAAGAGTGGGTTAAAAAGCGTGAAAATGACGAGGTAAGAACACAGATGCATTATGCTCGACAAGGTATCATTACACAAGAGATGAAGTTTGTAGCAAAGGTTGAAAATCTTAGTGAAGAGCTTATAAGAAGTGAAATAGCAAGAGGTAGGATGATAATCCCTGCAAACATCATGCACACTTCACTAAAGCCGATGGCAATCGGAATTGCTGCGACTTGTAAAGTGAACTCAAACATAGGCTCGTCCGCATTAGCATCAGACCCAGCTATGGAAGTAGAAAAGGTAAAAGTCTCTGAAAAGCATGGAGCAGATACAGTTATGGATCTCTCTACGGGCGGGGATTTAGATGCGATAAGAGAGGAAGTTATAGCAAACTCTAACATACCAGTTGGAACAGTTCCTATGTATCAGATTCTACATGACATCAACAACAAGATAGAGGATTTAACCATAGAAAAGATGCTTGAGGTTATCGAGCGGCAAGCAAAACAGGGTGTTAGTTACTTTACGATTCATGCTGGTTTTTTACTTCGTAGTATGCCTCTAATTGCTAAGAGAAAGATGGGTATAGTTAGTCGTGGTGGTTCACTTATGGCTGCTTGGATGATGCACTACCACAAAGAGAATCCTTTTTATACCGCTTATGATGAGATACTTGATATCTGCCAAAAGTATGATGTAGCTCTCTCTCTTGGGGATTCTCTTCGTCCGGGTTGCTTGTATGATGCTAGTGACGAGGCTCAACTAGGGGAACTTAAGGTTTTAGGAGAGCTTGCACTAAAGGCTTGGGAGAAAGATGTTCAGGTGATGATAGAGGGTCCAGGACATGTTCCACTTAACCAGATAGAGAGAAACATGAAGCTTGAGAGGGAGTATTGTCATGAAGCTCCTTTTTATATCTTAGGACCCCTTGTGACAGATATAGCTGCTGGGTATGATCACATTAGCAGTGCTATTGGGGCAGCTGTTGGTGGGTGGCATGGTGCTAGTATGCTCTGTTATGTTACAAAAAAAGAGCATCTTGGACTTCCAAATGCTGAGGATGTTAGAGAGGGAATTATCGCCTATAAGATTGCAGCTCATGCGGCCGATATAGCTCGTGGCAGAAAGGATGCCATGAAGAGAGATGATGAGATGAGTGATGCAAGGTATGGTTTTGATTGGAACAGACAGTTTGAGCTATGTTTTGACCCTGAAAGGGCAAGAGAGTATCATGATGAAACACTTCCTCAAGATGTATTTAAAGATGCAGAATTTTGTTCCATGTGTGGACCAAAATTCTGCTCATATAAGATTTCGCAAGATATTGTAAAAAATAATCCAGAATTAGTAGAGTAGGAGAGAAAATGTTAAACAAAGATAGTGTTCAAGAAGCACTAAAGAGTGTTAAATATCCGGGTTTTGAGAAGGATATAGTAACTTTTGGTTTTGTAAAAGATATTGAAGTAAGTGATAGCAATGTTTTTATTGAGGTAGATATACTCTCAGCTAGCGAAGAGATAGCGAGTGAGCTAAAGACGGATATAGACTCAGCAATTCAAAAACTTGGAGCAAAAAGAGTAGATGTAGCTATAAAGCAACCAAAACCTCCAGAGCAAAAAAGCAATACACAAAGTGGCAAGAACATAGTTCCACATGTAAAGAATTTTGTGATGGTAAGCTCTGGTAAAGGTGGGGTTGGAAAGACAACTACAACTGCAAATCTAGCGATTGCACTAGCCTCTCAAGGCAAAAAAGTTGGACTACTTGATGCTGATATCTATGGACCAAATATACCTCGAATGTTAGGTGTTGTTGGTAAGAGTCCTGAGATAATAGGACAAAAAGTTAAGCCAATAGTCGCTCATGGCATTGAGATGATGAGTATGGGAAGTCTTATGGAGGATGGACAGTCTTTGATTTGGAGAGGTGCTATGATCATGAAAGCTATTGAGCAGTTACTTCGTGATATTCTTTGGAGTGATTTGGATGTGCTTTTTATCGATATGCCTCCTGGAACTGGAGATGCACAGCTCACTCTAGCTCAAAGTGTTCCTGTTACGACTGGTATTTGTGTGACAACTCCTCAGCAAGTTGCACTTGATGATACTGAAAGAAGTTTAGATATGTTTGAAAAACTTCATATTCCAATAGCTGGCATCATGGAGAACATGAGTGGATTTATCTGCCCAGATACCAATAAGGAGTATGATATATTTGGTAAAGGCACAACCGCACCACTTGCTAAAAAGTTTAAGACCCAAGTTATAGGGGAGATTCCTATAGAGCCTGCTATAAGAGAGGGTGGAGACGATGGAAAGCCTATAGTGCTTTTTAAGCCACAAAGTGAGACTGCAAAAAGATATCAATGCTCAGCAAAAAAGCTTTGGGAAGAGATAGAGAGGATAAGCAAAGAGGGTGGAGTTTCAAATGATTCAATTCAGCCAACTATTGGAGTAGATGGTGGGGCAAGTGCTTGTTCATCTAGTAGTCCAAAGAGCAGTAGTGGCGGATGCGGTTGTTGATAAAGTCTAAACCTAGAAAATGTAAAAAAGGATTAATGTAGTGTCAATCAAAGTAAAAAGTGTTAAAGATTTTAAAAAGTTAGTAAAAAAAACAGAGGCGACAAAGGGATACAGAAGAGCGATAGGCTTTGGGATAGCTAGAGTAGATAGGGGTCAGTTAAATTGCGAAAAGATACTACAAGCCTCTTTTGCGGTTGTAAACTGGAAAGAGAACTTTGGAAGTGTTGCTGTTTTTGTAGCAGCACTCAAAGAGAGCGGAGTAGAGGTAGATTTTAGCAAGAGTGAGCAAGTCTTTGATGTAAATAGAAAGTTTGTCAAAAGTGCTTTTAAAATATTTGCTCCTTATGTAGGTGATGCTGTAGGCGAAGCACATAGAAATGCTCAAGTTATCAATGTGCTAAATTGGCTAAAAGAGTCAGATGAGCTTGGAGATGACTACAAAGTAGTTTTTATCTTTGATGATGAGGCACCAAAAAGTGTTGAGACGGTATATCTGAAGCTCTATGCCCTCTCGCTAGCAAAAGTACCTCTTAGAAGCTTAAATCTTGATGGTGCATTTGGAGTTTTAGAAAATGTGGCATGGTCTATGGGAATTCCGATAGAGCTAGACTGGTTAAGAGCCAATGAGATAGAGATGAAGCTTCAAGGCTCTTATCCCATCATAGAGTCAGTTGATAAGTTTCCTAGATTTCTCTCACACATAATTCCTCAAAACAATACTCGCATACTTGATTCAAGCAAGGTTCGAATGGGAGCGCAACTAAGTGCAGGAACTACCGTTATGCCAGGAGCTAGCTATATCAACTTTAATGCAGGAACAACAGGAGCTGTTATGGTTGAAGGACGCATAAGCTCATCTGCAATAGTTGGCAAAGGCAGCGATGTTGGTGGTGGGGCTAGTATACTTGGAGTTCTTAGTGGAACTGATGGAAATCCAGTAAGCATAGGAGAAAACACTCTTCTTGGAGCAAACTCGGTTACAGGCATACCTTTGGGCGATGGATGTA
>CAZLXQ010000040.1:0-11169 GCA_964563675.1 uncultured Sulfurospirillum sp.
AAGTATTGAATGGATATTTCGTTTGTAGTGCTGGTGAAGCTAGTCTTGAAACTATATCAAAAATCAAGGCTAATGCCTTATAGCTTTTAGCCCAACCGCTAAAGACGATTGGGATTTCAGCTATTTATGGAATAAAAGCTTTTAAAGAGTTGTATAGCATAAGGGCTAAGATGATTAAAAGGGCAATTCCTGCTGATCTATTGTATAGTTTGTTTGCTGTGATAAAGACTAACATAAAAGAGGCAACTACCGCGCAAAAAATATCAAAACCATACTTCTCAAAATCTACCAACAAAGGACTAACTATAGCAGCACTTCCCAATACTACTGCAAAGTTTGCGACATTGCTTCCTATAATATTGCCTATAACCATATCAGTATTTCCTTTTTTTGCAGCCGTAATGCTCACAACTAGCTCAGGAAGACTTGTGCCAAGTGCAATTAGTATGAGTGATATAACCCACTCAGTAACACCGATATTTCTTGCAATCATGGAGGCACTCTCTATCGTATAAGCTGCCCCTGCTATAATAAGTCCAAAGCCTAGCATAAGAAGTACTAAAGTCCTCCCCCAAACAAACTTCTCTTTTGTAAGCTCACTGCTGACTTCACCCTCAATATCTTTTGAATTTTTACTTAAAAACAGAAGATAACCGCCCATAAGAGCAAGAAATAAAACACCCTCAAATGCTCCAATCTCGCCATCATATGCCATGATGAGAAATATCACCACAGGAAAAATTGACCAAGCACTGTCGTTTTTAAAGAGATCTCTCTTAGGACTTATATTTTTAAATAGTAAAAAAACGATACCTAAGACTAAACATATATTAAAAATCACACTACCTATAACATTGGCAACTGCCATCTCAGGCTTGCCAGCACTACTCGCAGCAATACTCGCTGCCATCTCAGGTAGGCTAGTTCCTACCGCTACAAGAGTAGCACCTATGATAAATGATGATATATTGAAATGAAGTGCTATTCTCTCTGACTCTACTATGACATGATTTGCACCGTATATCAGTGCACTCATCGAAACTAAGAATATTATATATTCCATTAATTGTTGCTCCTTATTATTAAACTTTTTGGCAGGTCAAACTCAACTATGAGCCTCTCCTCCTCTTTTCTCATTTTGCCATCATCGCACTCGTGATTAAAACCTTTTATATGAAGTAATCCATGTATAAACATCAAGCATATCTCATTTTTTAAACTATGGCCTAACTCTTTCGCTTTTGTTTTTGCTAGGTCGCTATTGATAACTATTGAGCCCAGTGGTAGGTGAGCAAAGCCCTTTAGTGGAAAACTAAGAACATCAGTTGTTTTATCAACTCCTCGTTGGGCTAAATTTATCTTGCACATAGTCCTATCATCAACTATAACTAACTCTATCTCTTTATCAGTTTTTGATATACTCTTTAGCATCTCTATATCTATCTCAATATCAGTTTGGTTATCTATAACTATCACTAAAAAGCTCCATCTGTACAGTATTTTTATCTTTTATAAGCTCACTAAACTCATCAATACTTCCAAGTAAAAGAGCATATCTAAACTCAATTTTAGGGAGTTGTTCTATCGCCTCATTTCTACATGTAAAGCTAAAAAGCAGTTTTCTATCAACTCTTTTTTTTAGATAGACCAACTCCTCTTCAAAAAGCTCAAAATCACTCTCAAATATAATCGCTTTTCTAGTTTTACCAAAATCACTCTTCTCTAGCTTCGAAGTAACAAACTGTGGAGAGAAGTGCTCAAAACCACTAAAACTCTCAACTCTAAACTCTATCTTCAAATCATCAAGATACTCCATCAAAGAGCAGAGGTATGGAACAAAAAAAGATGAGAGCCTACTCTCTTTGATATATCTTCCTTTGTATATAAAAGATGAGCAGAAAATCCCATTTTCAAAAACTTGCTCAGGCTCAATCTTCAGAGCCAACTCTTTTATAGTAGGCTCAATCTTCTCTATAAAGGAGTTTTGAACTACAAAAAAAAGTGTCTTATCCTCGCTTTTTACTATCTGCATCAAAGCCTCAGCAGGGGAGTTTGATAGCAACTTAACTCTTTGCTCAATATGCAAAGATTTTGCAAGAGCATACTGAATATTTAAAAGCGGTATAAATCTAAAGTTTTTACAAACAGCATAGAAGCGAGCTAATTTTACCATACTTTTTTCTAGATTATCCACAACAATCCAAGCTATCTCTTCATCAGTAATCTTTGATAAAGATTCTGTTAAGATGCAGTATGCTCCACTCTTCACTGCAGTTTCAATCTCCTCACTAGAGCTGTTTATGTCTATAAAAAAATCTCCTCTTTTTACTTTCGTAGCAGAAATTCTAATATGCTCAACTGACTTAACTGATGGAAAGTTTTGTAAAACTCCACCACTTATCCTTACAATTGAGTCTATTTTATCCAATAACCGTTCCATTTTTTTTCTTCGTTTCGGGTCTTATGAGAGATAATCCATCTTCATCTTTTGCAGTTAAAAGCATACCTTCACTTAGCATTCCCATAATCTTAGCAGGCTTTAAGTTTGCAACAATGCAGACTTGAGTACCAACCAAATCATCAAGAAGATAAAACTCTTTGATGCCTGCTATGACTTGGCGAGGCTTATCTTCTGCAGTATCAACTTTTAACTTTATTAGTCTGTCGCTTTTTGCTACCTCTTGAGCTTCAATTATAGTTCCAATTTTTAAAGATGTCTCAAAAAACTGATCTATGGTTATGATAGACCCCTTTTTATTTTTTAAAGCTGGTTCTGGAGTTTTTAAAATCTCCTCTTCAATTCTAGGAAAAAGTGGTGGAATTTTCTCTATAACAAAATCATCAAGCAACTCTTCATTTTGTATCAGTTTTACATAGCTTTTAGTGTCAACTTTAAACCCAAGAGATGTTGCAATCTTCTGGGCAGTTTTGGGCATGATGGGGCTAATTAAAACTGTCACTCTAGCAAGTATATTTGTCACTAGACCAACCACTGCCAAAGCACCATCTTTATCACCGCTTTTAATCTTCGTCCAAGGCTCATGGGTAGTGATTGCTCCATTTGCTATGGTAAGCACTCTCCATAAGTCTTCGAGATAGCGATTTGTTTGAAGTTGGTTTAATCTATTTTCAACTTTTTCTAGTATCACCTCAACCTCATCAAGCTCTTTTGCATGTCTTGCTTTTACATCTTTGGAGGTTATGTGAGACTTGCTATATTTTGCACTCATGCCAATTATGCGATTTAGAAGATTGCCAAACTCATTTCCAAGATCAGAGTTGATGCGGTCAATCAGAGCTTTTTGACTAAAATCACCATCTTGACCAAACGGAACCTCTCTAAGTAAAAAGTATCTAAAATTCTCTAATCCATAAGCATCTGCAACCTCTTTTGGATTAACAACATTGCCTTTTGATTTGCTCATTTTTACACCATTTCTTGTCCACCACCCATGAGTTGCTATGTGAGTAGGAAGAGGAAGTCCAAGACTCATCAAAAAAGCTGGCCAGTATATGGCATGAAAGCGAAGTATATCTTTGCCTACTAGGTGCATAGTGGCTGGCCAAAAGTTCATGTTTTTATCACTATCGTCATATCCGAGAGCTGTTATATAGTTCAAGAGTGCATCTAGCCAAACATACATAACATGTTTTGGATCATTCATCTCATCTGGAAGCTTAACACCCCAGTCAAAGCTAGTACGAGTAATGGAGAGGTCGTGAAGCCCCTGCTTTACAAAACTAATCACCTCATTTTTCTTACCCTTTGGAAGAATGCACTGCTCATCATCACTATACCACTTTAAAAGCTTCTCTTGATACTTTGAAAGCCTAAAAAAATAACTCTCCTCCTTAACAAGTTTAGTAGGCTTACTACAATCAGGACAACCCTCACCATCTATAAGCTGAATCTCTGTAAAAAATGTCTCACAACTAACACAATAATATCCCTCATAATCACCTTTATATATATCATCATTGTCAAACATAACTTTAAAAGCTTTTTGAACACCAACTTTATGTTCATTATCAGTCGTGCGGATAAACTTGTCATAACTTATATCAAAATCATCCCATAAAGACCTAAACTTGCCACTAATCTCATCAGCATACTCAAGTGGTTTTCTACCCCTACTTTTTGCAGCCTCTTCTATCTTTTGACCATGCTCGTCAGTGCCAGTTAAGAAAAAAGTCTCATGACCTTTTAAGCGATAATATCTGGCCATCATATCTGCTATGATAGTTGTATATGCATGCCCTATGTGAGGAGCATCATTGACATAATATATCGGAGTTGTTACATATTTCATCTTACTATTCCCTTTTTAAGCTAAAATTCAAATCCACCAGCTTCTCCATGAGACATACTCTCATAAACCGCTTTTACATAATCTTCTCTAGTTTTACACTCAAACATCTTATCACACTTCATGCAAGAGTTAAGATTTTTCTCTTTTTGGCATTTTTGAAGCAAATCTTTTTTCTCATCAAGCGACTGCTGATACTTATCCCTCATAGGCTCTTAGAACCCTTTTTATCTCATCTTTTGAGCCAAAAAAACATGGGCTAGTATCATGAGGATGAGATGGGGTAAGATTTAGAATTCTCTCCTTGCCATCAACCGATTCACCACCAGCCTTCTCAAATATAAACGCAAAAGGAAACACTTCAAATACAAGTCTAAGCTTACCTCTTGGAGCATCACTCGTGCTAGGATATGAAAAAAGCCCACCACCCTTGAGCAGTATCTGATGCAAATCAGGAACCATACCACCACTATATCGAAGCCTATAGCCATCAGCAAATATCTCGCCAATCATCTTTTTATGTTTTGAGCTCCAATTCATCTGAGTAGCTCCTGAGGAGTTTATCTTACCTTTTTGATTAAGCACAATATCTTTTATAAAAACAAACTCATCTTGTATATCTAGTCTATACATACGAACTCTATCAGTTGCCACAACCATCTCAACTCTAGGACCATAAACAACATACACACTCGCCTTTAGGTTCTCTCCAGCATAGCCGTTCTCATAAATCCCATAGATAGATCCAACACTAAGATTTACATCAACCAAACTAGAGCCATCAAGTGGATCATATCCGATAAGATATCTACCATCTGCATGTAGAGCTGTTTTGTCGTCTTTCTCCTCACTTACTATCTCTTTGATTGAGGCTACTTTTCTAAACTCCTCTTCTATTATGTTATCACTTTTTATATCTAGTTTTAGTTGAGTATCACCAGTTATATTTTGCTCTTGTGAGTAGCTTGTATCGCCAAACTCTATCGCTTTTCGAATGCGAATAGCAGATCTCTTTATCGCTTCGATTATTTCGTTCACTATCTTACCTTTTTTGCATTTTCTAAAATCCACTCAACTATGGAGTCTATATCATTTAAATCCAAGATATCCAAATGCTCTGGTATGTCATACTCATCAAGGTCGATACTCTCATCAATAGCCAAAGCATCTGATACTGAAAAATAGCTCTCATCAAGCTGATTTCGAAAAACAGAGAGTCTAGGAAGTAGTAGAGTCTTAAGTCCTTCAACTAAAAGGATATCAAAATCTCCCAATAAAGAGATAATCTCATCTATGCTTTTCTCTCGTTGTGAGATTAGAGTCGTTCTTGTTGGACTTGCTACAACCACTTCAGCACCAGTTTTGGAGAATCTCCAACTATCTTTGCCCTCTTTGTCAAATATAGCTTTATCGCTTGGATCATGCTTAAGTATAGCTAAAGAATACTTATCTCTCAAAGCCTCTGCAACTTTGATGATGAGTGTTGTTTTACCACTATTGGATGGACCACTAAAAGCGATAGCTAAAGAGCTCATAACTTGCCTTATATTAAAATATTTGCGATTATATCCAAATAGCACATAAATTATGCTAAAATCTCAAATGAATAAAATTTTAATACCACTTTGGGTTACTGTTTTTTTACTGTTAGGTTGCTCTTCAAAAACCAATAAACACACCTCACAAACAAACATACTTCAAGAACAAGCATTAACAAACACACAAAAAACTACTCTTAGAGATGAGAGCGAAGTAACAATCTTTTTTCTCACAACACACATAAGCGGTATAGACCACTATCTCATAGAGACAGACAAGATTGAGAAGTTTATAGTTAGTGCTTATATCCCAACCCAAAGGAGTGAGATAAAGTATGAGGATATATTTTTCAAAATCAATAAAAAAGAGCCGATTTCTATTCGTGAGTTACAAAATGATGATGAATTACTACGCCTTTTACCTGTATCAAATCCATGGGGTAGATACTATCTTGTTAAAGCCCCAGTGGATGATAGCACAAAGGGAGTGTTTTTTGAAATGGGGATAATTGACATAGGCTCAAGCAAGATAGAATTTCATGACAGATATGGAAGCTTGCCGATGGGAGAGACCTTTAAGTTTAAAACTGATTTTACTGACTAGTGCCTCATCTTTCTCTAAATCTATCTGTTTTGTCAGGGTCGCCCAATACTCCTAAAAGTTCATGTATTGAAACCTCTTCGCCTAAAATCCTCATGTATATTATGTAGTTCGCTAAGACTTTTTTACCATACTTTCTACTCTCATCAAAGTGAACTAGCTCCATGCTTAAAAACGGTTCATACACTCCTTTTGAAAAAGCACCAGAGCGTAAAAGTCTTTTAGTAAAACCAATTCCACCATTATAGGCGTAAGATATAAAAAGAGGATGATATAGAGATTTCTCAAGCCAATCAAGATGGATATTTGCAAACTTTAAAGCAGTTTTTGGCTCAAACATATCATTTAAATCAAAATCCTCCATACCTTGCTCTTTTGCTATCGCTCGAGCCAAAAAAGGCATAAACTGCATCATTCCAAGTGCATAAGAGCGACTCACAGCAGAGGGAAGCAGGTGGCTCTCTTGACGAGCTATCGCCATGATGAGAGCTATTCGCTGATTGTTCTCTTTTTTGAGATATTTTGTGTATGGGATTGGGAAGTAGTGCTTTTTGAATCCACTTGCTCTTTGCATAAGAAATGAGTAGTGCCCGAGTGTATTTTCATAAAGAAAAGTTTTTGCTATATTTTCGAGCTCTTCTGGACTCTTACCTCTTGAGATTTGCATCAATCTTGTCCAGCCAAAAGGGTCTGTTTCATCATAAGTAGGATGCTGACCTTGAGCTGTTGGAGTTATGATTTGCTCATGTGTTGCACCTACTAGTAGAGTGTAGATATTTATGTCACTACTTTTTTTGATACTATTTTTATACTTCTCATCTTCGCTTGTTAAAAACTTCCAAAATAGAACTTTATCTCTGTTCATTTGACCTCTAGCTCTCTTATAAGCCTCATCAAAAAAAGCCATGGCAAGATTTTTGTACCTTAGTTGCAGAGCATTTAGACCTAAGAAAAATAGACTCTCATGTGTTAAAGCCTTAGAAAATCTATCTACATGTATAAGAGATTTATTGAAATTTTTTAGCTCTCTTCCTACAACGGTATGCCTTATGGTTCTGTTTATCTCCCGCTCTCCTTGAAGTTTACTTATCTTCTCTTTGCTTATCTCGTAATCTAAAAACTTTGCTCTATACTCCCTGCCAGCATTGTTAAATATATCAAAAAAAAGATTAGCATCACCATCCATCATGGTTTCAAATGGAGTATCTGAGTAAATCACATGTAGAGAGTTTGAAATGTCATGTTTTTTTAGTCTTTGCTTAACTTTCCTAAGCTCATCTTTACTCAAAAGAGTTGCATGGTAAATTGAGAATTTGATAGCCAAACACTCATCATCACTTTTTAGAAGTGGTTTTAATCTCATCTTTAGACATTTCGATAGTTTTTTCATGCCAGGGGCATCTAGTCTTTTTGCAAGGGCATGTAGAAGTCTTGTGTTTATGCGGTTTGTCATCCAAAATAGCTCCCATGCTTCATACGGAGGAACATTTGACTCTTTTAAGTATCTATAGATATGAAAATCCTTCACAACTCCTTTTGGCTTATCATAAAAAAATGAGATATCTTTAGGAGCTTGCGAAAAGAGTTGTGTCGAAAACAGCAGACAAAGCATGATAGCTTTGCCTAGAGTTTTAAAGTGCATGTGCTAAACTCATAAGCAACTCAATTGCAAACAGATTGAAAAACTGAAGAGCCAAGATGAGTATAATCGGAGCTAAATCAACACCACTAATCACAGTGGGAATATAGCGTCTCATATACTCATAAACTGGCTCAGTTAGCTTTCTCAAAATCTGCACAATCGGATTATACGGATCAGGTTTTACCCATGTTATAAGTGCTGAGATTATAACAACCCACATGTAGATTGTTATAATTTGACTCAAAATAGTTGCAATTGCTATTATAAGTTGTGAAATGACGGTCATCTTGCTATCTCCTGTAGATAATTTTTAATCAGCGGATATATCTCGCTTAGGTTTGGGCCACTCTCTTTTCCTGTTAAAAGCACTCTTAGAGGCTTAAAAAAGTTTTTTCCCTTGAGTTCACTTTTTTGACTAAGATAGTTTTTAAACTCATCAAACTCATCAAAATGTGGAGCCTTAAGCATTATAGCTTTTAAAGCTTCAAGACTTTCGCGATACTCACTAGAGACTTTAGGAGCAAACATAGTGTCAATTTTATCTTTTATCTGTGCAGTTGTACTCGCCTCTTCTGTGTATAGCTTAGCTAGCTTTCCTATATCTGCTCCATAGTAGCCTATGCGTTTTGAGAGCTCAACATCCTCTAGTAGTTTTATGTGTTCTCTATTGATAAATCTCAACTTGTCTATATCAAATTTTGCTGGAGATTTTGAGATGTGTTTAAGCTCAAACCACTCTACTGCTTCACTCAGAAAAAAAATCTCAGTTGTTGCTTTATTGCCCAAAAGGATAAGATAGTTTGTGATAGCCTCAGGCATATACCCTTCATCCAAAAGCCACTTGACACTACTAGCTTCATCTCGTTTGCTCATTTTTTTACCATTAGTATTTAAGATGATGGGTAGATGAGCATACTTTATGCTCTCTTTGTATCCAAGCGACTCCCTGATAAGCTCCTGTTTTGGAGTGTTCGAGAGATGATCTTCACCTCTTATGATATATCTTATGCCTTGAACCATATCATCAGTTGCACATGCAAAGTTATATGTTGGGTACTTATCTTTTCTCATTATCACAAAACTATCTACATCATCTCCTGCAAAGCTTAAATCACCTTTGATGGTATCTTTAAATGTTATATTAGCTTGAGGTTTTTTGATTCTAATTACAAAAGGGAGGTTGTTATTTAGTAGCTCTTCTTGGCTCACATGTAGACATTTTCCACTATATCTATATGCTTTTCTCTCTTTTTTTGCCTTTTCTCTATTGTTTTGAAGCTCCTCTTCAGTGCAAAAGCAGGCATATGCTTCTTTTTTGTCCATCAAAGATGAGGCAAACTGAAGATGGTATTTGATATTATCACTTTGGTAGTAGAGTAGGTCGTAAGAGATGCCAAATATCGCTAAAATCTCAAGTATCTCTTTGTCTTTACCCTCTATATTTCTTTTTTTATCAGTATCTTCGATACGAACTATAAACTGCTCTTTTGATTGCACTGAGCAGATATAGTTAAAAAGAGCAACTCTTAAGTTACCAATATGCATATCTCCTGTCGGAGAGGGAGCAAATCTATACATGTTAGACTAATCCTATATTTTTTTTGTTATTATCTGACCTTATGCACTATAACAAGCAAAGCTCACTATAGCGGCAGGGGATAAATCCCCTAAAGCTACGAAAGTAGGACTTTTCGAGAAATAAGTGCATAAGGTCAGTTATTATAGCTATATTTTGGTTAATAAATGATAAGATTAAAAATGTACACAATTAAAGATATACCACTTTTTTCACACCTAGATGAAGATGGGCTAAAAAAACTAAGAGATATTTCAGCTATAAAAAAATATAATTCAAAAGAGATACTATTTTTTGAAGGAGAGAAGCCGAAGTATCTTCATGTTTTGCTTGATGGTGTTGTGAGGCTATATAGAACAAATCATAAAGCAAATCAGATATTTTTACATCAGTTTTTACCTGTAAGTCTCATAGCTGAGCTTGCAAATTTTGAAAACATCCCCTATCCAGCAACGGCTGAGTTTACAAGCAGGGGTGAGGTTTTAAAGATAGATTTTCAAAAGCTTCAAGATGACTTTTTTAAAAACCCAGAGCTATCTCTACAGATCATCAAATCACTTGCAGGTAAACTTAGGATTATGAGTGAAGTGATAACAAATGAGGTAGTTTTAACTTCTGAAGCAAAAATAGCAAAGTTTTTAGTAGAAAATGGAGAGCTTTTTGCTACTTTAAAAAATATAAAAGTAGCCTCACTTCTAAATATCGCTCCAGAGACTCTCTCAAGAACTCTTACAAAGTTTAAAAAACGAGGACTCATAAGAGTAGATGAAAAGTTTAAGATTTTAAAGCAAGATGAGCTTTTTGAAATGTATAATTAAAATTTTATATCAATTTTAAACTCCTTAGGGTAGAATATGTTAAAGGATAACTATTTGACAGATATAGACCTCTTGAAGAGTACGGATTTTTTTAACTGCTTAGATGACACTGTTTTAGAGCAGTTATCAAAAATCTCAACTTTAAAAAAGTTTGTCTGCTCTGATGTTCTTTTTTATGAAAGAGATGGTAAAAATGAAATTTTTTATCTTTTAGAGGGTGCCATAAAGTTCTATAAAGTAGATAGATTTGATAATGAGATTTTTCTCTATAAGATAGTCTCAAACTCTATGGTTTTCAATATCACAAAGATGTGCGAAGAGCGCAATATCGCCTGTTATGCAAATGCAGAATTTTTAAAAGATAGCAGAGTTTTGGTTTTTGATAGTATTAAATTCAGAAATCTAGTACAACAAAACCATGATTTTATGAGGGTAGTGTTAAAAGAGTCTTTTAAGATGATTCAGCAGTTACAAGGTGTTATTAGTCGTGATATTGTGTTTGATGGTACTGCAAAAGTAGCACACATGCTAGTAAGTGATCTTGAAAATTTTAACAGCTTAAAAAAACATGAAATAGCATATATGCTTCATATTCAGCCCGAAACACTCTCAAGAATTCTCAAAAAACTAACAAGAAATGAGATTATAGAGATAGATAAAAACTCTATAAAGATTCTAAATCTTGAT
>CAZLXQ010000041.1:0-11157 GCA_964563675.1 uncultured Sulfurospirillum sp.
CTTAAAGATAGTAGGAGCATAGTATGGCACATAAAAAAGGTCAAGGTAGTACCCAAAATAACAGAGATTCAGCTGGTCGTAGATTAGGTGTTAAAAAGTTTGGTGGCGAATTTGTAGTTGCAGGTAACATCATAATCCGTCAGCGTGGAACAAAAGTTCATGTAGGCGACAATGTTGGAATCGGAAATGACCACACAATCTATGCTTTAGTAGATGGGCATGTTGAATTCAAAAGAAAAGATAAAAAAAGAAACAAAGTTTCAATTATCCCTGCATAATTACTAGGCGAGTTTAGCTCGCCTAATCTCTCAAACAGACTAATTTTTAAATATAAAAAGGTTGTGACATGTTCGTTGATAATGTACAATTAAATCTAAAAGCGGGCAATGGTGGTGCTGGTTGTGTATCGTTTAGGCGAGAAAAACATGTTATCATGGGTGGGCCTGATGGTGGCGATGGCGGAAAAGGTGGAAGTGTCTTTTTTAGAGTAGATAAAAACACGCACACTCTATCTCACTTTAGAGGTTCAGGAAACTTAAAAGCTAAAAATGGACAGCCAGGGATGACTAGAAAGTGCTATGGAAAGTATGGTGAGTCTCTTGAAGTGGTTGTTCCTCCTGGAACTCAAGTCATAGACCTTCAAAGCGGTGATATACTATTTGACTTGGTTGAGGATGGTCAGAAAATTCTCTTTATAGAGGGCGGAAAAGGCGGACTTGGTAATGTGCATTTTAAGGGTCCAACAAACCAAAGACCAAGTTATGCTCAACCTGGACTTGTTGGCGAAAACAAAGATGTAAAGCTAGAGTTAAAGCTGATAGCAGATGTTGGGCTTGTGGGTTTTCCAAATGTAGGAAAATCAACTCTTATTTCAGTCTTGTCAAATGCACAACCTGAGATAGCAAACTATGAGTTTACTACTTTGACTCCAAAACTTGGAGTCGTTGAAACTGATAATTTTCAATCCTTCGTTATGGCAGATATCCCAGGTATCATCGAAGGTGCAAGTGATGGAAGAGGGCTTGGACTTGATTTTCTAAGACATATAGAGAGAACTAAGTTTTTACTTTTTATGATAGATATTGCCAACTATAGAAGTCTTGAGGAGCAGTATACAACTCTAAAAAAAGAGATAAAAAACTTTTCACAAACTCTCTCAAAAAATGGATACGCAATAGCACTTACAAGAAGTGATGCCTTAACTCAAGAAGAGGTAGAGAAAAAATCAAAAGAGTTTATAGATTCACTAGGGCTAAAAACAAATAAAAATGGAAAACATTTTGGATTTGAAGATGATATGCCAGCATTTTGTCAAGATATAGAGGGCTATGACAGTTATGATAGCGAGTTGCCATATTTTGTTATGCCACTCTCTTCGATATCAAGAAAAAACTTAGAAGCTATAAAATACGCACTTTTAGGTGCGGTAGGAGAGACGAGAAAAGTGGAGGGGTAGTATGCGTATAGTTATCAAAGTTGGAAGTCATGTTTTAAGCGAGCAAAATCGCATTGAGAAAACAAGAATGTCAAATCTTGTAGCATTTTTAGCTCAATTGATGCAGATGCATGAAGTCATACTAGTAAGCTCAGCCGCAGTAGCAGCAGGCTACTCAAAGTTAAAACTAGACAAAAAATCACTTCCAAACAGACAGGCAATCGCAGCAGTGGGACAGCCTCATCTTGTGGAGCTTTATAGTAAATTGTTGGCAAAGTTTGATAAAATTGCTGCTCAGGTACTTTTAACAGCAGATGATTTTGACTCAAGAAAGAGAACAAAAAATGCAAAAAGTACAGTTGAGACTCTCATAAAACACAGCGTTCTTCCAATCATCAATGAAAATGATGCAACAGCGATAGAGGAGTTAGTATTTGGAGACAATGATCAGCTCTCAGCTCATGTTACTTACTATTTTGATGCAGATTTATTGGTTATTCTCTCTGATATAGATGGTTATTATGATAAGGACCCAAACATACACAGTGATGCAGTTATGAAAAAAATAGTAAACCAAATAGATGAAAAAGAGCTACAACTACCTCAAAATGCAGGAAGTGAATTTGCAACAGGTGGTATAGTAACAAAGCTAAAATCAGCAGATTTTTTACTTAAAAGAGAGAAAGATATGTTTATGTGTAGCGGATTTGATTTGAGTGATGCAAAGAGTTTTCTTCTTGAGGGAGTTCATGGAGGCGGAACACTCTTTACATGTAAGGGTGCTTGATGAGAGTTGTATTTATGGGGACACCAGACTATGCAACTAGGATACTTCAAGAGCTCCTTGCATGTGAAGGTATCGAAACTCCTCTTTTGGTGACTCAGCCAGATAAGCCAGTAGGAAGAAGACAGATTTTGACACCTTCGCATACTAAAAAGTATATTTTAGACAACTCTGTTCAAGTTGAAATTTATCAGCCAAAAACTCTTAAGACTAACGAGGCTCATGAAAAGATAAACTCTTTTAAGCCAGATTTTATAGTTGTTGCTGCTTATGGCCAGATACTACCTATGGATATACTAAATATCGCACCTTGTATCAATCTTCATGCTTCTTTACTACCACAATACAGGGGAGCAAGCCCAATTCAGTCATCTTTATTAAATAAAGATAGCTTTGCAGGAGTTACCTCAATGCTGATGGAGGAGGGCTTAGATACTGGCGATATGTTAGGGTTTTCATACTTTAAGCTTGATGAGCATATAAGAGTAGAAACTCTCTTTGAAAAACTCTCAACAATGGCGGCTAAGCTCACTATAAAAACTATAAAAAACTTCTCACTACTAGAACCAATCAAACAAAGCAACGTTGATAAATCTTATGCTAAAAAAATCAAAAAATCTGATGGATTGGTATCTTTTTCACAGCAAAGTGCAGTTCAGATATATACCAAATTTAGAGCATACGACCCATGGCCAGGTCTGTTTTTAGACTCTGGACTGAAGTTAAAAGAGATAAAGGTGATTAAAGGCATAGGCAAGCCAAGCACAATCATAGCTATTGAGGAGGCTGGTATCATAGTTGCATGCAAGAGTGGGGCTTTAAGTGTTAAGACTCTTCAGCCTCCATCAAAAAAAGAGATGAAAGCGAGCGACTATGCAAGAGGGAAAAGGTTAGAAGTTGGAAACTCGATGGTTTAAGCATATCCCCTCAACTCATAAATATCTAATAAAGACGATAAAAAACAGCACTATATCTGCTCCATATGCAGTTGGAGCGGACTTTCAAAGTGATGGGGTGGGAAGTAGAGGTAGTAGATGGGAAGGAGATGAGGGAAACTTATACTTCTCTTTTTGTGTAAAACAGAAACACTTACCAAAAGACTTGAAACTTGAGTCAATTTCAATCTACTTTGCATACCTTTTAAAAGAGGTTTTATGTACTCTAGGCTCTGTTGTATGGATAAAGTGGCCAAATGATTTTTATATAAAAAATTTTAAAATAGGAGGAGTTATAACAACTAGGATAGATGATACAATCATAGGCTCAATTGGACTAAACATACTCCATGCACCAGAGCAGTTTAGCACTTTAGACATACAAATATCTCCACAAAAGCTCTCAGCACTTTTTTTAGAAAAACTCTCAAAAAAAATCTCATGGAAGAATGTTTTTAGCAAATATAAGATAGAATTTCAAAAGAGTCTTGGTTTTACCTTTCATTTGAAGGGCAAAAAAAAACCGTTGGCAGATGCTAAGCTTTTAGAGGATGGGTCGATAGAGGTGCAAAACAAGAGGGTGTATAGCTTAAGATGAGTATGGACACCTCTAAAAAGGAGAGAGTAGAGTGAGCGAAGTTATAGCTATCGCAAATCAAAAAGGCGGAGTGGGCAAAACAACGACAGCTGTAAATTTAGCTGCATCTCTTGCGGTTGCAGAAAAAAAGGTTCTATTGATTGACATAGATCCCCAATCAAACGCAACAACAGGGCTAGGAATTCATAGAAATGATTATGAATATAACATATACCATGTACTAATAGGGAGAAAAAAACTCTCACAAATCATACTAGAGACTTCACTTCCTAAGCTTAGTCTTGCCCCATCAAATATCGGTCTTGTTGGAGTTGAAAAAGAGTTTTATGATGCAAAAACAAAAGGAAGAGAGTTAATTTTAAAAACAAAAATTGAAGAGGTAAAAGATAGATATGATTATATCATCATTGACTCACCTCCTGCTCTTGGAAGCATCACGATAAATGCACTAAGTGCTGCAAACTCGGTTATAATTCCAATCCAGTGTGAATTTTTTGCACTAGAGGGCTTAGCACAACTTCTCAATACAGTAAAGCTAATAAAAAGAACAATTAATCCAAAACTAGAGATAAAAGGGTTTTTGCCAACCATGTTTAGCACTCAAAACAATCTATCAAAACAGGTTTTTGCAGACCTAAAACAGCACTTTAAAAATAAGCTATTTGTTGATAAGGGGACATCAAAATTTGTTGTAATTCCAAGAAATATAAAACTTGCTGAATCTCCAAGCTTTGGTAAGCCAATTATACTCTATGATATTCAATCATCTGGCTCTAAAGCGTATCAAAATTTAGCAAACTCTATATTGGTTAGCTAGGTCATGGCAGTAAAAAAAGCATTGGGACGTGGATTAGGAGCTATCTTTGATGATGTTGAGGATGCCTACAATAAGGAGCTAGGTAGTTCTCAGGACTTAGTGCGGGATATTGATGTGGATCGAATCTCACCAAATCCATATCAGCCAAGAAAGTATTTTAATGAAGATGCTATAAAAGAGCTTAGTGAGTCTATCAAAAAACATGGACTGCTTCAGCCTATCATCATAGTGCAAAAAGATGATGATTATATGCTTCTTGCTGGCGAAAGAAGGCTTCGTGCGACTAAAGAGGCGGGGCTAGATACTATACGGGCTATAGTGGCAGATATTGAGTCAAAAAACCTAAGAGAGCTAGCTCTTATTGAGAATATTCAAAGAGAGGATTTAAATCCGATAGAGCTTGCAATCGCATATAGAGAGCTTATTGAGGAGTATCGTATCACTCAAAATGGACTCTGCGAGATTATAAAAAAGAGTCGTTCACAAATCACAAATACACTTAGACTACTTTCGCTTACACAAAAAGCAAAAGATTTAGTTGCACAAGGAGAGCTCTCTCAGGGTCATGCAAAAGTCCTAATAGGGCTTGATTTTAAAGATGAGCAGACAGTGATAGATACAATCTTAGGTCAAAAGTTGAGTGTCAGAGAGACAGAGCAGTTAGTAAAAAAAATAAAATTTGGTAAAACTGATAATTGCAAGAAAGTTGGTTCAAAAAAGAGTTTTGAGTTTGGTCTATTGGACGAGAGATTGAAAAGTTTAGGGTTGAAAACAAAAATAAAAGTAGACACAATTACGATAAAATTTAAAAACACCGAAGAGATTAATAATTTTTTTAAAAAAATCCAATGAAGTGCTACAGTTTAATAAAATATTTTACTTAACTATGTTAGAATTCGCATAATTTTAGTTATGACTACTTGATTGGACATAGGTAAGACTACTAGTTATAAAGGAGTAAAAGTATGTTGGAAATGAGTCCAGTGATATTACTGGTGAATATATTTGTATTTTTCGGCTTGTTGATGGTTCTCAACAAGATGCTGTACAAGCCACTTTTAGAGTTTATTGATAAGAGAAATGACTCTATTGAGCGCGATTTAAAGAATGCGAGTAAAAACACCAGTGATGTTGAGGCTTACTATAAAGAGGCTGATCAGATTATCCTTCAAGCAAAAGCTGAAGCAGGGAAGATTAGAGAGGTTGCTTTAAGTGAGGCTAAAGAGATTGCCACTAAAAAAGTTGAGCTAAAACGAAGTGAACTTGAGAGCAAGTACACTCTATTTTTAAAAGATTTAGAGGTGGACAAAAAAGAGCTACAAGAGAGTTTAAGTGCAAATATACCTATCTTTAGAGATAGTGTCAAGCTAAAACTTAGCAGTGTTTAGGAGGTCTGAATGAAATTGGGATATATATGGGTTCTTTTGTTGCCAGTGATGTTGTTTGCAGGTAGTGAGGGTCGTGTTGATATTGCAGATACGGATATAATTGAGAGAACTCTTAACTTTATCATATTTGCATCAATACTCTACTATCTTTTAGCAAAATTTGTAAAAAATGCCTATAAAAATAGAATATCAGGAATAGCTGATAGGCTAGATTCAATACAGGTTAAAGTAAGAGAGTCGGTTGAGGCAAAACAAAGTGCCCAGACAAAAGTCGAAGAGGCAAAAGTCAGTGCAAAGTCATTGGTAGAAACCTCAAAAAAAGAGGCACAACTTCTTTCGCAAAAAATAGCAAGCGATGCAACTACAGATATTCAAAATCTAGAAAAAAGTTTTAATGATAAGAGTAGTGTTGAAAGACGAAGAGTGACAAGAGATGTTGTTACTACTGTTTTAGACAAGATGTTTGATAAAGACTCTATCTCTGTTGATAAAGATGAGCTTGTTAAAATTGTTATGAAGAGGGTGGCATAATGAAAACTTTATGTTTACAAAACAGTAGCTGTATCGAAGTTTTTCTTGGTGAAAAGAGGGTTTTAAGATGAGTAGTCTTATTGCAAAAAAGTATGTAAATGCTTTGATGAAAAGTTGTAATGATTTAGAGATAAATTCAGTTGAAAAATCTATCAATGAAATTTCAAATGCTTTCTCTTCTGTAAAATTTAACAACATAATACTCTCCCCGGATTTGAGCAGTGAAAAAAAAGAGGAGTTTCTTCTCTCTTTAGTAGACAATGGTGAAGTAAAAAGCAGTAATTTTATTAAGTTATTGGCTGTAAATAATCGTTTAGATTTGATTCCATCAATATCAAAAGAGTTAAAATACCAAATATCAATAAAAAATAACTCATATGAGGGCGAGATAATAAGTAACTTTGAGATAAGCCAAGAGCAAATTGCTAAACTAGAAGATAATTTTAGTAAAAAATTCAGTGCTCAAATCAAACTAAACAGCATAGTGAGCGATTATCCTGGTGTAAAAATTCAGCTA
Organism: uncultured Sulfurospirillum sp.; assembly: GCA_964563675.1. Classification (GTDB taxonomy): domain Bacteria; phylum Campylobacterota; class Campylobacteria; order Campylobacterales; family Sulfurospirillaceae; genus Sulfurospirillum_A. Next base: position 7,006 of record CAZLXQ010000041.1, read on the forward strand.
GATGATTTAGGGGTCGAAGTTAGTTTTTCACTAGATAGATTAAAGTCTCAAATGGTAGAGCATATTTTAAAAGCAGTTTAACTTTAAATAAAGCTAATCAAAAACAAAGCACTCTTGCCAAAGGCAAAGCTTTAGTGAGAGGAATTTAACCTGAGCTTGCTTAGGTTAAAGGAGAAATTAAACGAACAAGGAGTAATTGTGGGAGCAAAGATGAAAGCTGACGAAATCAGTTCAATCATTAAAGAACGCATTGAGAATTTTGAATTAAATGTTGATGTAGAAGAGACTGGAAAGGTAATCTCTGCGGCAGATGGTGTTGCAAATATTTATGGTTTAAACAATGTAATGGCCGGAGAGATGGTTGAGTTTGAAAATGGTGAGAGAGGAATGGCTCTTAACCTAGAAGAGTCAAGTGTTGGTGTGGTTATTCTTGGTAGTTCAAAAAGCATTCAAGAGGGAACTTCGGTTAAAAGGCTTGGAAGACTACTTCGTGTTCCTGTAGGTGATGCACTGATAGGACGAGTTGTAAACTCCCTTGGAGATTCAATTGATGCAAAGGGACCAGTTGGGGCAACTGAGACAAGATTTGTTGAAGAGAAAGCTCATGGGATCATGGCAAGAAAGTCAGTTCATGAGCCACTTCAAACTGGCATTAAGGCGATTGATGCACTAGTTCCGATCGGAAGAGGTCAAAGAGAGCTTATAATTGGTGATAGACAAACTGGTAAAACTACAGTTGCGGTTGATACAATCATCAATCAAAAAGGTCAAGATGTCATATGTATATATGTTGCGATTGGTCAAAAACAGTCAACAGTAGCACAAGTTGTTAAAAAGCTTGAAGAGCATGGGGCGATGGACTATACTATCGTTGTAAGTGCTGGTGCTTCTGATTCAGCCGCTCTTCAGTATCTTGCACCTTATGCTGGAGTTGCTATGGGTGAGTATTTTAGGGACAACTCTCGTCATGCTTTGATAGTTTATGATGACCTCTCTAAGCATGCGGTTGCATATCGTGAAATGTCATTGATTCTTCGTCGTCCTCCAGGGCGTGAAGCATACCCTGGTGATGTCTTTTATCTTCACTCAAGACTTCTTGAGAGAGCGGCAAAAGTCAATGACGAGCTAGGAGCTGGCTCGCTTACAGCCCTTCCTATTATCGAAACACAAGCTGGAGATGTTAGTGCTTATATCCCAACAAATGTAATCTCTATTACTGATGGTCAAATCTTTTTGGAGTCAGATCTGTTTAACTCAGGTATTCGTCCAGCGATCAATGTTGGTCTTTCAGTATCTCGTGTTGGTGGTGCTGCTCAGATTAAGGCTACTAAGCAAGTTGCAGGGACTCTTAGGCTGGATCTTGCTCAGTATCGAGAGCTTCAAGCTTTTGCTCAATTTGCAAGTGATTTAGATGAGTCGAGTAGAAAACAGCTTGAAAGAGGAGAGAGAATGGTTGAGGTTCTTAAGCAAGCCCAATACTCCCCACTTCCAGTTGAAAAGCAAGTTGTGATTGTTTATGCTGGAGCAAGAGGTTTTCTTGATGATGTTGAAGTTAGTGAAGTTACTCGTTTTGAAGCAGAGCTATACCCATTTATAGAGGCTAAATATCCAGAAATTCTTGAGCAAATTAGAAGCAAGAAGAAACTAGATAAAGAGGTTGAAGACCTGTTGGCCAAAGTATTGAATGAGTTTAAAGCAACCTTTGTGGTAAAGTAAGGATAGACAATGTCAAACCTTAAAGAGATTAAAAGAAAAATCAAAAGTGTTGAAAACACAAGAAAAACAACAAAGGCTATGAAGTTAGTCTCAACAGCAAAGCTAAATCGTGCAAAGCTAGCAGCTCAGCAGTCAAGAGTCTATGCTGATAAGATTAATGAAGTTCTAGGAGAGATATCCTATAAGATTAATCAACATAAGATCGGTGGTATAGAGAGTCGTTTTTTTAGTGAAATTAGCGATCCTAAAAAAGTTGACATTGTTTTTGTTACAGCCGACAAGGGTCTTTGTGGCGGTTTTAATATCCAAACCATCAAAGAGGTTAGCAGGCTTTTAGAGGAGTATAGAGGCAGAAAAGTTAAAGTACGACTAAGAGGAGTTGGTAAAAAAGGAATCGCTTTTTTTAAGTTTAAAGAGATTGAGCTACACTCGCGGTATATTGGTATAAGCTCAGCCCCAACTTATGAGAAAGCTCAAGAGGTTATATCAGAAGCTATTGATGACTTTAAGAGTGGAGTGACAGATAAGGTTATCTTGGTTCATAATGGCTATCTAAGTATGATTTCTCAAGAGCTAAAAGTAAACCATGTCGTTCCTGTTTCAGTAGAAAAAGAGTATAAGAGCGATTCAGAATCCTTGATGGAGTTAGAGCCTGAGGAGGATGAGACAATCTTAGACTCTTTAATCAAAAAGTATTTTGAGTACAACATGTACTATGCACTTATCGATTCTCTTGCTGCAGAGCATAGTGCAAGAATGCAAGCTATGGAAAATGCAACAAAAAATGCAACTGAGAGGGTAGATATGTTGACTCTCATTTACAATAAAGCTAGACAAGAGAGCATTACTACTGAATTAATAGAGATTATCAGCGGTGTTGAGTCGATGAAGTAGCTGAACCTTGCTCATTAGGGTGTGTAAGAACAGTGAAGTAATGAATTTTGCAATAATTAAGGAGAGTATTATATGAATGGGGTAATAAGCCAGATTATGGGGCCAGTTGTTGATGTTGATTTTGATGGCTACCTTCCACAGGTCAATGAGGCTATAGAGGTAAATTATGAGATTGAGGGAGAAGCGACAAAGCTTATACTTGAAGTTGCAGCTCACCTTGGGGATGACCGTGTAAGAACGATTGCTATGGATATGAGCGAAGGCTTGACTCGTGGTGCTGTAGCTAAGGCTCTTGGTGGCCCTATAAAAGTTCCAGTAGGAAAAGAGGTTTTAGGTAGAATTTTTAATGTTATAGGCGATGTTATTGATGAGGGAGAGAGTGTAGTGCCAACTGATACTTGGTCGATTCATAGAGACCCTCCACCTTTTGAGGACCAAAGTACTAAAAGTGAGATTTTTGAAACTGGCATTAAAGTAGTTGATTTGCTTGCTCCTTATGCAAAGGGCGGTAAAGTAGGGTTATTTGGCGGTGCTGGTGTTGGAAAGACAGTTATTATTATGGAGCTTATTCATAATGTTGCATTTAAGCATAGTGGCTACTCAGTTTTTGCGGGTGTTGGAGAGAGAACTCGTGAAGGAAATGATCTTTATCATGAGATGAAAGACTCAAATGTACTTGATAAGGTTGCACTATGTTATGGCCAGATGAGTGAGCCTCCAGGAGCTAGAAATAGAATTGCTCTAACAGGTCTTACCATGGCTGAGTATTTTCGTGATGAGATGGGACTTGATGTTCTTATGTTTATCGACAATATCTTTAGATTTTCTCAGAGTGGAGCAGAGATGTCTGCTCTACTTGGAAGAATTCCTTCAGCGGTTGGTTATCAGCCAACACTTGCAAGTGAAATGGGTCAATTTCAAGAGAGAATTACTTCAACTAAAAAAGGTTCAATCACTTCAGTTCAGGCAGTATATGTTCCTGCAGATGACTTGACGGATCCCGCTCCTGCCGCAGTTTTTGCTCACCTTGATGCAACAACAGTTCTTAACCGCTCTATTGCAGAAAAGGGTATTTATCCAGCGGTTGACCCACTTGATTCAAGCTCTCGTATGCTTGATCCTCAAATCATTGGAGCCGAACACTATGAAGTGGCTCGTGGAGTACAAGCTGTTCTTCAAAAGTATAAAGATCTTCAAGATATTATTGCAATTCTTGGTATGGATGAGCTTAGCGAGGAGGACAAAGTAGTAGTTAACCGTGCAAGAAAAATAGAGAGATTTCTCTCCCAGCCGTTCTTTGTTGCAGAGGTATTTACAGGAAGTCCTGGAAAATATGTAAGCCTAGAGGATTCAATATCTGGTTTTAAGGGTATTCTTGATGGCAAATATGATGAAATTCCTGAAGCGGCATTTTATATGGCTGGTGGCATAGAAGATGTAGTAGAAAAAACAGAAAAACTTAAAAGCTAGATAAGCAGTATCTCCTTGCAAAGCGAAAGCTTTAGTGAGAGGAATTTTTTAGGAGCTTAGCTCCTGAAAAAG
>CAZLXQ010000042.1:0-11101 GCA_964563675.1 uncultured Sulfurospirillum sp.
TGGCAACCCTATATGATGATACAGCAGAGAGAGTTCTTCAGCTTGGTGGAAAGCCACACCTCACGATGAGTGAGCTAGCTAAAGCAACTAAGATAAAAGAGGAGACAAAAGACTCTTTTCGCTCTATCGAAGTAGTTAAAAGCATAATTGCTGAGTATAAGTATCTTTGCAAAAGTTTTAGCAAACTAAGTGATATAGCTGAAAAAGAGGGTGATAAAACCACAACCGCATTCGCTGATGATAATGTAACAAGTTTAGAAAAACAACTCTGGATGCTCGGAGCTATGATTAAGTAAATTTTAGCTTTTATCAAGAAGAGAATCATACCTTCTTGATAAAGAGCTTATTTAATCCATTTGGTGTCGTATATATGTTGGAATATCGAGATAATCTTCTTGCCCCTCATAGCCACCACTTACTTTTCTAAGGCGAGTTATTCGCTCTTTTTTGGTAGCTTCTTGGGATTCATTTAGTATTTTTAACTCTTTTGTTTTTTCTAGCTTGTTTTCAAATCCAGTTGCAACGATAGTCACTTTTACACTGTCATCTGCCATGGTATCATCTGTTGTGGTTCCAAAGATTACATCAGCATCTTCATCAGCACTATCAAAAACAATTTTCATGGCCTCATTGATATCCGAAAGAGGACAAGCTGAGGGGACATGAAAGTGTATAAGAACTCCTAATGCACCGTTTATAGACATATTGTCTAGCAGTGGAGACTCAATCGCACTCTTTACAGCTTCACTAGCAGCCCCATCACCACTACTTTCTCCAACACCCATAAGTGCCATGCCTCTGTGCCCCATGACGGTTTTAACATCAGCAAAATCAACATTAATATCACTTTGACCCGATGAAAGTACCACTTGACTCATGCCACTAACAGCACGACAAAGCACATTATCCACAATCTTAAAACTATCTTTTATGCCTAAATTTCTATCTACTATTGATAAAAGCTTGTCGTTTGGGATTACAACTATAGAGTCGCTCTCTTTTTTAAGCTCATCCAGACCAGCATTTGCAAGTTTCATTCTTTTTCTGCCCTCAAACATAAATGGCTTTGTTACAACTGAAACTGTTAAAGCACCAATCTCTTTTGCAGCTTGAGCGATAACAGGAGCTGCACCAGTACCAGTTCCACCACCAAGACCAGAAGCGATATAGACTATGTCAGCTCCCTCTAAAGCACTTTTAATCTCTTCATAACTCTCTAAAGCTGACTCTTTTCCAACTTCAGGTTGCATGCCAGCTCCTAGACCTTTGGTTTTTTTCTCACCAAGCTGTAGTTTTATAGAGGCTTTTGAGTAGTCTAATGCTTGGATGTCAGTATTGGCAACTATCAAGTCTATGCAACTCATGCCTTGAGCAATCATATGATTAACCATATTTCCACCACCACCACCAACACCGATAACTTTTATCTTTGCTCCATAAACATTTTTTGCTTCTTCTATACTAAAACCACCCATCTTCTCTCCTTAAAATAGTTGCTTCATACGGTTCCAAATTTTACTTAAAAAATTATCCCTGTACTCTCTTTTACTTATATCTACTATGTTTGCTAACTTATCCTTAGCACTTTCTATTCCACTGTTATCATTTGTTAGTATATCACTATCTTTACCATCTAAAGCATTTTGTATGTTTTTACTTGGTTCAATCAACTCATCTTTATATCTAAGCTTTTTATTTGAGTCAATCTCATAAGGGGTAAACTGTCCAGCCCCATAAAGAACGAGTCCTATAGCAGTTGAGTAGCCAGGATCCCTTAGTGTCTCAAAAAGCCCATTCATCTCCTTTGGTTTTGCAACTCTAACGGGCATGTTATCAAATATGGCTGATGCTAACTCTCTAACACCACTTAACTTAGTTAGCCCTCCAGTAAGAACGATACCAGCTCCTAGTTGATCTTTATAACCGCTATCTTCTAGCGACTTAGCAAGTATCATAAGAGTCTCCTCTACACGAACATAGATAACATTTGATACTATATCTAAAGATACTTCATGAGTTGAGCCATCATCACCTATGACGGGGAGCTCTATGAGGTCGCTAGAGGAGCCTTGAAGTGTGCCGTAGTTTATCTTTATGTTTTCTGCAGCACCCAAGGGAGTGTGAAGTGCTGTTGAGAGGTCATTTGTTATGTTAAGTGAACCAATACCCAAAAAGTCGTTAAATCTTACTGCACTGTTAGTATGAACAACAAGGTCACATGTAGCACCGCCCGCATCTATAACACCTACTCCTAACTCTTTTTCATCTTCATTTAGAACTGCTATACTAGAGGCATAACCAGCTAAGACTATGTTGTCTATACTAACACCAGCTGATCTAACAGCTTTTTTAAGATTGCTTAGTGATGATTTTTGTGCTGTTATGATATGTGTTTGCACCTCTAGTCTAGCACCATTCATCCCTAGTGGATCATCTATAAACTCTTGATCATCAACCTTAAAATTGTATGGGAGTATATGAAGTTTCTCATATTCATTTGGTATGTTTGCATTGTGGTCTGCCATGCGCATAGCACGGTTTATCTCTTTGATACCTATATCGCGGTTAGGGATATTTACAACACCATTGCTATTCATACTTTTTGTATATGCACCTGAGATTGAAACAATCACTTTTTCATATTGAGTGCCAGCAACTCTTTTTGCATCATTTAGTGCATTTTTGATAGATTTTGAGGCTAGTTCAATGTTTGTGATAATCCCTTTTTTAAGCCCTTGCGACTTTGCGATACCTGTGCCGAGAATTTTTATATCATCATCAGTTTTTTCAGCTATGATAGCACAAATCTTACTCGAACCAATGTCGATACCTAAAATCGTAGTACTCAATTAGTTTCCTTTGTAGTATTGTTCTATACTGTATCTTCTTCTTAGATTAGTGACCAAGTTTTGACTAATCTGTGCTTGTTTCATTTGAGCCACAGTATCGTGGACTAGCGAAGCATATCTCTCTAGTTTTTCATCATCAAGCAACTTTTGTTCCAAAATTTGGTATAAAATCGCCTTATCTGCGATAATCTTGAAGCCCCTTGCTCTGTTGTTATCAAAAACATAGTTTATAAACTCTAAACTTTCTGCTTGGGTAAGCTCATCTATATTGTCAGTCCCTTCTCTATTTACAAACCCGATATCTTTACCTCTAAAAACCTCTAGTCTAGCTTTTGCTTTTTGCTGAAGTGCTTCAAGCTGTTTTTGTACTTGTAGCTTAGCAAGTATAGTAGCTCTAGCGTCGATATAGGGTTTTGGTGTAGGGAAGTTTATGCTCTTTAATCGAACTATTAGATACTTATCTTCCTTCTCTATTGGCTTGAGGGTTTGACCAACCTTTACACCATCTAGCTCTTCAATAGGAAAAGAGGTATCGCTTATTTTTATGTTCTTGACTCCAGCTGGCTCAATCTGATTTTTTTTGAATTGTAGATAAGTTTTGAGTGCTTCTCGCTTTGAGAGTTTCATGCGGTAGTCTCTTATAACATCATCTCTTGCCTCAGCCAAGCTCAATATCTTTCCTTCGCTTGATCTGTAGTTATGTCTCATCTGTTGATAAAAACTTTTTAAATCCTCTTCAATTATCTCCTCGATCAAAGGCTCAAATGTGATAAAGTCTAAATCAAAACTTTTCTCAGTAAGATAGTTTGCTTTATTCTCTTCCCAAAATTCCTTAATATCCTCTTCGTTAACTGTAACTTTTTTATCACCAAGAGTGATAACATCAACAGCAAGTCTATTTTGCATAAACATAGCTGCTGTAAATAACTCTTTCTCTATAGGAGTCGGATTTAGTTTCATAATAGCATTTATCTTTTCTAATAAAACTTGTCTCTCAAGTCCAGACTCATAATCTCTTGGCTTGATTTGCGACTGCCTTAAAACCATAAAATATGTATCAAGATCAAATACTCCATCCTTAAAAAAAGTTGGGTCTGATGCTAATGCATTTTTTATCTCTGCTTCAGAGGCCCTTAGACCAATCTCATCTGCATAAGCTAAGACAATGGCTTCGTTTATGACACTTGTTAAAACAATCTTCTCTAAATCCATCTGATCAGCTTTTTCTTGAGTTAATTTGCCACCAAGCATATTATTGTAAAAGTTAAAATGATTAGCATAAGCTAATTGAAACTCTTGAACTGTTATTTTTCTATCTTCTACTTTTGCGACTGCCGAGCCACGATCAGCACCAAAATCATAAGCCCCCCAACCAACAAAACCCGCACCAACAAATGCTATCACACTCACCCAAATTGTTGGGACTAAATATTTTCTGCGTCGTTGCATCCAAGTAATCATCCAAATCCTTCATTTTTTGATATAATTTTATCTATATTGTCATTAAACGACTATAAATGTTGATACTTTAGGAGGGGAAATGAGTAAAAAAGATTTAAAATACAAAATACTAACAAGATTGACTCACAAGTATATAGTTGTGTTATCAAAAAGATTGGTAAAGTTACCTAAAAAGGCTCTATATGTATAGTGCAGTATTCGTAGCTGGTTATGGAAATAGTGAGCCAAAACACTGGCAAAAAATTTGGTTTAACGAGATGGAAAATAGCTATTGGGTTGAACAAAAAGATTGGGAAAATCCAAACAAAGATGAGTGGGTAAAGGAGCTAGTCCTAAAGCGAGCATAGAAGTTTTTTTGCTATATCTATCTCATCTGTGCTAATTTTATCTCTCTCTTTTATCATACGTAAGATATGAAAAACCTCAGTAACAGAGATTCCATAAGGATCTTTTTTCAATACTGTTGCTTTTTCATTTTTTATCGCTATATTTACTAATCTTTTTCTGCTATATTGCATAAAATAGGTTAGTATTAGTTTGTTAGTGTGCTCTTTCTCTATAGCAACAGCTACTTTGTCTGTAGTATCAGTTACTTCTGGATATAGAGTTTGAAAATCTTTACCATCCATATAGCCTATGTACACTTTTGTATAAAGGTCTATATATCTTGTACAAATCGTACTTTTTAAAAACTCCATATTGAGTATGCTTTTTGGTTTTGAGCGTAGTTTATGCATCATCCATAAGAGTGAATTGTAGTATCTAAAGGGGTGAGTTTTTAACTTGTAGTCTGCTACTAGATTTGGAGATATCTGTTTTTTAAAAGGCTCCCTTTTTGTTTCACTTTTTGTTTTGAGGTGTCTATATATGTCATCTACTTCAAAGAGTTTTGTAATCCATACTGTGCAGTAGTCTGGTAGTTTTGTGCTACCAACAACACCCTTGTTTAATATGATGAGTGCTTTTATGACTCTATTTGGAAAAAGAGTCTCAAGAAGTGCTTTTTTCTTTCTTAGGCGTCGCTTTAGATTTTTGACAGACTTAATTAGAGTCATCTCAACAAATATAATCTCTCTCTCATTGAAAAAAAGTGCATCAAACTCACCAATCTCAATCGCTTTTGTCTTATAGACTATCTGCCCATGTCTATCAACATGTAGAGCATTGGAAAGCGAGTTTTTTTTGATAGCATGCGGACCTTTTAGTATAAAGCTTCCTAGCTGTGGGTTATTTTTCGCATAAATTAGAAGTTTTTCATACAGATAGTTTTCATAAACAGCTCCTGCAAAAGAGCGATATACACTCAAAAATTCCGAAGACTCTTTATCTACTCCTTGCTTTTCAAGTTTTATGAGATGCTTTATACTATATTTGTAATAGAGTAGATTATCGCCTATATCACTCATATCTATATCTGCTATGCCTTGTGGTATGTTTAAAATTATCACTCCTTTTTACTATTTTACTTCTATTTATAAATTAGGTGTATAATACCATAAAAACATGGAGATCTATTTTGTTTGGTTCGACGATAAAAAAATTTAGAGCTATTAGTTTTGTTGAGGGAGTCTCTTACTTGGTGCTTCTTTTTATAGCAATGCCCATAAAATATATCGGCGACAATCCGATACCTGTTAAGTTTGCTGGAATGACCCATGGTGTTCTTTTTATCCTCTTTGTCTACTTGCTGTATGTTGCAGCTAGAGAGCACAAATGGGATAAAAAGTTTACATTTTATGCATTTATCACCTCTTTGATACCTTTTGGAATGATTTTTTTAGACAAAAAACTAAAAGAGAAAGAGAAAGAGCTAACCCCTCCCTCTTGCGAATTCGTGTGAGTAGTAGAGTAGCTTGCAGCTATTTTCTAGTATAGCTATATTTTTAGCAAGTTGGGATATATCTCTATCATAGGCATATAATCCATACCCTTTGATGATTGCGATATTTGTTTTTTTCTCTTTGAAATATCTATATATCTCTATATCTGCTCTCTCATACCAGTCTTCAAACTGTTTTGGATTATACACATCTAGGGAGCCAAATTTCATAGCACCAAAGTAATCTTTAGGTATGATTGTATCATGCACAAGCGAGTAAGAAGTGGCAAATGGTGGCATAGCATAACATATATATTTTGCTTCGTTTATATTTTGATAGATATTAAGATGTATGTCAGCATCAAGACTAGCCTCTCTCCATCTGTAATCCTTTTTTGAGTATAGCTCAAGAAAATCACTATCTTTTACATCATCAAAAATAGTATTTTTTTTATTTATAAAAAATTTATCTTGCTCAATCTTAGCTGACAAAGAGCCATGAAATATACCTATAAAATTTTTTCTAAACATAGAGAGCGATATGGTTTTTAAATCATTTAGTAGATACTTTTGCACCAATTTAACCTCTTTTTATTAGTTATTTTGATATTATATCTAAAAAAGAGTGGTGTGATTATGAATACTCCCCATGTTCCTGTGTTGTTGAGTGAAGTGAAAGATGTTTTTTCTGAGATAGATGATGGATATGTAGTCGATTGTACTGTTGGTTATGGTGGACATAGCGAGGCTCTTTTGGAGCAAAATCCACATGTTAAGCTTATCTGTTGCGATCAAGATATAGAGGCTATAGAGTTTAGCAAGAAGAGACTAAAAAGATTTGAGGATAGAGTAACTTTTGAGCATAGTAAGTTTTCAACTATAATAGAAAAGTATAAAACTTATCCCATAAGAGGTGTCTTAGCAGATATTGGAGTCTCATCTTTGCAGCTAGATAAAAGCAACAGAGGTTTTGGATTTCAAAGCGAGGTTCTAGATATGCGCATGGATATAAACAGCCCTAAAAGTGCACAAAATGTTATTAACGAGTACTCTTTGAGTGAGCTTGAGGATATCTTAAGAGAGTATGGAGAAATGAGAAATTTTAAAAGAGTTGCAAAAGTTATTGTCGATAATCGCCCCTTTGAGAGTTCTCGTGATTTAGCCACTGTCTTAAAAAAAGTGGGAGGAAAACCAAAAATACATCCAGCAACCCTACCTTTTCAAGCAATAAGAGTAGAGGTAAATAATGAGCTAGGGCAACTAAATGAGCTTTTAGAGTCTATCTATCTCTCAAGATTAAAGGGGTGTTTGGTTTCAATCATCTCTTTTCACTCTTTAGAGGATAGGATAGTTAAAAAGTGCTATCAGTTTTGGACAAAGAGTTGTGTTTGCCTTGCTGGAGTTATGCGGTGCGAATGTGGCAATAACCACTCGCTAGGCTCAATTATAACAAAAAAACCAATAACCCCAACCAAAGAGGAGCAAAGATTAAATCCTCGAAGCCGGAGTTCTAAAATGAGAGTGTTCAAACTGCAATGACAAATGACAAACAAGAGCTGCTAGAGGAGTACAATCAGGAGGAGAATTTAGATTTTAGGTTTTTACTGCTTGTTTATCTCTCTTTAGCAGTAGCATTTTTGATAATTCTTCCAAAGATATATATAAAAAACCAAATCTACTACACAAGTCGAGATATACATAAACTCTACTCACAAAACTCTATCTTAGAGGAGGAGAGTAGATACTTAAAACAAAAACTAGAATCTATGAGATTTAAAAATCAAGTGTTAGACTCTTCGTTTATTGAGATAGGGAAGTAGCCAAGTTATGCGCTCTTTTATACAGTTTGCAGTTGATAAAAATGTACTGAATTATATATTTTTACTATTTCTTATACTTTTAGCGGTATTCTCATACAGAGCTATCCCTAAGGAGATTTTTCCTCCATCAAATCTGGGTGCTATCTCTATATCGGGAGGATATAGCGGAGCAAGTCCTGATGTTTTAGACAAAATTATAGTCCAAAAGATAGAGGATGACTTAGCAAACTTAAACCATGTAGACAGAGTTGAGAGCACAATAAGAAATGGCTCTTTTACTATAATGGTCTATCTAAAAAGAGCGGCCGATAGTAGTAAAATCTTGGATGATATTAGAGGCATAATATCATCCAAACAAAAAGATTTACCAAGTGATATGAGTGAGCCTACGGCTAGAGTGATGCAGACTAACTACCCTTTGATATCTATTGCTATTGCTAGTGAAGATAGTCCAAAAAAGATGATGCTTGAGGTTGCTGAAGATTTGAAGTCAAGACTCTCAAAACTTGAAGATTTGAGCGATATTAACATACAAGGAGATGTTGATAAGGAGCTACTGTTTAAGATAAACAAGAAAAAACTCAATGCTTATGGACTTGATACTAAGGAGCTTATCGTAGCAATCTCATCACTTAGTGAAGTTTTTCCAATAGGAATTATACAAGAGAGAGGAGACCATCTTTTTGTAAGCACTTATGGGGGTGAGGTTATAGTCGAGAACATCAGCAACACTATCTTGCATGTAGGAGGCAAGAAAATTCGTCTAGGAGAAGTTGCTTCAGCTGAGCTTAAGTTTTCAGACCCAAAAGAGCTATCTCGCTTTAATGGTGAACCAAATATAACAATTAGTGTTAGCAAATCCAAAGAGGGTAACTCTATAGCCTTGGTCGAAGAGATAAGAGAGATACTTGAGGATTTTGAGCAAAAGCACACTCTTTTTACTTTTGAGATATACTCTGACTCCTCTGTTTGGATAAGAAATCGCTTAAATACCGTAACATCAAATATAATCTTTGGATTGATTTTAGTAGGACTCTCTGTTTGGATTTTTATCAATGGTCGTATCGCTTTTGTCGTCTCTATAGGGATACCTATAAGCTTTATGATAGGACTCATAAGTGCCAACTTTATGGGATATAGTCTCAATATGCTCTCGCTTTTAGGAGCTCTTATAGCTCTAGGGATGCTAGTTGATCAGTCTATAGTTGTGGCTGAAAACATACATAGACACCTTGAGAATGGAGTCTCCTCAAGGGAGGCAACGATAAATGGAGCTACTGAGATGTTTCCAGCTGTTTTGATTTCAACTGCTACAACGATATTCTCTTTTTTGCCTCTACTTATCATGAGTGGCGAGATAGGGGTTTTTATGAAAATACTGCCTATCATGGTCTCCATACTGCTTCTTAGCTCTTTTTTTCAGGCTTTCTATTTTTTGCCTTTATACTCGAAAGATTTTTTAAAAGTTAAGAAAACCAAAAGAAAAATAGCCTCATTGTGGACTTTTTTAAATAGCATGTATGCTAAGATTTTAATTTTTCTGCTTACCTACAAAAGAAGCACACTGAGTATATTTTTGATTTTAATTATCTCTTTGATAGTAATCTTGGGTAAACATAGTAAATTTCAGCTTTTTCCAGATTTTGACACAACACAGATATTTATCAGCGGAAAAATAGATATAAATAGCAGACTTAAAGATACGCAAGAGGCTGTAAGTCAGATAGAAAAGATACTTCTCTCGCACCTATCAAGCAGTGAGGTGGCAAGCATAGCCTCTATCTCTGGATTTATGCTTGATTCAAAGTACATACCTCACTATAGTGAAAACAATTTTCATATATTTGTAGACTTGTATGAGAGAGTGCCAGAAAATGCTTTCAATAGATATATAAATCCCCATCTCTCCCCTGAGTATGACGATAGCAGGATGAAAAGAGACAGAAGTGCAGATGAGATACTTGTAGATATAAAAAAGCTAACTTTAGAGCTCTCTCAAAGTGGTATTTTTGAAGAGTTTAAAGCTTATGTTCCAGGTGCTGGATTGGTGGCAAATGATCTTGAGATTGCTATAAGCGGAGATGATGATCTTGTTAAAAAAGCTATAGATGAGCTAACAAAAAAGATGCAGAGCATTAGTGGTACTTTCAATATTCAAAATGACCTAAGAGTTGGGAAAAGAGAGCTAAAGCTTAAGATAAATAGTTACGGGGAGCTATTGGGTTTCAACGAAAGAGCCGTATCTTCACTTCTTAGACCACTCTTTTTCAGTGCTGAGATTTCAAAGATGTTTTACAATGATGAGCTTATAAAAGTTCGCTCACAAGCCAAAGCAAAGGACTACTTTGAGACTATAAACTCTTTGTATATCTCCACCCCTGATGGACAAAAAAGAGTTCGTCTAAGCGAAGTTGTGGATTTTAAGTTTAAAGAGGGATTTGCCAATATATTTAAAGATGATGGCAACAGGATTAGTTCGATATTTGCCTCTTTGGATAAGTCTGAAGTTACCTCAAGTGAGATTTTAGATAAGCTTAAACCACTACTTGAGAGATTTGAAAAGAGGGGATTGAGAGTGCTAATCAAAGGCGAAGAAAAAGAGAACAAACGAATCCAGCAAGAGATGGGGCAAGCCGCACTCATAGCACTTTTTCTTATCTTTATAGCACTCGTTTGGATGTTTAACTCAGTTTTGCTCTCGACTATGATATTGACCACAATTCCACTCTCTATACTGGGGGTTTTAGCTGGACATATGCTCATGGGCATCAACATGACAATGCCAGGACTTTTAGGCATAGTGGGTCTTAGCGGAGTTGTCATAAATGGCGGTATTCTCATGATAGATTTTATAAAAAAAGCGAAAAATTTAGAAGAGGTTATTGCTTATGGTTCTATGAGATTAAGACCAATTCTTTTAACCTCCACCACAACGATATTGGGACTCTCAACTCTTATCTTTTTTGCTTCAGGACAAGCTGTCATACTCCAACCAGTCGCCATATCACTTGGATTTGGCTTAGCTTTTGCTACGATTTTAAATCTCTTTTATCTTCCTGTTTTATATACTCTAATCAAAGATAAAAAACTAAAAGGCTAAGAAGATGGATTACTTTAAAAATATCAATGATACTTATGGTCATCAAGCTGGT
>CAZLXQ010000043.1:0-10699 GCA_964563675.1 uncultured Sulfurospirillum sp.
AAATGAAAATTCTCATTAGTGCTTGTCTAGTTGGGCAAAATGTTAAGTATGACGGCACAAACAACTCAATCTTAGAAGATCCGCTTATAAAAAAACTTTTAAATTTAGATATATTGATTCCGATTTGTCCAGAGACTGAAGGCGGACTAGCAACTCCAAGAGAGCCAGTAGAGATAAAAAACAACAAGGCTATAGAAAAAAATGGCAATGACAAAACAGAAAACTTTTTTTATGGAGCAGATAAAGCTTGTCAATTAGCAATTGAAAATGGTGTGAAGTTAGCAATAATGAAAACTAAAAGTCCATCATGTGGCTCAGATAAAATCTATGATGGAAATTTTAATAAAACCCTTGTATGTGGTGATGGCATTACTGTAAAGGCTTTAAAAAAACTTGGGATTAAAGTCTTTAGCGAAGATGATTTAGATGAGTTAAAGAGGGTTTTATCTGAAAAAGTGAGCAAAATCAGTAAATAGGATAAATTCTTTTCAATTTATCTTTTATTTAAAAATAGTTAAAATATCGTTTATGTAAAAACTATATACTTTCACTACCAAGACAAAAACCTTCTTTTTGTATGAAAGAACCAATAAATTTTTAAAATCAAGCACTCTGGTTGCCCGCCTAGAGTGCTTTTTTTTTGCCCAATTTTTCTATATAATACACTTATGAAAAAAATACTAATTATACTCATACTATCTCTACATGTAGCTGCATCAACTCTGCATCTATCAATCTCTGCAAGTCCAAGCAGGATAAATCCCATACTTTCAACAGATTCAGTGAGTGCGCAGATAACAAGATGGATATTTAGCTCGCTCGTCACTTATGATAAAGATGCCAACATAAAGATGGATTTGGCTAAGAGTTATAGATTTTTAGATGATATGACTCTGGAGTTTGAGTTAAGAGAGGATGTGTTTTGGAGTGATGGGAAGCCTTTTACTGCTAGAGATGTGCTCTTTACTTACAATACAATCATCTCACCCGATATATTTACTCCATACTCTTCTGGCTTTTCTCATATTGAGTCGGTGAAGATGATAGATGAGCATAGAGTTATAGTAAAGTATAAATATCCCTACTTTAAAGCTCTTGAAATTTGGATGATGTCGATACTTCCAGAGCATATCCTTAAAGATGAGAAAGATTTGATGACCTCCAAGTTTAATCGCTCTCCAGTAGGTACGGGCCCCTATATGCTAGAGGAATTTTCAGTATCAAGCGATATAGTTCTTAGAGCAAATCCTAACTATTTTAAAGCAAAGCCCAATATCGACAAGATGATTTTTCACTTTGTGCCAGATATCTCTGCAAATTTTCTGATGCTAAAATCAAGACAGCTTGATGTTGGAGGCTTAACTCCACTTCAGCTAGATAGGCAGATAGATGATGAGTTTAGAAAAAACTTCTCTATTTATGAAGATATAGCTCACTCCTACTCTTATATTGGTCTAAATCTCACACTAGACAAGTTTAAAGACCCAAGAGTTAGAAAAGCCTTAAGTTTAGCAATAGATAGAGATGAGTTAGTAGATATCCTTTATTTTGGTCATGCACAGGTTTCCACTGGCCCTTTTATGCCAAAAACAGGAGCATTTAATAAAAATGTAAAAGCACCCAAGCAAAACATAGAGGAAGCAAAAAGACTTTTAAGAGAGGTGGGTTATGATGAGTCTAATCCGTTTGAGTTTGAGCTTATAACAAATACTGGGAGCATTAGAGGCTATGCGGCTGAGATTATACAGCATCAACTAAAAGAGGCTGGAGTTGTTATGAACTTAAGAGTGATGGAGTGGCAAGCTTTTTTAAATACTGTAGTGCTTCCTAGAAACTTTGAAGCAGTTCTTATGGGGTGGTCTTTGGGACTTAAGCCTGATGCCTATAGCATTTGGCATAGTAACTCAATAAAAAAGGGTGGATTTAACTTTGTAGGCTATAAAAATGAGAGAGTAGACATGCTCATAAAAAAAGCAGAAAAGATAGTAGACCAAAAGAGATTTGATGAAATCTATAGAGAGATTTTTGCCCTTATAGTAGATGATAACCCATACCTTTTTTTAGTTATTCCAAACTCCATCACCGTAGTCAATCAAGACATAGAGCCAGTAAGTCCATCTATAATAGGCATAATGCACAATGCAATAGAGTGGATTAAGAAGCCATAATTCAAGTTTATGTTATTATGCGACACCAATACACAAAGGGTATAAGATGAAAAAAATAGTAATTCTACTGACTCTCTTAGTCTCTCTCTCTTTTGGGCAGTCTATGTTTAAGACGGTCGAGGGTGCGACAAGCTCTGGAGTAACAGAGGGTTCGGCTACTTTGGATGAAAATCGTCCAGATGCTTTTATCATAAGACATGTTAAAGAGAGTGTAGCTTTTGATAAAGATGGAAAAGTTTTAGATGAAACCGGCAGTATAAAGCTAATCAGGTTAAATATCAGATTTGAATTTGATAGGCATGACATAAGACAGGATTATGAAAGCGAGATAAGCGAAGCAGTAGAGTTTTTAAACAAACATAAGGGGTTAACAGCAACTGTAGATGGTCATACAGATTCAGTTGGAACTTATATGTACAACCATACTCTCTCTGAACTAAGAGCAAAAAAAGTGGCTCAAGCCTTAACAAAGAGCGGAATAGATAAAAGTAGAATAAAAACAAAAGGACATGGCGAAACTACTCCAGTTGCAAGCAATAAGAGTGAAGAGGGAAGAGCTCTAAACAGAAGAGTAGATATAAGCTTTAATAGATGAAAATTTGACGGAACAGTAAAGCATTGTGATAAATAATAAAAATAGAAGTGTTTATGCTTGGGCATTTTATGACTGGGCAAACTCTGCTTATGCTACAACGGTGATGGCTGGTTTTTTTCCGATATTTTTTAAATCTTACTTTAGCAGTGAGGTTGATGCGACTATTAGTACAGCTCAGCTCGGTTTTGCAAATGCTATCTCAACATTTTTTATCGTTCTGCTTGCTCCTTTACTTGGTGCTATTGCTGATGTGGCAAGCTTGCGAAAAAGATTTTTGTTTATCTTTGCCTATCTTGCTATCTTGATGAGCGCCTCACTAGCCTTTATAGGATATGGTGAATGGAAAATTGCGATTTTTATCTATATCTTAGGCAATATAGGCTTTATGGTATCAAATAGCTTTTACGACTCACTACTCCCTTTTGTTTCAAAAAACCGCAAAAGCGACTTTGTATCTGGACTAGGTTTTGCTTTTGGTTATCTTGGTGGTGGCATACTTTTTACTCTCAATGTTGCAATGACACAGTTTCCAGACTTTTTTGGATTAGCAAATAAAACCCATGCTGTGCAAATCTCATTTATCAGTGTTGCAATCTGGTGGGCACTATTCTCTTTACCGCTAATGCTATTTGTTAAAGAGAAAAGAGAGGTAAAATTTGACACTTTAAAGCTAGTAAAGCTAGGGTTTCAGCGACTAGTAAGAACACTAAAAAAAATACGACGCCTAAAGGGATTATTGCTATTTTTGGTTGCATATTGGCTCTATATTGATGCAGTAAACACTATCATCCGTATGGCAGTTGATTTTGGAATGGCGATTGGGCTTGACCCCAATGGCTTGATTATCGCTATCTTGATGGTGCAGTTTATAGGATTTCCTGCGACTCTTCTTTTTACATATTTTGCACAGAAGTATGATGCAAAAAAAGCCATTCTTTTTGCGATTTGTGTCTATATCTTTATCATAATTTGGGCCTCAATGATAGAGGAGATTTACGAGTTTTTTATACTAGCCGTGCTTATTGCATTGGTACAAGGCGGTATCCAGTCGCTTAGTCGCTCCTACTATATGCGGATGATTCCCCAAGAGCACATGTCTGAGTTTTTTGGATTTTACAACTTTTTAGGAAAGTTTGCCTCGATACTAGGGCCGCTTATGTTAGGCATAACCGTGCTTATAACTGAAAGCTCAAGAGCAGGCATTCTCTCGATTCTACCTTTTTTGATTATAGGTGGAGTTTTACTCTTGAGAGTTGATGAAAAAAAAGTAGCAAAAGAGGTTAAAGAGGCACTATCTACAAAGCCTTAAGAATTGCCTCTCTAGCCTTTTTGCTAATGGCATCATAATCCAACTCTTTAGGATATATAGGCTCAAGATAAGTTATGGTCACTTTTTTAGGTTTTGGGATAGTTAGGCCTGTAGGCATAGCCTCAAAAGTACCTTTGATGACAGCTGGAACTATTGGTACTTGTAGCTCTTTGGATAGGATGGCAAAAAACTTGTTAAACCTCAATAGTTTGCCATCTCTTGACCTTGCTCCCTCTGGAAAAATGACGATATTTTTAGACTCTAAAAGTGGTAAGGCTACACTACGCATTGAGGATATAAGGTTTTTATTGTGGTTGATTAAAATAGTTTGAGAGTGCTTGGAGATAGTGCTATACGCAGACTTACCAAACTCCCCTTCAAAGGCTAAAAAGAATGTTTTTTTAACAATACTTAAGGGCAGTGAGGCTAAAACAACAAAACCATCTACCATACTGTAGTGGTTGGGTGCGATAATGCATGGCTCTTTAGGAATATTTTGTGCTCCAAAGGTTTCAAAACGAAAATAGGGCTTAAAGATTGTCCATAAGACACTTTTCCACACTCTCATAATCCAAGGGGAGCTATTTAGTCTCATGCCACCACACTCTTCAAACAAGTCTTGCCATGAAATAGACGCTATATCCAATCTTTTTTCATGCTCTTTTATCCAACCATAAAGATCTTTTAGAACCATCACTCTTGAAAATGTTTTTTCATCCAAATAAGCACCATAACTCTTTTCGATAAACAGAAAAAGTTTAACATACTCAAGTGAGTCTAGTCCTAAGTCAAACTCTAGGTGCGATGAAAATAGAACCTTTTTATCACTAACACTCATAAGATACTTTTTTAGTAGAACATAAGTTTTATCATCTGGCTCTTGTGTCTCTAGGTCGTAAAAGTTTGTTATAATCTTATGCCCTTTTATCTTTTGTGCAGATGGTGCTTCAATATTGTAAAGCTCGACTGCATACCATCTGAGTTGTTGTTTTATGTTTATGATATGTGCCTCTTGAAGTGCTTTAAAGTCTGGGTAGAGTGTTGCAAAAATCTTCCTATCTTGAAAAGTAACTTTTGCATCTTTAAGATATCTGCCAACTTTGAGTAACTTTTTCTCTATAACTTTAAGCTCTATTTTATCTTCAATCTTCATATGTCCTCTTTGTGAAAAAAGTTTATTATATCAAATTTGCATTTATTTTCTAATTTAGTTAAAATTAAGCCATGTTAACAGACAGAAATTTTATAAACATAGCTTTAGAGATAGCAACCGCAAGCAAGTGTGTATCAAAAAATGTGGGTGCTGTGATAGTAAAAAATGGAAGAATTTTAAGTACAGGCTACAACGGTACACCCGCAGGATATACAAACTGTTGTGACTACTGGGATGCAAAGCATACAAAAGAACACCATAACTGGAGTAAAACTTATGAGATACATGCAGAGATGAATGCTATCATATGGGCAGCTAGAGAGGGTATAAGTATAAAAGATGCAACCATATATGTAACTCTTGAGCCTTGTAGTGATTGTAGTAAAAATATCATAGCAAGTGGCATCAAAAGGATAGTGTATGATAAGCCGTATGAGCATACAGACTCTGACGCTATTGCAAGATTTATCAAAGAGAACGGTGTGGTGATTGAGCAGATTAAGTAGTTATACATGGATAAAACTATATAATAATATAATATTGACTTAAGGAAGGTGTATGACAAACGAAGAGATTAAAGATTTGATGCATTTTTTTGATGATAGTAACATCACAAAAGTGAAAATCAAGAATGGTGAATTTGCGATTGAGTTACAAAAAAATCTTAAGTGTGATACTCCTATAGCCACTTCTACTGTTGAGGTTTCTGAAAAAGTAGATATGCCTAAGAGTATTCCCACTTCAGAATTGATTACTCAGAGCATCAATTCGCCCATGGTGGGGAATTTTTATATATCGCCTAGTCCCGATACAAAAGCATTTGTAAAAGTAGGAGCATCTGTAAAAAAGGGTGAAGTTGTTGGTATCATTGAGGCTATGAAGATTATGAATGAGTTTGAGGCTGAGTTTGATTGTAAAATCATAGAGATTTTGGTAGAAGACGGGCAGCCTGTAGAGCATGGTATGCCGATTTTTAAAGTGGAGAAAACATAAATGAAAGAGATTAAGAAAATACTCGTAGCCAATAGAGGCGAGATAGCCCTAAGAGCTATAAGAACCATAAAAGAGATGGGAAAGATTGCTGTAGCAGTCTACTCAGAGGCGGACAAAGATGCACTTTATCTAAAACTTGCTGATGCTAGTATATGTATCGGCAAAGCACCTTCAAGTGAAAGTTACCTAAATATTCCAGCCATTATAAGTGCTGCAGAGATAAGTGAGTGTGATGCAATTTTCCCAGGATATGGTTTTTTGAGTGAAAATCAGAGCTTTGTAGAGATTTGTAAACGCCACAATATCAAATTCATAGGACCATCTGTTGAGACTATGGCTTTAGTTAGCGATAAATCAAAAGCAAAAGAGATTATGAAAAAAGCTGGAGTTCCTGTTATCGAAGGGAGTAGTGGTGTACTTAAAGACATATCCGAAGCTAAAGAGATTGCAAAAAAGATAGGCTATCCTGTTATGATTAAAGCGAGTGCTGGTGGAGGTGGCAGAGGTATGCGTATCGTAGAGGGAGAAGAGAGCATGGAGAGCATGTTTTTAGCTGCTAAGAATGAATCTATGATCTCGTTTGGCAATGGAGACCTTTATGTTGAAAAATTCATCAAAAACCCAAGGCATATTGAAGTCCAGATTATAGGCGACAGTCATGGCGAGGCTATTCATATCGGAGAGAGAGACTGCTCGCTTCAGCGACGCCACCAAAAAGTCATAGAAGAGTCGCCTGCAATCATCCTAGATAATCCAACAAGAAAAAAACTACATGATGTCTCTGTTGCGGCTACAAAGTTTGTAAGCTATGAGAGTGCTGGAACATTTGAGTTTCTACTTGATGATAAACAGAACTTCTACTTTTTGGAGATGAATACAAGACTTCAAGTAGAGCATTGTGTAAGCGAGATGGTAAGTGGAGTTGATATAATTGAGCTTATGATAAGAGTAGCTGAGGGCAAAAAACTTCCGAAACAAGAAGAGATTAAGCTTAGTGGACACTCTATTGAGTGTAGGATAACAGCTGAAGATCCAGTAAAATTTTTTCCAAGTCCTGGTAAAATCACAAAGTTTGTAGCTCCTGGTGGTCGCAATATTCGCATAGACTCACATATCTATCAAGACTATACAGTCTCACCATTTTATGATTCTATGATAGGAAAACTTATCGTCTGGGGAGAGACTAGAGAGAGAGCTATAGCAAAGATGAAAAACTCTCTAAGCGAGTTTCAAATAGAGGGCATAAAAACTACAATACCATTTCATCTAAAAATGATGGATAATCAAGACTTCATAGAGAACAATTTCGATACAAACTACTTATCAAGATAGTGTCTTTGATGACCTCCTTAAGATGGGGGTCTTGTCTCTTTTTTTAGCCTCTTCATAGTCCTCTTTGTGGTTTAGGTTTAAAAACATCTCATCACTGTCAAAATCCACATATTCTGTCTTTACTCTATCAAGCAAATCTCTAATTTTATGATTTTTTATCTCTATTTGCTCCCTTAAAATAGGCAAAATCTTAGGTGAGTAGATAGCACAAAGCTGGTGAGAGCCATAAGCAGAACGAGCTACAACGACATCAAAATTATCTCTATAGGTAAAAAGTTTTTCATAAATACTCTTATCGACAAAAGGAGTATCTACACTAAGAATGCAAACAGAAGTATCAAGCTTTTTTAAGACACTATATAGTGCTATAAGAGGAGAGTATTTATTAAACTCTTTTGTATCCTCTATAAAATCTGCCTCAAAGTCAAATTTATTTTTGGATTTACAGCTTACATGTAGAGACTCAAAATTGCTTTTATGTCTATTTAGCTGAAACTGTGTTAGAGTTTTAAAGCCTCCAAAAGAGAGTAGTGCTTTATCGCTTCCCATGCGAGAACTTTTTCCACCAGCAATAATAACACAAGGCAGATTCAGCATCAGCGAGGATCTACTATCTTTCCAGCGACAGCACTAGCAGCGGCAACAGCAGAGTTACAAAGATAAATCTCACTATTTCTATCGCCCATGCGTCCTACAAAGTTTCTATTGGTTGTAGCAAGGCACCTTTCATCTTTGCCTAGAATTCCCATATACCCGCCAAGACATGCACCACATGTAGGATTAGAAAAGACAGCTCCTGCATTTATAAAAATCTCAACTAAGCCCTCTTTTTGTGCTTGAAGTGAGATTTTTTGTGTTGCTGGAGTGATAATCAACCTAGTTTTTTTAGCTACTCTTTTGGAGTCTAAGATTTTAGCAGCCATTCTTAAGTCCTCTATTCGTCCGTTAGTACAGCTCCCGATAAATACTTGATCAAGTTCCAAGTTGTCGGCTACCGCTTGAGATACTGGCTTGCCATTTGAAGGAAGATGAGGGTAGGCTACCACAGGCTCAAGTTTTGAGGCATCAATATAGATAGTTCGAGTAAAAATAGCATCACTGTCTGAGTAGATCTCTTTTGATTCTCTTGCTAAGTCTTTATCCTCCAAGAACTCTCTTGTTGTGTTATCAACTGCAATTATGCCATTTTTTGCACCAGCCTCTATCGCCATATTGCAAAGAGAAAATCTATCCGACATGTTTAGATGAGCGATCGTATCGCCAACAAACTCTAAAGTTTTATATAGAGCACCATCAACACCTATTAAGCGAATAACCTCCAAAATAAGGTCTTTGCCATATATGTGCTTTGCAGGCTTTCCACTAAAGACAACTTTGATAGCATCAGGAACTTTAAACCAATTACCACCAGTAATCATAGCATATGAGATATCTGTACTCCCCATGCCCGTCGCAAATGCTCCAATCGCCCCATGTGTACATGTATGACTATCAGCCCCAATGATAACATCACCTGGCACTATAAGCCCTTTTTCAGGCAAAAGAGCATGTTCAATTCCCATATCTTTCTCATCAAAAAAGTGCTTTAAATTATGCTTGTATGCAAAATCACGACTAATTTTTGCTTGATTTGCAGAGGCTATATCTTTTGCAGGTATGAAGTGGTCTAAAACAATAGAGAATCCATCAGGATTTGCCAACTTTTCAATTCCGCTCTCTTCAAAAGCTCTAATGGAGATAGGAGTTGTTATATCATTGCCTATGACCATATCTATATCGCACTCTATAATCTCTCCAGCATAAACTTTTCGTCCAACATGCTCGCTAAATATCTTCTCTGTGATGGTTTGACCCATTTATCTGCCTTTTATGTTTATTTTATCAGAAAATATTTAATTATCAGTTAATATTAAAACTACCCTTGCTGAAGTTTTACCTTTGATAAGGGTAGTTACTAGAGACTTTAATCCAACTTTTCATACTCACTAAAGTACTTATCATCTTTGACTTAATGAAAAACACTTTGCCATAGAAATAGGATATAATAGCCATGCCCGCTTAATAGAAAGATTTGATAAAAATGAAAAGCATGAAACAATTGATAAAAATTTTCGTAATTATTGCAACCATATTTACACTAATGCTTCTTATAGTAAAGTCGACAGGTATCTTAAGTGTAGAGAAGATAGAGGCATGGCTATATCAAGCAAAAAACTTATCACCTCTATATGCTGGGCTAACTGTTTCAGCTCTTTTGTTTGCTGATCTGTTTATCGCTGTACCTACTTTGACTATCGTAACTTTATCAGGATATTTTTTAGGATTTGCATTGGGTGCTTTTTTCTCTTTGATAGGGATTTTTTTAGCAGGCATAGTTGGGTATGCAGTAAGTCGCTACTATGGAAAAAGAATTATAACTTTTTTAATAAAAGATAGTGACGAAAGGGTTGATGCGATTAAGACTTTTAGGGAGCATGGATTCGTTATTATCTTGCTTTCAAGGGCTATGCCAATTATGCCAGAGACTTCTGCATGTCTCTCAGGGATGACTCGCATGAGCTTTTGGAAGTTTTTACTTGCATGGACTTTAAGCTCTGTTCCTTATGTGCTAATCGCTTCATATGCAGGCTCAATTAGCACGATACAAAATCCCATGCCAGCTATATTTGCGGCGATTGGGATTATCGGATTTTTTGGAATTATGTGGTTTTTATACAATAAGAAAAGAGCAAAATAGTGGTTTTTGTTGTATAATTACAGTAAGATTTTTATAAAAAAGGGCTTAAGAATGGAAACAAGAGTAGAGAGAGACACGATGGGCGAGATGAGAGTTCCCAAAGATGCTTACTGGGCGGCACAAACACAAAGAAGTATGAAAAATTTTAAAATCGGTGAAGAGATAATGCCTTATGAGATTACAAGAGCTTTCTCTTACCTAAAAAAAGCAGTTGCTCTTGTAAATAAAGACCTTGGAAAACTTGATGCTAAAAAAGCGGATGCGATAGCTAAAGCAGCAGATGATATGCTTGACGGAAAACTTGATGGAAACTACCCTCTTGTGGTTTGGCAAACAGGCTCAGGCACACAGTCAAACATGAATAACAATGAGGTTTTAGCAAACCGTGCAACAGAGATTTTGGGCGGAGATT
>CAZLXQ010000044.1:0-10643 GCA_964563675.1 uncultured Sulfurospirillum sp.
CCTCGACCTCCGGCTTATGAGACCAGCGCTCTAACCAGCTGAGCTACCTTGACACGATTATGAGGTCGAAATTATACATCTTGCAACCTTATATCTTCGTTAATTAAATAGCTTTAGCAGCTCTTTGGCCGTATCTTGCCACTCTTGGGGGATGTTTTTCTCTATGGCTTTGTTGAGTTTTTGTTTTATATACTCTGAGCCACTTAGTCTGACTGTGGGGTTTTCAAGCTCTCCTTTGATGCTTCCTTTGAAATCTCTATGCTCAATTTTTACACTAAATTTGCTATCAATTTCATTGGTTTTAAGATTTAAGTTGCCATCATATATCTCTAAGTAGCTTTCAAGACCGCTCATGAGCAAAGAGAAATCTACCCTGCTTTTATCTACCATCCCACGAAACTGAGTATCTTTGTATAGCTCTTTAGTTAAATCAAATCCGCTTGCTAGGTATATTATCTCTGTGAGCTGATTTTTTAGTAGTTTGCCGTTTGGTGCGTCTATGTTTATGCTTCCTGTTTGACTAGTTAGATTGTAGTCTACTTCAAGCATAGAGTAGGCATCAAATAGTTTTGGATAGTAGAGCATGTTAGTCACTTTAGCTATAGAGAGTTCACTACTTTTAAGATGCAGTAGATTGTCTTGCAAAGAGAAGGTAGTTTTTGCATCTAAGAGGTTGCTGCTACCATCAATGTAAAGCATTTTATCATACCTATAGTTACCGATGACTTGCATATCTCCTCTTAGAGGTCTGCTCGTTATAAAATATAGATTGTTCAAATCGGCCACTTTTAAAACATACTCTCCTTGGATAGTGTTGTTGTCTAAATTGTAACTGCTTTGCGAGATATTTAGCTCTAGTACATCACTAGATATATGTGAATCTATAGAGATATAGTTCTGCTTTATAGCACTTTTTAGCGAGAGCTCATACTTTATCTCATCTGCTCTTTTAGTTTGAATTAGTTTGTTTACATGCAGGTTTCCATCCTTCACATGTAGAGTTAGATTTGCATCTCTACTTTTAGCTCTTGTGTCTTTCATATCTAAAAATAGAGTTAGTTTTCCATCTGAGTATTTTGGTTGCTTTAGCATTTGACTTAGTTTGGCTAGCTCTATCTCTTGCACCTTTAGCTTTAGAGTGTTGTTAAAAACGATAGCCTCTATAGTTCCGCCTAAAGTTTTTGAATTTACATCAAGACTAAAATCATCTGGTGTTTTTTGTATTTTCCCATCTAGCTCAATACTGCCTTGTAAGCTATCTTTAAGCATTCCTAGTTTTGGAATATGTATAGCATAGTCACTGTAGAAGAGCTGTTTTTTTAAATCATACTCACTATTGGTTGTCTTGATTTGAGCTATATTTGAGAGAATATCTATCTTTGCATATATTTTTTGTCCGTCCATGTGGGCTTTTACGGTGCCTTTGTATGTTACTGTTTGATTCAACTCTAAGCCAAAATCTTTTTTTATAAGAGAGTTGTCTAGAGTTGCATGGAGAATATTTATGCTACCATCTCCTTGATAATTGCCCAAGCCTTTTGACACTATGTTTGCACTTATATCCATCGCACCTCTTGAGTAGATAGGCTTCTTGGCAAATGTTAAAACATCCTCAATCTTGACACCTTTTGCATCTATCTGTATATCTTTGAGTTGTTGTTTTTCTATGTGAGCTAAAAAAGTTATGTTTGATTTAAAGGCTTCCCCAGCACCTGCTAGTTGAAAGTTTTGTATCTCTCCTTTTGCACTGCCTTCTACATGCAAGATACCATCTATGACCGCAAAAGGAGTTATGAGATTTTTTGCATCAACTATGTATATCAAATCGAACTCTTTTTTTAGTATATCAATCTTTCCGTTGAGAGTAAGTTTTGAGTTTTTATCTACAGTAAATACAAGGTCAATAAAGCTAGTTTTTAGAGTAAATGCCTCTATCAGGACATCTTTTTGCAACTTTTTTTGTATATAGTTTTCTAAGTGGGGTTGTAAAATGTTGTTGCCAGTTTGAGTAAAGAGCAAAAAAAGTGCAAAAAACAGAACAGAGACTATAATAGAGCAGAAGGTAAGTAGATACTTCATATGATTATCCTAAATTTATTTTAGTCTATTAGACTAAAGCTTGTATTGACTTTTTAGCTAATTTCTTGTACAATTTCAGCACTCAAACAATCAGAGTGCTAAAATCAAATACAAAGGAATATGACATGACTTTTCAACCATTGGGAAAAAGAGTTCTAATCGAACGCGTAGAAGAGGCGACAACGACCGCTACAGGTATCATTATACCTGACAATGCAAAAGAGAAACCTTTAAGTGGCAAAGTTATTGCTATTGGCAAAAAGGTAAAGTATATAGCTGTAGACGATACAGTGATTTTCGGTAAGTATGCAGGTAGTGAGTTGACACTAGATAACAAAGAGTATCTTGTGATGGAAGATAAAGATATACTCGGAATATTAAACTAAAAGGAGCGATAAAAATGGCAAAAAATATTCAATTTTCTGATAGTGCTAGAAATGTACTATATGATGGCGTAAGTAAGTTAAATGATGCAGTAAAAGTAACTATGGGGCCTCGTGGTCGCAATGTTCTTATCCAAAAAAGCTTTGGGGCTCCTAATATCACTAAAGATGGTGTCTCTGTTGCAAAAGAGATAGAGCTAGAGGATGGTCTTGAGAACATGGGCGCTCAGCTCGTAAAAGAGGTAGCAAGTAAAACTGCTGATGAGGCTGGAGATGGAACTACAACAGCAACAATTTTAGCACATGCTATCTTTAGAGAAGGGCTAAGAAACATCACAGCTGGTGCAAATCCAATCGAAGTCAAAAGAGGTATGGATAAAGCGAGTGAAGCTATAACGGTGGAGCTAAAGAAGATGGCAAAAGATGTAAAAGACAAAAAAGAGATCGCTCAAGTTGCAACTATCTCTGCAAATTCTGATGCAAGTATCGGTGGACTTATCGCTGAAGCTATGGAAAAAGTTGGAAAAGATGGTGTTATCACTGTTGAAGAGGCAAAAGGTATCCAAGATGAACTTGAAGTAGTTGAGGGAATGCAGTTTGATAGAGGCTACCTATCTCCATATTTTGTAACAAACACAGACAAGATGGAGGCTGTTTTAGAGAATCCTTACATCTTACTGTTTGATAAGAAAATCTCAAACTTAAAAGACCTTCTTCCTGTTTTAGAACAAGTTCAAAAAAGCAGTAGACCACTTTTAATCATCGCTGAAGATATAGATGGCGAAGCTCTTTCTACTTTGGTAGTAAACAAGCTAAGAGGTGTTCTAAATATCTCAGCTGTAAAAGCTCCAGGTTTTGGCGATAGAAGAAAAGCTATGCTTGAAGACATAGCTGTTTTAACTGGTGGCGAAGTTATCAGCGAAGAGCTAGGAAGGACACTTGAGAGTGCTACTCTTGAGGATCTTGGACAAGCTGGCTCTGTCGTTATAGATAAAGACAACACTACAGTTGTTAACGGCTCTGGTGAAAAAAAGAAGATTAAAGCAAGAGTAGGGCAGATAAGAGCTCAAATCGCAGAGACTAGTAGTGATTATGACAAAGAGAAGATGCAAGAGAGATTAGCCAAACTTAGTGGTGGAGTAGCTGTTATAAAAGTCGGAGCTGCTACTGAGACTGAAATGAAAGAGAAAAAAGATAGAGTTGATGATGCACTAAGTGCAACTAAAGCTGCTGTTGAAGAGGGTATTGTTATCGGTGGCGGAGGAGCATTTTTGCTTGCAAACTCTAGGGTGAATCTTAAGCTTTGCGGAGATGAAGTGGTTGGTGCTGATATAGTAAGCAGAGCCCTTCAAGCCCCTATGAAGCAAATCGCTATCAATGCAGGATTTGATGCAGGTGTTGTTGTAAACAATGTAACAAAAGAGAGTAGCAAAAACTATGGATTTAATGCAGCAAATGGTGAGTATGTAGATATGTTTGAAGCTGGCATTATTGACCCAGTAAAAGTATCTCGCATCGCACTTCAAAATGCTGTATCAGTATCAAGCCTACTTCTTACAACTGAGGCAACAATCAGTGACATAAAAGAGGATAAGCCATCAGCTATGCCAGATATGAGTGGTATGGGCGGTATGCCTGGAATGATGTAGAGAGGCTATGTTGTTATAAACTCACAAGCCTTTTTAAAGGGGCTTGTGAGCATATTTTGGAACTATATGCACTTTGGTAGTGGAGGTCGCTATAAAAACAGTATCTAAAAACAGGCTTATATTGATTGGAGCGTCTACTGGAGGACCGGGTCATCTTAAAAAGATATTTATAAGACTTGAGTCCACTCTAAATACCCCTGTTGTAATTGCACAGCATATGAATCCACTTTTTATCTCTAGCTTTGTTAAGCAGTTTGATGATGAGCTCTCTCTTAAGTTTTTTTTAGCTAATCAAAAGCACTTTTTAGAGTTGTCATCGGTCTATGTCTGTGCAACTCACTGTGAGCTTATAGAGCAAAAATCATCTCTAAGACTTCAGGTTTTAAATGATGTAAATTCTCATTTTAATCCAAGTATTGAGCATCTTTTCTCTTCAGCGATTAAGTTGTGTCAAGATTATGATGTTCTAGCCATACTCTTGACTGGTATTGGGTCTGATGGTGCTCAGGGGCTTAGTGATTTAAAAAATGCTGGTGCAACTTGCATCGCTGAAAGTGAAGATAGTGCCATTGTTTATGGTATGCCAAAAAAAGCAGTGGAGATAAATGGTAGCATAGAGGTGATGAGTCTTGACGAGATAATCAAGAAGATAAAGCAGTTTGATTCGGAGTATAGGTAGGGTGTTTTTTCGTAAAAAAAGTAGGGTAGCCGAAGAGGTGGAAGTCTTTACTAAAAAGGAGTTTAGCTCTTTAGGTTTTGATGATACACTTTACTATATAAAACGGGAAATAGGTGTTGATCTTTTTGCCAAAAAGAGTACTATAGAGAACAGATTAAAACTTTTTTGTGAGCAAAGAGACATATACAGCTTTAAAGAACTTTGTGAGAGTTTGAAGTGTAAGCCTGACTTAAGACAAGAGCTTATAAACCTACTAACAGTAAATGAGACATACTTTTATAGAGAGCAAAAACAGCTACAAGAGGCGATAGATTTTGCAAAAAGTAGAAGTGGCAGGGTGGATATACTTTGTGCCCCTTGTGCATCTGGAGAAGAGGTCTATACTTTTAGTATGATGATGAGTGAGAAGCCTGAATTTTTAAAAAGCTTTAGTATCAAAGGGGTTGACATAAACTCAGAAGCTATCAAAAAAGCAGAAGAGGGCTTGTATTCGCATAGGTCGTTGCACAAGCTAAGTAGTGAGCTAAAAGAGAGATACTTTTTAGCTAAGGATGATATGTATATAGTGAAAAGATATCTCTTTCCTTCGGTTAGCTTCTTTAAAGTCAATATTTTTGAAGAGTCATTTAGTAGTATAGGGAAATTTGATATTATCTTTTCAAGAAACATGCTTATCTATTTTGATGATGACTTCAGACTAGATGCTGTAAAAAGGTTTAGTCAGCTTTTAAAAAGCGATGGAAGGATTTATCTAGGGCATGCAGATATAGTTAAAAAAAACAGATGGATTACTAGATACAACTCTGGAAGTGGCTGCTATATCCGCAATTTAGCTTAAGGGCGACTCCCCCCCATATTACGAAATCTAAGAGCATTAAAAAACAATCTTTTTCTTCCTTTTTTGATAATGAGCACTTTTCATACTTTTTGTATGTTTACTCTCTTTTGGTGGTGGTTTTTTATAGTGTCTATTTGGTCTTATAGCAAGTCTGTTTGTCTTAAGTAGCTGGTATATATCTTGAAGTATTTCATCTGTAGAGTCTATTTTTAATTATCTCATAACATATCTCTATTTTCCATCTCTGAAAATAGAGCTCTTTAAAGTCAGATGTCTTTAAGTGTTGCTACTCTAACACTGAAGTGGCTAAAACCTCTATATCGCCATTATCTAGCACTACTTTTACATAATTTTTACTTTTTGTAATCTAATCAACTGTTCATATCTAAATAAATTATAGGTAAGATTTAAAAATCCGATAGATGATTTAATCCGTTTAATACCTATGGACTTCATATGCAAGGCATCATTCATAGAGTTTGTCATAAATCCAAATATATGCTCAACTCTTGCCTTTATTTTTGATTCTTTTTGTTGTTTGGTTAGTGGACTACCTCTATAGCCTTTTTCATGTACAAAGCTTTCACAGTTTTTATCTTCTAAAAATTCCTCTATCTCTTTACTTCTATATGCACTATCAGCATGAAGTTTATTGTCTGTTTTATCGATAATATTTTTAATCTCAGTTGAATCATGTGGAGATGCACTTGTTGCACTATATTTGGTTATGAGTTTAGTTTTTTTATCAGCATTTATATGGTCTTTGTATCTAAAGTGCCATTCACCACTTTTACTCATCCATCTCGCATCTGTATCTTTTTGCATAAGCTTACTTCTGTTACCATAATAATAGATGGGATTTAGATGATTCTATTGCTCAACTCTTGAGATTGAGTTTTTAGGGGATTGGAGTTCCCAATGCCTGTCTCCCAATGGCTTATAAAACTTTGCAATAAACTCTTTTTTTGCTACAATCAATAATAAAATTTTAAAGGGGTAGATTTATGTCGTTTATCAAAGAGTACAATAGCCATGTAGATGCTAGAGCAAAAGAGGGTGTTCCGCCACTTCCGCTTGATGCAAAGGGGACTGCGGAGGTAGTGGAGTTACTAAAGAGAGGCGAAGGAGATCAGGAATTTTTACTAGAGTTGCTTATGAACAGAGTCCCACCGGGGGTTGATGATGCAGCCTATGTGAAGGCAGCATTTCTAAATGATGTTTCAAAAAGTAACACATCCTGTAGTATTATAGCTCCAGTAAAAGCTGTTGAGATTCTTGGAACTATGCTTGGTGGGTATAATGTAAAGCCATTAGTAGATGCACTAAGTAGTAGTGATGAGATAGCAAAAACAGCATGTAATGCACTTAAAAAAATTGTCCTTGTTTATGATGCATTTAATGATGTTGAGGCATTGGCTAAAACAAACTCTTATGCTAAAGAGGTTTTAGAGTCTTGGGCGAATGCACAGTGGTTTACAGATCGTGAGCCAATTCCACAAAAGATAACTGTAGGAGTCTTAAAAGTCCCAGGTGAAACAAATACAGATGATTTAAGTCCTGCTAGTGAAGCTTTTACTAGAAGCGACATCCCCCTTCATGCAAACTCACTACTTGTTGCTAGACTTCCTGGCTCAATCGAGAAGATAAAAAAGATGCAAGAAGCTGGCTTGGAGGTGGCATATGTAGGTGATGTTGTAGGAACTGGAAGTAGTAGAAAATCTGGTATCAACTCAGTTCAGTGGCATATGGGAAGAGAGATTCCATTTGTACCAAATAAAAAAACTGGTGGATTGGTTTTAGGTAGTATTATCGCACCGATCTTTTTTAATACAGCAGAAGATAGCGGAGCACTTCCGATAGAGGTAGATGTAGATGCACTAGAGACTGGTGATGTGATAGATGTATATCCTGCTCAAGGTAAGATTGAGAAAGATGGCAAGGTGGTAGCAGAGTTTAGCTTGATCCCAAACACTCTATCAGATGAGTATCAAGCAGGTGGTCGTATACCGCTTATCATAGGCAGAGGACTCACAATCAAGGCTAGAGAGTCTTTAGGGATGTCTCCTGAAGAGATATTTAAAAAGCCAGAGCAGCCAAATGATAGTGGCAAGGGTTACACTCAAGCACAAAAGATAGTGGGGCTTGCATGTGGACTTAAGGGGGTTAGGCCTGGTATGTATGTGGAGTCTCAAACTTCAACAGTTGGCTCTCAAGATACGACGGGTCCTATGACTAGAGATGAGATAAAAGAGCTTGCTGCTTTAGGGTTTAATGCGGATTTAGTTATGCAGAGTTTTTGTCATACTGCTGCTTATCCAAAACCTAGTGATGTTGAGCTTTTACATACTTTGCCAGATTTTATACAAAACAGAAGTGGAGTGAGTCTAAAAGCGGGTGATGGCGTTATCCACTCATGGCTAAACCGCATGGTTCTTCCTGATACTGTAGGAACGGGTGCGGATAGTCATACTCGTTTTCCTATTGGTATCTCTTTTCCTGCTGGAAGTGGTCTTGTAGCATTTGCAGGAGTTACGGGAAGTATGCCTCTTAACATGCCAGAGTCTGTTTTGGTTAGATTTAAAGGAGAGTTAAATCCTGGAATTACACTAAGAGATTTGGTTGGTGCTATACCATACTATGCGATCAAACAAGGACTTTTAACAGTACCAAAGAAAAACAAGATAAATGTATTTGCTGGTAAGATTATAGAGATTGAGGGGCTGCCTGACCTTAAGGTAGAGCAAGCATTTGAGCTTAGTGATGCAAGTGCAGAGAGAAGCTCAGCTGCATGCACTGTTTTGTTAAATGAAGAGCCAATTGCAGAGTATTTGAAGTCCAACATAATACTACTAGAATCTATGATAAAGGCTGGTTATGCAGATCCTGTAACTATCCAAAGAAGAGCTGACAAGATGAAAGAGTGGGTTAAAAATCCAACTCTTGTAAAAGCTGATAGTGATGCTGAGTATTCGGCGGTGATAGAGATAGATTTAGCTGATATAACTGAGCCGATTTTAGCTTGTCCAAATGATCCTGATGATGTTGCGACTTTAAGTGAGATACTTGCTGATAAGAGTAGACTTCATAAGATTGATGAGGTTTTTGTGGGGAGTTGTATGACAAACATAGGACACTACAGAGCTCTTGGTGAGGTTCTTAAGGGTGAAGGGCAAGTTCCAACTCGTCTTTGGATAGCCCCTCCAACGAAGATGGATAAAACTCAACTAACAGCAGATGGGTATTACTCTATATTTGGTGCATCTGGTGCTAGAGTTGAGATACCAGGGTGTTCGCTTTGCATGGGAAATCAAGCGAGAGTTGCGGATAATGCTACTGTTTTCTCAACAAGCACAAGAAACTTTGATAACCGCATAGGAAAAGGTGCTCAAGTCTATCTAGGAAGTGCAGAGCTTGCAGCACTTTGTGCACTCTTAGGTCGTCTTCCGACTAAAAAGGAGTATCTGGATTTAGTGCCTAAAAAACTTGGAGGCAAAGAGGATAAGGTATATAAATATCTAAACTTCAACCTTATAGAAGATTACGAATTAACAGACTAAAGTGTAGTCGCCTCTTTTTAGGGGCGACTTTTATCAGCATTTAACAACAGTTTGAGTAGAATTCACACATCTTATATGTAGGAATTTTTATGCTAAAACAGATGATGGTTTCAAAAACAGCTGATATACTTTTTTATGGACTAACACCACCTAAGGCAAAACAGACAGAAGATGAGATAAAAACTATCGCATCTACACAGATAGCAAGACTTAAAAATTTAGATATTGATGGAATTGTACTTTATGATATACAAGATGAGTCTGACAGAACGAGTGCGAAGCGACCTTTTCCTTTTATGGAGACGATAGAGCCTTATATTTATGCAAAAAAGTATCTTGAGGTTATGGATTTTCCTATCATCACATATAGAGCTACGGGTAAATACACTAAAGAGCAGTTTACAAACTGGCTTAAAAATATAGATAGAAAAGACTCATACTCTGTTTTTGTTGGAGCCGCAAGCTCAATTACTAAAGTAAATATTAATATAAAAGAGGCTTATGAGCTTAAGAAAAAGTTTAACAAGGATTTGACCGTAGGTGGTATTGTGATACCAGAGCGTCATTCGATCTCTAGGGATGAGCATTTGAAGGTTTTTTCTAAGATAGAGGCTGGTTGTAAATTTTTTGTCTCTCAGTGTGTGTATGATCTGATGGGGGCAAAAAGATTCTTAGATGATTATGTGGCTTATGGCAAAAAATATGATATATTTTTGGTGCCTATCATCTTTACTATCACCCCTTGTGGCTCCGCTAAAACACTTGATTTTATGAAGTGGCTTGGTATAAATATCCCTATTCATCTTGAAGAGAGATTAAAAAACTCAGAAGATATACTTGAAGAGTCGGTAAAGCTAAGTCGTGATATCTTTGAAATCCTCTATTTTTACGGCAAAGGCAAGGGTATACATATAGGATGCAATGTAGAGAGTGTGGCTATAAGAAAAGCTGAGATTGATGCATCTATGAGACTTTTAAAGGATATTCAAAAGATTATGGGAAGAGGGTAGGGCTAGGAAGCGATGGAGTGTGATTATGCGGGAGTTTGTGGTAGTTGTAGATTGTATGATATAAGCTATAAAGAGCAAATCAATAAGAAAAAAAAGTATATAGAAGAGCTATTTGAGCCTCTACATGTAGAGAGTTTTGAGATTTTTACTTCACCAGATACTCACTATAGAAATAGAGCAGAGTTTAGAGTTTGGCATGATTATGATGGTATGCATTATGCTATGAATCAAGTTCAAAAGAAGAGGGTGGTTTTGGTTGAGTCTTGTCCAAAGGTTGTAGAAAAAATCGCTGATTTGATAAGCCCTTTGAAAAAGCTTATAGAGAAAGACGAGATACTAAGGCATAGGCTCTTTTCAATAGAGTTTTTATCTTCAAGCACAAAGGTTTTAGTTTCCTTGCTTTATCACAAAAAGATAGATGAGAGTTGGGATATACATGCAAAAAAGC
>CAZLXQ010000045.1:0-10009 GCA_964563675.1 uncultured Sulfurospirillum sp.
GGCAAAGCAACCGCTGCCAATATCCCTATGATGACTATAACAAATATCAACTCCACCATCGTAAAACCACTTCTTTTCATAACTAACTCCAGTTTGTTTTATTTTGCAGTATTATACTACATTAATTAATCAAAAAGCAAGTACAATTTCGCTATAATTAGATTTTGCGAGAGCCCTATCATCGCTCAACTAAGCCTTTAAGTTTTACATACTCTTTACTGCTCTTTATCAGCTCTTTATCAGCACCTATAGCGACTATCTGTCCCTGTTTTAGCACTACTATCTTGTGTGCTTTTTGAACTGTGCTAAGGCGGTGGGCTATTACAAATGTGATTTTGTCTTTAATTAGATTTTTTATAGCTTGAGTGATCTTTTTTTCACTTTGAGCATCAAGAGCACTTGTCGCTTCGTCCATTATGAGGATTTTACTATCGGAGTAGATGGCTCTTGCTATTGCTATTCTTTGTCTTTGTCCTCCAGATAGATTTGTTCCTGACTCGTCTAGCAGAGTATGAATCCCCTCTGATAGCTCTTGTATAAACTCATAAGCATTTGCTTTTTTTAGAGCTTCGATCACTCTGTTTTCGTCTATCGATTGTCCATAAGCTACATTGGTTGCTACACTTTCGCAGAAAATATAGACTTTTTGGGTTATGATAGCTATGGAGTCTCTTAGACTTTTTAGTGTGAGCTCTCTTATGTCAGTTCCATTTATCTTGATAGAGCCTTTGGTTGGGTCATAAAATCTTACTATCATGTTGACTAGTGAGCTTTTTCCTCCTCCACTATCGCCCACTAGTGCTATAAACTCTCCTTTGTTTGCTTTTAAGTTGATTCTGTCTAGTACTTTTTTATGACCATATCTCAACTCTACACCCTCAAACTCCACTGACTGTATACTATTTGAAAGCTCTTTCTCGCCCCCTTTGATAGTAGGTCTATGATCAAGCAAAAAGAAGATTCTCTCACTAGCCGCTATCGCTTCTTGAAGCAAGTTGTAGAGACTAGAGAGTCTTTTTATAGGAGTGTAGAGCATAAAAAGAGCTGCAAGAAACGAGAAGAATGACCCTATAGTCATGTTTCCCTCTATAACCTCCATGCCACCAACCATGACAACCGTAGCAACACCAATAGAGCCCAATGTCTCCATCATAGGACTTACGAGTTGGTTTACTTTTACAGACTTCATGGTTAGTTTAAAATACCTCTGATTCTCTTTTGCAAATATATCTGTTTCATACTTTTGTGAGCTACTAGCTTGGATAATCTCAACATTGCTAAATATCTCACTAAGTTTTGCGGTCAAATCAGATATCTTCTCTTGAGCCTCTCTTGAGACTTTTTTCATCCTTCTAGCTAGCTTGCTTAGCGGGATAATCGCTAAAGGAAGAATGATAAGAGCATAAAATGCCAGTGATGGGCTTTGGTATATCACAACACAGACAAGAGCTATGATGGTTAGTATCTCCCTCATAGCATCAGGAATCATGTTTGATACAACAGTTTTTACCTTCTCTATATCATTCGTGTTTCTGCTTATAAGCTCCCCTGTTCTGTATTTATGAAAAAATGATATATCTTGGATGAGCAGGTTTTTTAAGACTTTGTTTCTAAATCTTCTTATGATGTCATTTCCGATAAGAGCAGTATAGTAGGATTGCATAAATCTTCCAGACTCTTTTGCAAAGTAGATAGCGATGATTGCAAAAGGCAGAAGCTTTAACATATCAGCATCTTTTGCTACAAATATATCATCCAAAAGGGGTCGAACCATATAAGCAGTAGCAGCTGTACCTCCAGCAGCTAAAAACATGCCAACAATAGCAATAACAAAGTATGGAATATAGTCTTTAAAATAGGGCGAAAAACGCTTTAAGACTAGCTTAAGTCCCTCCATCAGCTAACTATTTTCCAAATACTTTTATGATTTCAAGCAGATTATCGACTTGTGCCTCTGCTTCTGCACTATCCCCTGCTTTTATCTTCTCTATAAGGTGTCCTTTAGCAAAATGCTCAACATATGAGCCTATCATGCCATTTAATGCCCCTTTTACCGCAGTAAGTTGTCTTACTATCTCATAGGGATCTTTCTCAAAATTACTAGTGTCATTAGAGATATTTGTCTTTATGCTATTGATTTGCCCTGAAATTCTATTGATTCTGTTTATAAGTTTTTTTTTCTCTACATCACAACAATATGCCATAACTTACCTTTTTTAGGGGATTATACCATAATCCCAAATTATGCAATAGGGCTCAATTTATCTCCCATTTAGTTCCATGGGCTGTGTCCATGAGTTGAACGCCTTTACATGTAAGCTTCTCTCTTACCTTGTCAGCAAGTTTAAAGTTCTTAGCTTTTTTTGCTTCGCTTCTTTGGTTGATTAGCTCCTGTATCTC
The DNA here is from genome assembly GCA_964563675.1 of uncultured Sulfurospirillum sp. Taxonomy (GTDB): domain Bacteria; phylum Campylobacterota; class Campylobacteria; order Campylobacterales; family Sulfurospirillaceae; genus Sulfurospirillum_A. The sequence goes on from CAZLXQ010000045.1 coordinate 2,401, forward strand.
TAATTTTGTCTTATCATCAACACCAACTTGAAACCAGTCATATGGGTTTTTATAGCCAATCCCAAGCACCTTTTCAATCCACCTTAAGTTCGCATCTGTTTTAGACTTTATGATTTTGTCTTTTGGGTTTAAATCTAGTTTTTCATTGCTGTTTGCTATCATCTCATCAAGCAGGGCTAGAGTTTTTGAGATATTGAGATCTTCACTAAGAGCATCTAAGATACTCTTTTTAAACTCTCTACATGTAGATGATTTGTTGCTTTCAAAAACTCTTTTTTTTAGACGATAGAGCTTGTCTAGCCTCTTTTTGCTTGCTATTAAATCCTCTTCACTGAAGTTAAAGTTTGCTCTATAGTGAGAGCTAAGAAGGTAGAATCGAAGAGTCTCGCCATCATACTCTTTTAGGGCATCTTTTAGAAAAAAACTATTGTTTAGAGATTTGCTCATCTTTTCGTTGTTGATAGTTACAAAACCATTGTGCATCCAGTATTTTGCTATCTCTTGACCGCTTTTGCATCTTGTTTGGCTCGCCTCATTTTCGTGATGAGGAAAGAGCAAGTCCGCTCCACCTGCATGAATGTCGATCTGAAAATCTCCATCATAGGCTAAGTGTTTTTCTATCATAGCTGAGCACTCAACATGCCATCCTGGTCTGCCATCTCCAAAGCTTGCAAAGTAAGTTGGCTCTCCTTGTTTTGAGAACTTCCAAAGAGCGAAATCTTTTTGGTCTCTTTTTTCTATACTCTTCTCAACTCTCGCTCTTGTGTCATCCATCTTCATGTGCGATAAACTAAGGTATTTGCTATCTTTTGAGGTATCAAAGTAGATACTATCTCCTGTTTTATAGGCTTTGTCCTCGTCCAAAAGAGCCTCTATAAAAGATACTATCTCTTTTATGGTATCAGTTGCTTTTGGCTCTATGTCGGCACTTTGAACTCCTAAAGCACTCATCTCCTTTTTGTATCTTTCTATATAGTGTGAGGTTATCTTTTCAAGACTATCTCCTGAGTCGATCATCTTTTTTATGATTTTATCATCTATATCGGTAAAGTTTTTTACAAAAGTTACTTGGTAGTCTAAGGCGATAAGAGTGCGTCTAAGCAGGTCGAAAACTAAAGCACTTCTTGCATGTCCTAAGTGAGCATCGTCATAAACTGTTGGACCACAAACATATATCTTAACTCGCTTCTCTTTTATCGGTATAAGCTCTACTTTTTCTCTTTTTGCTGTGTTATAGATAATCACCTACTGCTCCTTTAATCCATAGTACTACTGGGATATATATGGCAATAACCCCAACAAATATGACCAATTTTTTATCATATATTATATCTAAAAACTCTTTTACACCAAATGAGCGGATAGTAAAAGCTAAAAGTACGATACCAGCACCAGAGCTTGCAAGAGCCAATCCTTTAACCCCCAAAGGCTCAACTAAAACTGTATATAGTAGTAGATTTGCACTTAATACGAAGAGCGCGATTTTAGCTGCCTCTTTTTGTCTTAGAGTTGCATATAGCCAAAGAGAGAAGAGTTTTGCTAAGCCAAAAGGTAAAAGCCCCACTAAGTACATCTGTAGAACTTCTGCACTTTTTATCGTATCCTCGCTAGTAAATGCCCCTCTTTCAAAAAGAAGTCTTACTATCTCATGGCTCAGTATAAAACCACCTATGGCTGAGAGTGTAAGCAAAAACAGAAGAAACCAAAAGCCATCTTTAAAAAACTTAAGAGCCTCTTTTTTTTTATCGCTTTTTATCAGCCTAGCTATTTTTGGAAAAATACCGATACTTAGGGCGATTGCGAAGAGTGCAAGTGGTAGTTGAAATATACGATTTGCATAGTAGAGATAGCTGATGCTTCCTGTGACTAAAAAACTAGCTATCCAAGTATCTAAAAAAGCGGATATTTGAGGTGTTGAGTTGCCCAAAATTGCATGAGAAAAGGAGTGAAAAAAGCTTTTTTGCTCATCTTTTGCTCTCTCTTTTTTTCTATTGGTAAAACCAAACCTAAAAAGCTTTAAAAGATCTCTATTTTTTGCAGCTACTATATGTGTTAAAAGCTGTAAGATACCACCTACTATAACTGCATAACTCATAGCATAAACAATCTCTATTTTTTGCATGTCTTTTGCGATGAGTAGGGCACAAATCAGAGATATGTTGAGCAGAGCTGTTGAAAAAGCTGTAGTTGCAAAGTGATTTTTGTATTGTAAAAGTGAGCCTAAAAAAGTGACTGCAAAGATGAGTGGTAAGTAGTAGAAATTTATAGCTACTAAAGGAGAGGCGATAGCGATAGTCTCATCATCAAAACCCAAAGCTATAAGCTTTGCAAAAAAGCCACTAAAGATAGTCACAATAAATGAGAAAAAGATAAGAAAAGTGAAAAACTTTATAAAAACTTTATAGGTAAATATTGATTTGTTTTTAGACTTTATAAATGCTGGGATAAAGCTTTGCATAAATGCACCCTCTGCAAATATGCGTCTAAAGAGGTTTGGAAGCTTAAAGGCTACAAAAAAGATATCGCTGTATATGTTGGCTCCCAAGGTTGAAGCTGTTAAAAGATCTCTTATAAAACCAAATATGCGAGAGATTAGTATACCGATACTATTTGTAAAGAAGTTTTTCAAAATCATAGATAATTGTAGCTTAATTTATCTTTTTTTTAGTATAATGGCTGTTATATACTGAAAGACATAGGAAGTAAAATGGGGCTATTTGATAAAATTAAGAGCGATAATTCTGAGCAGAAAGAGAAAGATAAATTCGCAGAGTCAGAATTTAGCTCAATTGTAATTGAAAGTGAAGATATACCAAGAGAGGTAAAAAGAGTTGCCTCAGCTAACAACTTGCCTCTGTCTCAATTGGATTTTAAAATTTTAAATTTTAAAACTTTTTATGAAACTGATAAAAAAGAGGGGTGGATAGAGGTTCGTGAGGAGGAGCTAAAACAGTTTAAGCAGAAAGATTTTCTTTTGAATCCAGATTTAAAAATCAAACAGTCATATAAAGTGGATATATTCAGACTTAACGATAGTGAGCATACTCCTACTATCCCCACTATGGTTCTTAGTGGCAATAGAGCTCTTACGAAGATAATCATAACTATAAAGAAAGATATTGAGGTTAGGTACTTCTCTAAGCTAGAGAGCAGAATTATTGAGGAGATAAACAAAAAAAAGATAAAAGCTGGTATATTGATTGGTATAGGCGATGAGTTGATGCATGAAGAGGTGAAAACCTTAGTATCTAGTATCAGAATCAATTCGATTATGAGTGAAGATGGTATGTTTGTAGTTTGTCAAGGAGTTGATCTGTTACCTTGTGTGAATGATAGTTTTATATACCACTATAAGAAAAAATTCTCAAAAGAGGATGACCATGGAAGGATTGACCACTCTAGGAGAGGATATATATTGGCTGTCTCTAAAGGCGAATGTGTTATGGAGTACATCAAGCCTCAGTTGGGTGTTGCTGGACGAAATTGCAAGGGAGAGTATCTAGGCGTAAAAGAGCCACAAACAAACTATGAAATATCCATAAGTCATACAGAAAACATTGTGAAAAAAGAGGATGATGAGAGAGTGAAGTATGTTGCAAATAAAAATGGATATATAACAGAAGACTCTCCAAACTCATTTGACATAAAAGACAGCATGGAGATTGATGAGATAAGCTTTAAAACAACAGGCTCTATTCAAACAGATATGAGTGCTGAAGTAAAGATAGATATAACAGAAGATGATGCTTTAAAAGATGCTATAGGGTATGGTATGAGTGTTGAGACATATGAGCTTAATATAAAAGGCAATGTTGCAAGTGGCGCAAAGATAAAGGCTGAGATTTTATCTATAGGCGGTCAAACTCATGGGACATCCATGATAGAAGCAAAAAATGCAAAAATCACAATACACAGAGGAGCTTTAACCGCACAAGAGGTTTATATAGAGAGTTTAGAAGGTGGTAAAGTTGTAGGCGATATCATACATGTTAAGCAGGCTAGTGGTGGAGAAATAATAGGAAAAAATATAGTCATAGATGAGTTGGGATCAAATGTTAGTATAGTAGCATCAGATACAATTGAGATAAAAGAGCTAAGAGGAATGAACAATAAATTTCTAATTGATCCTAGTATGACAAAAGAGTTTAGTCAGAGCACTAAAAGGACTACAAAGAAGATAGCAGAGTTATCTCAAAAATTAAAACCAATGCCAAAGTTATTGGACGAGAAAAAAAGAGCAGTAGACAGTACAAAATCAACAGTTAAGATGGTAAAAAAAAAGATAATAGAGCTCAAAAAAGATGGTAAAAACCCTCCCTCAACCCTTTTTGTAAAAGTGAAAGAGTTTCAAAAAAGTGTTGATAAATATAATAAATTGCTAAATAGTTATAAAAATGGCAAACTAAAGCTAAAAGAGTTAAGAGAGGATTTAAACCAAATTCAGACAAAAGTTTTTTCAGCAAAGATTATAAATCGTTCTGTTTGGAAAGAGTATAATGAGATAAAATTCAAGCTTTTATCTCCAGCTACTGAGAAGGTTTATAATACAAAAAAAGGTGAGATTATAAGAGAGATGTCTCTGATTCAAAGAGACGATGGGTCGTATGAGATTAAAAAATCAATGGAGCATAGTACATAGTGGTAGTAGGAATAAATGGCAAGATAGTAAAAAAAGAGCTGACATTTTTACATGTAGAGACAAAGGGTGGATTAACCTATAGGGTAAATGTATCTCTATTTTGCTCCCATGAAGTTAGCTTGGGTGAAGTTTTTCTACATATAACACAAATCATAAGAGAGGATGCGAACAACCTATATGGCTTTAAACATAGCGAAGAGAAGAGAGTGTTTGATACTTTAGTTAAAGTAAATGGCGTGGGAGCTTCAACTGCACTTGCTGTTTGCTCCACTATGACGCCCTTGCAGTTTGCTAATGCACTTACTAAAAACTCAATCGAAGCATTTCAAAAAGTTCCAGGCATTGGACCAAAGAGTGCAAAAAGAATTTTGGTGGAGCTTAGTGATTTTGAACTTGTCTTTAGTGAGACGGGGAGTCAAAGCAGTGTGGCAAATGAGACTATAATGGCACTTGAGAGTTTAGGTTTTAAAAAAGATAGAATTAAAAAAATACTCTCTACATGTAGCGGTGAAGATACAAGTTCGCTTATAAAAGAGGCATTAAAAAAATTAGGATAAGAGATTTGACAGTTTGAGAAAGGGGGTAGTAGAGTGAAAATTGCTATAGTTTTTGGAGCAAAGAGTTTTGAGCATGAGATAAGCATAGTGAGTGCAATTGCTATGAAAAAAGTTTTAAAAGCCCAATTGGTCTATATATTTTGTGATTACAGTAGAGATTTTTATCTGATACCAGCTAGCGATATAACCTCAAAAAGATTCAGTAGTGGTGAGTATAAAAAAGACAAAAGAGTTACTTTGAAACGAGGTGGTTTTTTTCAACAAGCCATATTTGGAGAGAAGAGGATAGAGTTTGATGTGGCTCTCAATCTCTCGCATGGGGCTGATGGCGAAGATGGAAAGCTAGCCTCACTGTTTGAGTTTTTTAATGTACCATTTATCGGCCCAAGAGTTGAAGCTAGCTCTATTAGCTACAATAAATTTTTTACAAAGATGTATGCAAAAGAGCTTGGAGTTAAAACTTTGGAGTATCAAGTTTTAAACAGAAGTGGCTCACGAGGCATAGACTTAGAGTATCCTGTGATAATTAAGCCCTTAAGGCTCGGTAGCTCTATCGGTATAAGTGTTGTTAAAAGTAGCGATGAGCTAGATTATGCACTTGATGTTGCATTTGAGTTTGATTCTGCTGTGCTGATTGAGCCTTTTATAGAGGGCATAAAAGAGTATAATTTAGCAGGATGTAAAACAGACAAGTATGAGTTTTCTATAGTTGAAGAGCCTCAAAAAGAGATGATTTTGGATTTTGATAAAAAGTATCTGGACTTTTCAAGAACAAAAAAGGTTAATGAGGCAGATATCAGCAATGAGATGATAGAGGCAATGAAAAAGATATTTGAAAAGCTTTATGAACCACTATTTTTAGGCTCACTTGTTCGTTGTGATTTTTTTGTACTTGATAGTGAGGTCTACATCAATGAGATAAATCCTATTCCAGGAAGTATGGCAAACTATCTATTTGATGACTTTAATAGAGTTATATCTGATTTGGCAAACTACCTACCCGCTTCTATAGGAGTTCCAGCACAGTATAGATATATAGACTCAATTCAAGCGGCAAAAGGGGAGTTGTGATAGCATTTACTAAAGAGGAGGTTATAGCTGCAACTGATGTAGTACGAAACTTTAGTAGTGAACTAAAAAGTTTGACAAGTGGAGAGAAAAAGAAGCTTGTGATAGTCAAAAACAACCGCTTTGAAGCTGTTATTGTTCCTATAGAAGAGTATGAGCGGATGTGTGATGCAGTTGAGATTTTAGAAAAAATATATAAAAAAGTGAAGTAAGATGGCACTTAGAAGGTTAAAATATAGCTCTTGCGAATACTCTATCAGTTATGAGATTTTAAATCAAAAAAAAGATAAAGTGATAGTTTTTCTTCATGGCTGGGGAAGTAATAAAGAGATAATAAAACAGGCTTTTGGAGATAAATTAAAAGATTTTCGCCTGATATTTATTGACCTGCCTGGTTTTGGAAGCTCCTCAATAAGCACTCCTATAAAAACAGATGACTATGCAAATATAGTTAAGCTTTTTTTAGAGTCTCTTGGGGTTAAGGAGTTCTCTATAGTAGGGCACTCATTTGGCGGAAAAATCGGTGCTATCTTAAATCCTAAGAGCCTGATACTTTTAAGCAGTGCTGGTATAGTGGTTAAGAAATCTATCAAAGTGAAGATAAAGATAGCACTTTTTAAGATTTTTAAGAATATAGTACCAGAAAATATGTATAGGTTCTTTGCTAGTAGTGATGTTAAAGGGATGAGTCAAACTATGTATGAGATACTAAAGAGTGTGGTTGACGAAGATTTTAGACCCATTTTTAAAAAAGTAACCTCAAATACTTTGATTTTTTGGGGTGAAGAGGATAGAACAACACCTATAAGTAGTGGCAAAGAGATTTCGCAAGCTATAACGGGGAGTAGATTTTATCTTCTTAAGGGAGATCATTTTTTCTTTATGGAAAATTCTAAATTTATATCAGACAAAATAGGAGAAGTTAATGGAGATATTTGAGTTTATATCACATCTAGTTTTTGTTTTAATCCTTGGTTATTACACGATAAGTGCACTTCAGTGGTATAGCTACAAGCTTCAAAGAGTTATCTTAAACTACCAAAGGTATGATTGGCATCTCTATTTTTTTATAATTCCAGTATTTGTCTATTATATAGCTGGAGACTATTTTTGGCTCTACATGTACCTAGTCTTGATGCCTACAATTTATCTTTGGTATAGAAAACTGGATAAAAAACTTGTTTTTACAAGTCGAGTTAAGAGATTTTTTCTTTTTCTTTTTTTAGCAACAGTTTTTCAAAATATACTCTGTATTTCATCAGAGTCTTGTCAAAGCTACGGTATAATCGCTCCGATACTAGCTACTATATTTTTAAGCATGCTGTTTGAGGCTATTTTGTTTGGA
>CAZLXQ010000046.1:0-9805 GCA_964563675.1 uncultured Sulfurospirillum sp.
AAACTATTACCGTTTTCAAAATACTAACAAATAGGAACTTAATTCTTTATTATTTTGATAATCATTCACTTTTGTTTGAATTTAAATAATATTTAAGATGATTTTTGATAGTCTTTCTCAAAATTTATATAAAGGAATGGTATAAATCATGTGTTATGATGAAGTTGAAATTGATGCTAAGATATTGGAAGTTATCGAATATGGTGGGTTTAGTGGTCTAGACGATGAAGAGTTTATTGAAATTATAGAGGAGATTGTTATGTTTTCGGATAGCGACTATGACGAAGCTTATGAATATCTATCTCAATTTGAACGAATAGATAGAAAAAGATTTCACTCTTTATGTTTAGCATAATTCGGGATAATAGATAATTGGTATCATCTTAATCTAAATATAAGTATTTTATAAGTATAATTTGATATCAATTATCAAAAGGAGCTATATTATGAAGAGTGATTTAATCAAGCAAGATGGTTGCACTTGCTAGACTATAAGTTTATTGGATTTGAGTATCAAAATAGTGCGTATAAAGAGTATCTTCCCTGCTCAAAACAGACTACGACAAAAGAGCAACAGCGTTCACTCTTTTTGTCTATGTTTAACTTTTACATGCACGAAGATTTACGATTTCAAAAGAGTGAATTTGACTTAAAAAAAACTCTTTTAAACAACTTTGTATGCAAGATTGAATCTCTTATACCGATTAGTTTTATATATAAAAAGAGGGGGATAAAAAGTTTTAAATTTGATTTGATTTCAACCACTATAATCAACAACTTTTTATCAACCTCAACCATACAAAAAGGCAGGTTTTTAACTAAACACTGCAAACCAAACAGAAGATTTTTTTCCAAAACCCCTACACTATTGATAGCAAAATGGATAGAACTTATCTATAAAAACTCTCATACACAGATACTTTTTTCTTTAAGCGATATGTTTTCAAACTTGGTTTATGAGCGTATCAAAAAGGTCAATAGAGGCAAAAAAGTGATAGTCCTAAAAGATGGTATCTCTATAGTTGGGTGCGGTAAAGATAAAACTTCTACATTTGTAGTGCCTTGCTTTAGTGTTTTTGATATAGATAAAATCCACACAAGCAATCAAATAAATATAGCAAAGGAGGAGTTGAAAGAGAAAAAACATAACCAGATTTACATTGTATACCCTAAAACTGAAGAGTTTAAAAAACATATAGAACTAAAGTTGCCAGAGCTTAATATAAACGAAGATGACTATAGAGTAAAAGTAATCCCTTACTCATTTTCATTCTGTCTAAAAAATCAAAATAAAGGAAGATGTTTATGATAAAAATCATATATGGAAGCACAGAGGGAGCTACACAAGAGGTAGCAGAGGCGATAGCAGAAGAGTTATCGCATGAAGCAGAGTTGATAGATATATCAGATGCGTCAAATGAAGATTTTGAGAGTAGCACAAACTTGATATTAGGAACCTCTACATGGGGAGATGGAGAGCTACAAGATGATTGGGATGATTTTTTTCCTAACCTTGATGACATAGACTTTAGTGGCAAAAAAGTTGCATTTTTTGGATTAGGTGATCAAGAGTCATACTGTGATGTATTTGTTAATGCACTAGGTACTCTTTATGAAAAAGTTAAAGAGAGGGGTGCTACTATAGTAGACGGAAGTGTTGATAGTGATGGTTACGACTTTGATGATTCAACTGCTCTAATAGATGGCAAGTTTATAGGGCTTGTTATAGATGAAGACAACCAAAGCGAGCTTACTAAGGAGAGAGTAAAAGAGTGGGTAAAAAAAATAGATAGTAGTTTTAGCTAGACAATTTAAATCCTCTAAGCTATTGAGCCCTCTGATTAGCTATCAAATTTTCAGAGGGTGTGCTGTTGTCATGTTTTTTACAAAAAGCTTTCTTAACAAATATCACAAATCCAACAAATTAAGCATTAACTTAGCAGACTTCTTGCATAATCAACTTTAAAAACAGAGGAAAATATAATGATAAAAATCATATTTGGAAGTATGGGAGGAGCTACACAAGAAGTAGCAGAGGCGATAGCAGAAGAGTTATCGCATGAGGTGCAAATAGTTGACATAGCAGACGCTTCAAGCGAGGACTTTGAAGATAGTGCAAACTTGATATTAGGAACCTCTACATGGGGAGATGGAGAGCTACAAGATGATTGGGATGATTTTTTTCCTAACCTTGATGACATAGACTTTAGTGGCAAAAAAGTTGCATTTTTTGGAGTTGGCGATCAAGAGGCTTATTATGATACATTTGTTTTTGGCTTAGGCACTCTTTATGAAAAAGTTAAAGAGAGAGGTGCTATTATAGTAGGTGGAGATGTTGATAGTAGTAGCTTTGATTTTGGGGAGTCGACTGCTTTAGTGGATAGTAAGTTTATAGGGCTTGTCATAGATGAAGATAACCAAAGTGAACTTACTCAAGAGAGAATAAAAGAGTGGGTAAAAAAAATATATAATTGCTTTAATTGATAACTGACCTTACACACTTATTTCTCGAAAAGTCCTACTTTTCGTAGCTTTAGGGGGTTGTAGGGGATTTATCCCCTGCCACTATAGCGAGCTTTGCTTGATATAGTGCGTAAGGTTAGTTGATAATTTCTTTTTTTTTAGATAAAATATCAAGCTAATAATCAAACCTTAGACTCATAAGAGTGTGCAAGGTTAGCTAATAAAAAAGAGAGAGATAAATTGGACTTAGAATATTACGAAATACTTGAGATTACAAAAGATGCCGATAGTAGTATCATTAAAAAAGCATACAGAAAACAGGCTTTAAAATTTCATCCCGACAGAAATAAAGGGAATAAAGAAGCAGAAGAGAGATTTAAGCTAATCAATGAGGCCTATCAAGTCTTAAGCGACTCCAAGAAAAAGTCGGTTTATGATAGATATGGAAAATCGGGACTAGATTCTCAAGGCTTTAGTGGCTTTAGCGATATGAAGTATGAGGACATTATGGGCGATCTTGGCTCTATCTTTGAGTCAGTCTTTGGTGGTGGATTTAGTAGCAGCGGAGGTCAAAGAAGAGCAAGACAATATCCGCTTGATACTGAGATAGAGATTGATATAGATTTCAATGAGGCAATTTTTGGGTGCTCAAAAGAGATAGAGTGTAGCTTTAAGAGACCTTGTGAGGATTGTAGTGGTACAGGAAGTGCTGATAGTGCAAGAAATGCATGTGAAGAGTGTGCTGGAAAAGGTCAAGTCTTCTTCAGGCAAGGCTTTATGACATACTCTCAAACATGCCCTCACTGCCAAGGAAAAGGAACAGTTATAAAAAATCCCTGCTCTACATGTAGTGCTAAAGGCTATAGCGAAGAGGAAGATAAGCTTAAGATAGATATCCCCGAAGGCATTGATAACGGCAATCGCATTAGAGTGGCAGGGAGAGGAAATATAGACGAAAGAGGCGAGCGAGGCGACCTGTATATACAGACCAATATCGGCGAAGATGAGCATTTTGTAAGACACAATGATGATATCTATATTGAAGTTCCTCTATTTTTTACACAAGTGGCTCTTGGTGAAGAGATAACCCTACCCACTCTTAGAGGAGAGACAAAACTAGAGCTTCCTATGGGTGCGAAAGATAAACAACAGTTTATATTTAAAGACGAGGGTGTAAAGAATATCCACACAAACAGACTTGGAAACATGGTAGCCCAAATCAAGATAAAGTATCCCACAAAGCTAACAAATGAACAAAGAGAGATGCTAAATAGACTACAAGAGGATTTTGGCATCGAAAGCTCTCCTTGCGAAAGTGCATTTGAGGGTGTAGTTGATAGGATAAAAGGCTGGTTTACATAGAGCACTTTATCACTTATGGCGACAAAAAACTGCCGTATACTATAGTAACAAATAAAAAGCTAAAAAACCTATACATTACAATCGACCCCTTTTTGGGGGTAGTTATAAAAAATCCAAGCTACTCTCTAAAAAAGATTCAATCCATAGTAGAAAAAAAAGCTCGCTGGATAGATGAAAAACTAGCACTCTTAAACAGTAGAAAATATATATCAAAAATATATAAAGAGCATGGCTGTGTGTTGATATATGGAATAAAAGAGCCTCTACATGTAAAGGGGAAGCTTTCAGATTTTTATAAACACAAAACCAAAGAGATTGTTCCAGATTTAGTAGATAAGTGGTCTTTAAAAATGGGACTATATCCTAAAAAGGTACTGTTTAGAAAAACTAAAAGAAGATGGGGGAGTTGCAGTGCTAAAAATGAGCTAAGCTTTACAAGCTCACTAATCCAGTTACCGCTAGAGTGTATAGAGTATGTCATCATGCATGAGCTCTCACACATAAAGTACAAACATCACAAAAAAGCTTTTTGGCTACATGTAGAAAAATTTATGCCAAATTTTAAGGAGCATGAACAGATCATCAAAAACTACTCAGCTCAAATATAAATATCTACTTTTTTTGATATTGAAAGTATTTTTATTTTTAAATTAGAATTTATTTGATAGAATAGATAGTTAGGTGCTATGCAAAGATATTTTACTTTTAACTAAAGCTTTACTTTGTGCAAAAAAGGAGATTTATAGATGAAAAAGATTTTATATATTACTGACAGAGAAGAGTATACAGAGCACAACTTCATAGGTCCTCTTTTTGAGAAGTATTTGCCAAGGCTTATGGATGTTGATATCGTCTATCTAACAAAATACAAAAGTGATTTTGAAGATAGAGATGGACGCTTTATCGTTCCAATTCACGAAAAAAATGATATTTTAAAATATCTTAGTAGCAATGGGATTGATGTATTTAGATATGATTTTGTAATTGTACGAAACATGTATAAAGTGCTAAAAAATGTATTAAAAGAGCGAGATATATATAACATAAAAGTGGGATACAGACTCTCTTCTCCTAAGCTAGCCATAGAGCTTGAAAATGCAAAAGCAGAAAATAGGTCCACAATACTGTTAAAAATAGATAAAAATATAAAAACTAACATAAAAACAAATCTTATCAACAGATGTGATATATTTTTACCAACATCTCATATTTTAAAAGATGTCTACTGCCCAGATGTGAATATTGAAACTCATATTATACCGTCTGGAATAGACCCTGATGATGCTCGCTCTAAAGCTGATAGAAATGATGACAAAGTAGTATTTATATATAGTGGATCGCTAAGTAAAGTGAGGAGTTTTAAAACAGTACTAAAAGCTTTTGAGAAGCTTGAGTATAAAAACTGGAGACTCTATATCTCTACAAAAGATAAAAAATTCTTAAATGTATATTTAGACGATTTTAGCTCACTAAAAGATAAAATTAGGGTTACTAAAACTGAAACTAGAGATGAGCTACTAGCTATAATGACAAACTGTGATGTAGGACTATCACTACTGCCAAATATTGATCTATTTAACACCTCTATTAATCAAAAAACTGTAGAGTATTGTACTGCTGGTATACTAACTCTTATGACAAGTAACAACAGAAATAGAGAAGTTTTTACAAACGAAGAGGATGCTTTGTTGTGTGATTTTAGTAAAGACTCAATCCTTAAAAAACTAAACAAGATAATGAAGAAACCCAAAGAAGAGATAAAAAAGATGGGCAAAAAAGGGCAGGCAAGGCTATTGGAAAAAAGAGATTATAGAGAAATAACAGCTAATTTTGCTAAAGCTCTAGAGCAACTATAACTCCAAAACTATGCTATACAATTTGGACAAAAGGAGATAGGTCATATGAAAAAAAAAGTAGAAATCAAAGAGAAAATCATAAACTATGTATACATGGTATCAAGTCAGCCAATTACATTTAGAGATTTACTCTCTGCAAATAACTACCACAATGAAAAGATGTATGTAGATCCAGGAAAACTTGGATTTCGCATGAATATAACAAAGGCCTATACCGTATATCTTGCGATATGCATGTTAGCTATTGTACCTATTTTATTGCTAACTCACTACTCTCTAACAAATATAGATTTTCATTTCTCTATTGTATTAACAGTTTTGATTACAAGTGCTATTTTTATAGGATTTAACTTCTTTCGAGCATGGATACGAAATGCAATTACACTGAAACTTATCAAAAAAGCTTGGCCTGTGCACTTTCCCTACTTTACCTATGATAAATACAGCAAGAGAGTAGAAAAGATATATAATGAAGCACTAAAAGATGAAGTTTCTAAAAAGGATTTACGACTTTTTGTAATGGACAAACTAGCTAAGGAATAACTACTTTAGCTCTCCCCAGTTTTTTCCTATGCTTGCACTAACTTCAAGCTTAACTTTTAACCTATAGATGCTTTGCATAATAGCTGTTGCTTTTTTTGTGAACTCTTTAACCTTAACATCTTTTACTTCAAAGATAAGCTCATCATGTATTTGCAAAAGTAGTTTTGAATCCTCATCTAAAATCTCACTCCTTATCTTGTTCATACTTAGCTTTATTAGATCCGCTGCACTGCCTTGAAAACGAGTATTTACCGCCTCTCTCTCGTACATAGAAAGCTGCATTGCATTTGCATTTTCAAAATCAAAGTATCTTCTACGACCCAAAAGTGTCTCTACAAATCCCGTCTCTTTTGCACTATCACTGATACTCTCAAGATAGCTTCTTACGGTAGAAAAAGATTTAAAATAGTTATCTATATAACTTTTTGCCTCTTTTTGACTAACATTGATTGTTTGAGAAAGCTTTCTTGCGCCCATGCCATACAAAAGTCCAAAATTTATACTTTTTGCAATCCCTCTTTTTTTATCTGCATTCTCCTCGCCGAAAAGCTTCAAAGCAGTTTGTGTGTGAATATCTAAGCCGTTATTGAAAGAGTTTAACAAGTCTATATCTTCACTAAAATGTGCTAAAAACCTAAGCTCTATCTGAGAGTAGTCAATACTCACTAAACTATAACCCTCTTTTGAGACAAATCCACCCCTTACCTCCCGTCCAAGTTTTGTTCTAGTTGGAATATTTTGAAGATTTGGATCTTTTGAGCTTAATCTTCCTGTAGAAGTTCCTGTTTGCAAAAAAGAGGTATGAATACGGCTATCCTCTGACTCGCTTGCTAGCCTCAAAAGTGGCTTTATGTATGTTGAAAGAAGCTTATGAAGCTCTCTGTATTCAAGTATCTTTGGGATAACACTATGTCTATCTAAAAGCTTTTTCAAAACACTCTCATCAGTGCTATATCCAGTTTTTGTCTTTTTTGCCACAGGAAGCTTTAGATGCTCAAACAGCACTACTCCTAACTGCTTTGGAGAGTTTAAGTTAAACTGTGTACCGCTCAAAGCAAATATATCTATCTTTAGTTTTTCAACCATGCTACTTGTTTTAGTTTCAAGTTGCTTAAAGTAAACAGTATCAACCTTTATGCCCTCCTGCTCCATCTCAAGAAGTGTTTCTATGAAAGGAAACTCTATCTCTCTAGCAAGGCTCAAGAGTTTTGGTTCAAGAGTTTTGGTTAGTTTATTGTAAAGCTTAAGAGTCATCCAAGCATCTTCGCTAGCATATCTACAAGCATCATCTATATCAACTGCACTAAAATCTTCACCTTTTGGAACTACCTGCTTAAACTTCACCATATCATAATCAAAAAAGTGCTTAGCAAGTGAGTCAAGCCCCACTCTTTGTCCTGGATTCAAGAGCCATGCTAAAATCATTGTGTCTTCAAAGCACTCTACATGTGAAGAGATAAGATTATGTTTTATAATTGCAAAGTCATACTTCAAGTTGTGCCCTACTACTCTACATGTAAAGATTTTTTCTATTGCTTTTTTAGAGTCTTCGAGGCTAACTTGCCTACCAACTCCTAGATAATTATGAGCTATAGGAGCATAATAAGCCTTTTTTTCATCCGTAGCAAAAGAGAAACCGACTATCCTAGCACTCCTAGCATTGAGCCCCGTTGTTTCCGTATCAAAAGCAACCACATCGCCACATATTAGCTTATCTACAATAGCAAAAAGTTTCTCTCTTGTGTCCAACAAGATAGGCTCAAATACAATAGTCTCCTCTTTTTTAGGGGTACGATTTAGGCGAGACAACATACTCCTAAGTCCATACTTCTCCAACTCATCAACTATGCACTCAAGTGGCTGATTTTCAGGAAAAGAGAAACTCTCAAATCTGTCGGAAATCTCTATACTATCATCAAGCTTCACAAGTCTTTTGCTCAAAAAAGCACTCTGCTTGCCCTCTTCAAGCAACCTTTTACTTCTTGGATTTGCTACTTTTTCTATATTTTTATATATCTCTTCAATAGAGTCAAAATCCTCAAGAAGCTTTTTTGCTCCCTTAGCTCCTACACCCTTAACTCCAGGGATATTGTCTGCCGCATCTCCCACTAGAGAGAGAAAGTCTCCAATTTTCTCAGGATAAACTCCAAGCTTTTCAAAACATCCATCTCTATCAATCTGTACCTTTTTTATAGGGTCAAAAATACTCACTTGTTTCTCATCTATAAGCTGATACAAATCTTTATCATGAGTAACTATTCGTACTTTTATATCTCTGTTTTTTGCAAACTTAACTGCAGCTGCTATCACATCATCAGCCTCGAAGCCCTCTTGCACAAAACTCTCAAAACCCATCTTTTTTATCCACTCTATAACAACAGGAAGTTGAGTTTTCAAGTCCTCTGGGGCGGGTGAGCGATTTACTTTGTAGTTTGGGTCTATCTCATGTCTAAAGTTTTTACCCTTCGCATCAAGTGCAAAAAGTATATAATCAGTCTCATACTCTTCTCGCAAGGTATATATAAAGTTAGCAAATCCCGTGATAAGCCCCGTTGGAAAGCCCTCTTTGTTTCTTAGGTTTGGTAGTGCATAGTAGCTTCTAAAAAAGAAACCAAAAGTATCTATAATTGTAAGTGTTTTCATCAGTAGTTTTCTATTACTTTCTCAACAGCACCCGCAAACACCGCTTCACTATACCCCTCTTTTTCTATAAGATTAAGTGCTATTATCACACTTCTTTCGCCTAAAGGAGCATTCACAGGCACTGCTGTTTTTACAACTCTAAGAGCAATAGAGTACTCCTTTGTGTCCTCTGGAGCATACTCATAGTTATCTGCATGGCGTATGGACTCAACAATAGTCTTATCAAAACCCCAATGCTCAAATATCTTTGAAGTTACTTCTGAAGTTGTTGTTCCCACAAATGACTTTTCAACTTGAGCTATGTTAGCAGTGGTCTCAATCTCAAACTTAAAAGGCATCACCTCATCCTCTTTTACAATCTCATCAGCAATAAGAATTTTTCCAGTCTCCTGAAGAAGAGCAGATAAAAATAGAGTATCAAGTTTTTTACTATCAATCTCACCATACCACTCCTTCATCAAGCGACTTTGCAAAACTGATACCTGCACAAAATCCTCAGGCATAATCCCATAAGGCTCAATATCAATATTTAAAAGCTTTTTAATAGATATATCAGTAGTCAAGGCTCTTGTTGTTGACATACCAAAAAGAGAGATTGCCTGAAGAACACTTTTTATCTCGCGTCTAAAGCTATACAAAGGAGAGTTTGCAACTTTTAAAAGATTTGCAACAAGCATAGGATCTGCTTCAATAGCTTTCGTAAGCTGATTTATAGTGCCGTTTTTATTCGTACAAATTTCGCTTATCTCATGAAAACTCTTAGGAAGTGGTGGTAGTGTCTTTATTCGTTCTGTTATATTATCTAGCATTTTACCTCTTTTAAGACTATTTTTACTCTATTCTATCTAATTTGCATTGGATAGCCCCTTAAGGTATAAGAATATTGGTTCCTTCTAAAAAAGTGTGGGTAAATCTACTTTAAGCTATAATTAAATAAC
>CAZLXQ010000047.1:0-9578 GCA_964563675.1 uncultured Sulfurospirillum sp.
ATAGCCGTCGTCCCTCTTGTGTTGTTCTCTTTTTGCTAAAATCTCTTTTTTTCTGTTTTCCATCTTAATCGCATCTTGGAGTGTCTCTTCGCTATCATCTAGCACACCGCCTAAAAACTTCTCTTTATCTTCAAACTGTCCTGTTTTTAAGCCCCAAAGAAGAGCCCAAAGACCAAGTGCTCCAAGTAAAATAGAGGCACTTAACATTACGATAATTAGTGTACTATCCATCATCTTATCCTCATTGAATTAACTACCACCACAATAGAGCTAAGCGACATGCTCAGTGCTGCGATTAGCGGTGTTACAAATCCTGCCATCGCTATTGGAATTGTTGTGACATTATACAGTATTGAGATAACTAAGTTCTGTTTTACTTTAGCAAATGTATCTTTAGAGATTTTAAAAACCTCTGCTAAGGAGTTGAAGTCATCATCTATCAAAACTATATCACTCACATTGAGTGCCACATCAGTTCCACTTCCCAAAGTTATGCCAACTTCGCTGTGAGTTAGTGCTAAAGTATCATTTATGCCATCTCCTACCATCACAACCACTTCGCCCTCCTCTCTTAGTTTGGCTATAAAGTTAGCTTTATCCTGAGGAAACAAAGAGGCATGAAACTCAACTATACCCACCTCGTCGGCTATCTTTTTAGCCACTTTCTTGCGGTCTCCTGTAAGCATGATAACTCTAAATCCACTCTTTTTTAAATACTCTATCGTTTTAGTTGCTCCGTTTCTTGGTCTGTCTTGTAAAGAAAAACTTGCCACTAAAGCCCCATCAAAGCCTACATGTAGAGCTGAGCTTATATCATCTAGGTCTTTACATGTAAAGCCATTTTCTATCAAAAACGCCCTATTGCCTGCAAAGATTTTTTTACCCTTAAACTCTGCTTTGATGCCCTTTGCTTCAACTACCAAAACATCTTTTAACTCTTTTAGGCTCATCTCACCCAAAAACTCTTTTACTCCCTTGCTTATGGGATGAGTTGAGAGTGATACTAAGGAGTAGAGTATGGAGCTATCAAAATCCTCTTTTATATACGAGTCTACTACTTTGGGAGCTCCACAAGTTATAGTTCCTGTTTTGTCAAGTACCACAGTAGTACACTTCGCAATAGTCTCTATAAATGCCGCCTCTTTAAACAAGATACCTTTTTTTGCAACTTTTGAAATACCTACCAAAGTTGCCATAGGAGTAGCAAGCCCTAAAGCACAAGGACAAGCTATGATAATAACCGATATAAAGATTATCAAAGCCTGCTCAAACTCGCCTCCATGATGATACCAAAAAGCAAAAGTTAGAATCCCAAGAGCTAAAACAACTGTTGAGAAGTATCCAGATATCGAGTTTGCCAACTCCTCAATTCGTGGCTTTATATCCATAGAGTCCTCTAAAAGAGTGATGATTCTGCTAAGCATTGATTCACTATACGGCTTTGAAGCCCTATACCTCATAACACTATCAATGCAGATAGAACCACTATATACCCTATCTTTACCTTTAAGCAAAACAGGCTCACTCTCTCCACTTAAGCTAGAGTTATCAAACGACCCCTCACCACTAACTATAACCCCATCTATAACAACCTTATCGCCAGCCCTAAGCTCTATAATCTCGCCAATCTCAACAGACTCAACACCAACTGAGACCCTCTTTTTATCTCTAACGACTATCACCTCACTTGGCAAAGATGAGCCAAACCCATCCATAGTGTCAACCGCTTTTTTCTTGGTTAAAACCTCCAGATACTTTCCAGCAAAAACAAATGTTATTATCATGCTCACCGATTCAAAATAGACCTCACCACTGCCTGTAAGCATAGCATATATAGAGAACAGATATGCACTCAAAGCCCCACTAGCGATAAGCAAGTCCATATTGACAAAGCGATTTTTTAGAGCATAGTAGGAACCTTTAAAAAAGACACTCCCTGTATAAAAAAGTACCGGCGTAGATAAAATAAAACCTGCAAAATGAAGTACATGCTTTATATCGCCTCTCATACCACTAAAGTACCCCTCATATAGAGCTACTGCTATCCACATGATATTCATAGTACAAAACACACCAACTAGAAGCTTTGAGTAATAATCCCTTCTTTTTGCATCTGCTTGAATCTCTTGCATGCTTGCATCATAAGGATAGGCATTATAGCCTATGCTTCTTATGAGCTCTATAATCCTAGAGAGCTGTATGGTGTCACTATCCCATAAGATTTTTGCTTTATTGTTTGTATGATTTATGGATACTCCAACTATACCCTCACTTCTACTAAGCACTTTTTCATTAAGCCAAACACAAGCACTACAATGAATGCCGTCTATGATGAGTGAGACTTCACTAAATCCATCTATCTCTTTTATATATTTTTGTTTAAACCCATCTAAATCAAACTTGTTGATGTTATCATGCAGAGTCTTTGGAGGCTCTATTGAGTTATCGCCCATCTTCTCATAAAATCCATCTAACCCTTCATCTTGCAGTAGATGATAGATACCTTGGCACCCTTTACAGCAGAAATATTTTCCACCGTCACTTATCAAGACATGCTCATCATACTCTAATCGACAGTGATCACATCTTATTTTTATCATCAAGCTCTCTTAAAAATTGTTTTTAATTTGTCATTATATCTGTTTATGCTAAAATATAGAAAATTTCAACCTAGATTATATAATTTGGGCTTAAGGATAGTTATGAGTGTAGTGTTTGAAGCCTTAGTAAAAAATAGCAGTGATGATGGTTGGTTTATAGAGCTAAAGGATACAGTTGATGATAGAGTAGTGATTTGTAAAGACCTAAAAGAGTTTGAAACAAAGATTCAAGAGCTCAGCGAGGATTATGGCGGAAAAGTTGATGAAGTTAAGTGGATAAGCCATGAAAGTCTTACTCCACCAAATGAGCAAAAACTAAGAGTTGCTATGATGGAGTATCACGAAAAATACAAAGACCAGATAAGTGACGAAAAAGAGAGTTAGTATATGTATGAAACTACTCTGCTATTTCTCGTGATATTGATATCTTTAGAGATTTTTGAGATCTATTGGCAACGAGGAGAAAACTTTAGGGAGTATGTAGATAATCTTTTTTACTTCTACAAAAAGGGTGTTGTTCTTTTTATAGCTCTTCATCCTACACTCTATTTTGTGATGTTTGCACAAATCTCTTTACAAAACTGGTCATTTTTAGCCTCTTTACTAGTTTTAATCAAAGCTTTTGATATAGGATTTAAGATTTCTCTTATGGATAAGATATACAACGATAAAAATCTAGATTCCTTCAAGCCTCTACTAGAGACGAATTTTCCTATCTCGATAGGTGTAAAGGCTATAGGGCTTTTGATCTACTCAACTCTATTTTATTTTGCATTTTCTTGACAAAAACTAGACATTATTATAGAATACACTTTTTAAACTTCATTAGCTTGCCTTGAGCGATACTTCTGCACTTAATTTTCACAATAATATAAAGGTCATCTATGAGCGGCAACACTGCTACAACAAACCACAAGACAAATAAATATCACAACAAAAGAACTCATATGCCTGTAAAAGGTCATAAGATAGAGGACTTAAGAAACACTCCAATAGATAAACTACTAGAGATAGCACTAGAGCTTGGGGTTGAAAACCCTCAAGAGCTAAAGCGACAAGACTTGATGTTTGAGATACTAAAGTCCCAAACAACACAGGGCGGTTTTATACTTTTTACTGGTATCTTAGAGATTACTAACGAGGGGTATGGTTTTTTAAGAGCACTAGATGCGAACTTTAGTGATACAGCAAACGACTCCTATGTTAGTGCAACTCAGGTAAGAAAATTTGCATTAAGAAATGGCGATATAGTTACAGGACAAGTGCGCCCTCCAAAAGATCAAGAGAGGTATAATGCACTTCTAAAGATTGAGGCTGTTAACTACCTTCCGCTAAAAGATAGTAAAAAAAGAGCTCTTTTTGAAAACTTAACCCCTCTTTATCCAACAGAAGCTTTCAAGCTAGAGCATGAGCGGATAAAAAAAACAGGTCGCGTACTTGATCTCTTTACTCCTATAGGAAAAGGGCAAAGAGCTCTTATAGTCGCTCCACCAAGAAGTGGTAAAACTGAGATTATAAAAGAGTTAGCTCACGGAATTGCTAAAAATCACCCTGAAGCTGAGCTTATCGTCTTACTTGTTGATGAGCGACCCGAAGAGGTTACTGACATGGAGAGGCGTGTTAGAGGTGAGGTCTTCAGCTCAACCTTTGATCAACCAGCAAGCAACCATGTAAGAGTTGCAAACCTTGTAATAGAAAAAGCAAAAAGAAGTGTAGAGATGGGAAGAGATGTTGTTATACTGCTAGACTCCATAACAAGACTCGCAAGAGCTTACAATACAGTAACTCCTTCAAGCGGAAAAATATTAACAGGTGGTGTTGATGCAAATGCTCTTCACAAACCAAAGAGATTCTTTGGTGCCGCAAGAAACATAGAGTTTGGCGGAAGCTTGACGATAGTAGCAACTGCACTTGTTGAGACCGGAAGTCGTATGGATGAGGTTATCTTTGAGGAGTTTAAGGGGACAGGCAATAGTGAGCTTATGCTTGATAGAAACATATCCGATAGAAGAGTCTATCCAGCGATCAACATCATGAAGTCAGCCACAAGAAAAGAGGAGCTATTGCAATCTCCTGAAAAACTACAACGAGTTTGGGCACTCAGAAGTGCTATAAGCCAGATGGAAGATATAGAAGCTCTCAAATTTTTATATGCAAAAATGCTAAAAACAGAGTCTAATGAAAAATTTTTAAACCAGATGAATGAGTAATTGACTTTATGCACTTTCTGTAAAAGCGCATAAAGTCAGCAAACAAGAGAGTTTTATGTCTCTTAATTATCTCTATGAAGTGGGTGTTGATAGTCAGTTTTTTCACATCCACTAAAGATAGCTCCGATTGCAAAGACAACCAAAACTGCAGCTACTATTTTTCTCATTTTATCTCCTTTTATATGTAATAATTATATAATTATACAATAATTTCTTCACATGTAAAGGCTTTTAAAATTGCATCAAGTTTTAGCACTAAAATACCGCCCAAACTCATTCGACAAACTTATAGGTCAAGATGCCGTAATACAGACTCTAACACTTGCTTTAAGCAAAGACAGGCTCTCTCATGCATATCTCTTTTCTGGACTAAGAGGGAGTGGAAAAACCTCAACTGCTAGAATTTTTTCTAAAGCTCTAGTTTGCCAACTAGGTCCAACTGCCAAGCCTTGTGAAGTTTGCGATCATTGTAAAGCGGCAAATGAGAGTAGGCATATAGATATCATAGAGATGGATGCGGCTAGCAACAGAAAGATAGATGATATAAGAGACCTTATAGAGCATACAAAATATAGACCAAGTAGTGCAAGATATAAGATATTTATCATAGATGAAGTTCACATGCTTACAAAAGAGGCTTTTAATGCACTTTTGAAAACTCTTGAAGAGCCGCCAGAGTTTATTAAGTTTATACTTGCAACCACTGACCCGCTTAAGCTTCCAGCAACTATACTCTCTCGCACCCAACACTTTAGATTCAAAACTATCGCTACTATAGATATAGTTCATCACCTATGTCATATACTAAACCTCGAAAATGTCGAGTATGAGATAGATGCATTAGAGATGCTAAGTCGTGCTGGAGGTGGATCTCTTAGAGATACTCTTACCTTGCTTGATCAAGCCATTATATACTCTAACAACAAAATAACCCCTGAGAAAATCGCATCTATGCTTGGTCTTCTTGACCCTAAAGAGGTGGAGGCGATATTTGATACTATTTTAAAAGGCGATAAAGAGGAGTTAGTGAAGAGAGTAAAAGAGCTAGAGAATTATGAGTGTGAAGTGATTATAGATGAGCTTATATCTTATCTTAAAGAGTCGTTTTTTAACTCAGATGGAAAGTTCTCTATCTTGATTACTGAGAGATTTTTTAGGATATTAAGTGAGTCTAAAAATCTTCTATTTCTAAATGCCAACAACGGTTTTGTTTTAACACTTCTGTTTTTTAAAATGCTTGAAGCCACCAACATAAAAACTATCGAAGAGATGGTAAACTCACTTGAAAACAGAGAGCCTAAAGCTCCAAAAGCAGAGCAAGCCTCAAAAAAGTATGCGTCCAGACAAGAGCAGATAAAAACAGAGCCTATGCTAAAAGATGGGGAGAGGCTTTTTGCACAACTCATAGCCAAGCTAGAGGATAGGAGTTATGAGCTAGCGACCTGCTTTAAAAACCATATTGAGTATAGTAACTATGAAGATGATACCCTGACATGGATCTCAACAGCAGATGATGAACACAGAAAAACCTTAAGGCATGGATACCCTATCATAAGGCAGTTTGTTCAAGAGATTTTTGGAATCGACACAAAAATCAAAATGAGCCAAAGTGAAAAAAAAAAGATAATTCAAGAGACAAAACCAACCCTCAATGAAGGCTCAAATACTGAAAGTTGTGTATCTGGACACCTTATGTCTGATAAAAAAGAGTTTGATGCAAAAGAGATACTAAATAACCCCTTTGTCAAAAAAGCACAAGAGATGTTCAAAGCTAAAGATATAAAAATCTACCCAAAAATCTAAACACAAAACAGCTATCTACGCCCTAAAACATAGTATGTATCTTTTCCATACACTTTCTCTATCTCTATCTTATACTTTTTTGCCCAACGAAAGATCATTTTGTTTGCCACATCTATCATCTCTCTTCCTTGTGCCATATTTTTGATTTTAAAGTAGTCTTTTGTGCTTGAAAGTGCTACAAAAGAGAGATATGACTGAAGTTGGTCATGTAGAGTTATGAGGTGTTTTTGTACATAATCAAAACCTTTAGTATTGTTTATCACTTTCTCCACTTGTTCTACTGCACTACTTGTTACTGTGTATCCTAACTGTTTTAAAATAGCATCATTTGTCACTACTATCTCCTGCTTTGTTGTGTTATCAAAACATCTTCTATCATCTTAGAGATGTCGCCGTCTAAAATCGCATTTACACCTGAGTATGCTTTGCTACTTCTTGTGTCTTTTACCTGTTGATACGGAGCCAATACATAGCTTCTGATCTGATGCCCCCAGCCTATCTCGCTCTTTTCTATGCCATCCTTTTGGGCTTGTTGTCTCCCAAGCTCAAGTTCATAAAGCCTTGATTTTAACATCTTTAGAGCATTTGCTTTGTTTTTATGCTGGCTTCTATCGTTTTGACACTGCACTACCACGCCTGTCTCTATGTGAGTAATTCTTATAGCAGAATCCGTCTTATTTACATGCTGTCCACCCGCTCCACTCGCCCTATATGTGTCTATACGAATATCTTTGTCCTCTATGGTTATATCTATGTCATCATCAACCTCAGGACTAACCATAACGGAGCTAAACGAGGTATGTCTTTTTGCATTGGAGTCAAACGGCGAAATCCTCACAAGCCTATGTATGCCATTTTCAACTTTTAAATAGCCATAGGCATTTAGTCCGCGAATTACAAAACTAACATCCTTAAGCCCAGCCTCATCCCCCTCTTGAAAATCCAAAGTCTCCACCTTAAAGCCCTGTCTCTCAGCCCACCTAAGATACATGCGATAGAGCATACTAGCCCAATCCTGACTCTCAGTCCCACCAGCTCCAGGGTGAATACTAACTATAGCGTCTCTACTGTCATCATCCCCACTAAGCATCATGGCAATCTCCAAATCACTTACAAGAGCCTCCAGACTTGAAGCATCAGCCACTATCTCTTTAACTGTATCCTCATCCCCCTCTTGCATCGCCATCTCATATATATCACTTGTGTCTTCAAGTACAACTTTTGCCTTTTCATATCTGCTCAGGATAGAGTTAATCGCTGTTTTCTCTTTAGATACTGTTGCTGCTTTTTTTGAATCACTCCAAAAGTCTGGATTTTGTTCCATCTTCTCAATCTTACTCAATCTTATCTTGATAATATCTGGTTTTATAATCTGTGCGATATTGTCAATTTTTGTTGCCAATTTTTTCAAAAGCTCTATGTATTCATAATTATCCAATTTTAACCTCTATTTTGCTATAATAAGCCTCTATTTTACAATAAAGTTCCTAAAATGAAAATATTAAAAACAACCAAAGAGCTCATAAATTTCAGAAAATCTCTTACATGTAGTGTTGGATTTATACCGACTATGGGAGCACTGCACCAAGGACATATATCTCTCATAAAAAAATCAGTGCTAGAAAATAAACATACAATAGTCTCTATATTTGTAAATCCTGCCCAGTTTTTAGATGGAGAGGATTTTAAAAGCTATCCGAACAGACATGAAGCTGATTTGAAGATATGCAAGCTTGCAGGGGTTGATGCTATCTTTATCCCACAAGCAAGCGAGATATACTTTCAAAATGAACCAAGCTTAGTAGCTCCTATGAAACAGAGCTACATACTAGAGGGGTTTGAAAGACCAAAGCATTTTGATGGAGTTTTAAGAGTGGTGCTAAAACTTCTAAACCTCGCAAAACCAACAAGCACATACTTTGGAAAAAAAGATGCACAACAGCTTTTTTTGATACAAAATATGGTAAAAACTCTATTTTTAGATACAGTTATCGTTCCATGTGAGATAGTAAGAGATGAAAACGGATTAGCTCTCTCTTCAAGAAATATCTACTTAACCAAAACAGAAAAAACAGAAGCACTAAACATCTCAAAGTCTTTAAGAGTAGCCTCAAAAGAGATTATGCAAGGGGAGTTACATGCACAAAAAATCAAGAAAAAGATGAGAGAGGCTTTAAGAGGGTTGCGTATAGAGTATATCGAGATAACTAGTAGAGAGTTTGAGAAAATAGAGAAGATTGAGCTAAAAAACAGTATCATTTTAGTCGCTGCAAAAGTTGGTAAAACTAGACTTATCGATAACCTATGGATATAATAGCCATTGACTTTTAAGTTTTATTTAGATAAAATATCCCGATTTTATTAATTAGGACTGATTATGAGAAAAAAGATTTTATCATCTCTCCTAAGAAGCGTCATAATATTTGGACTTTTTACTAGCAGCCTAAGTGCTGTCGTCTTTAATAGCAAACAGATAGAAACCCTAAAAATGGTACAAGAAGTAGCTCTTATGTATCCGGATAAAACAGGTGAAACTTTTGAAAATACAGCTATGGCTATCGCTCTTACAGAGTCAAGTGCTGGTCTTTTTAAAGTCGGCGACATAGGGAAAAACCCAAATATATTTAAAGCTTCTTTAGGAATTATGCAAGTAAGGCTTGAGACTACAAGGTTTTTAGCGGATACTTTAAAGTGGAAAGAGGTGCAAGAGATGAGTGATGTAAAACTTGTCAATAGGCTTTTAAGTGATGACAGATTTAATGCAACTGTGGCTGTAAGATTTATAGTCTGGTTGAGCAATCATACAAATCACAACTATTTTAGAACCGTAAGTAGGTACAACGGCGGAAACTATAACCGTCCATACTACAATAGGGTTATGAAAAATATGCAAATAATAAGAAAATATGCAAATTTAGATTAGTAACTGACCTTATGCACTTATTTCTCGAAAAGTCCTACTTTT
>CAZLXQ010000048.1:0-9572 GCA_964563675.1 uncultured Sulfurospirillum sp.
AAGTTTACGCCAAAGTCCGTAGCATACTATGACCAACAGTTTTTGATAAACTATAGACATTGGAATGAGGAGAGGTTTTTTGATAACGAGGCGGGTAGTTTTAGTTTGCCGTCATTTAGTATTGGTGGTGTAAAGTTTGGGATTATCAGTGGCTACGAGTTGCATTTTGATACTGTTTTTGCTCAAGTTATGAAAAAAGGAATTGATGTTTTGCTTTGTCCGTCAGCTTCTACATTTGACTCATCAATTCGCTGGACAGAGCTGTTAAAGATGAGAGCTTTTACAAATAGTGTCTATATCTTGCGCTCAAACCGTGTTGGAGTTTATAAAGAAGGAGATGTTGAGTGGAGATTTTATGGGCATAGTAATCTCATATCGCCATGGGGAGATGTTGAACTAACTCTTGGAAGTAAAGAGGAGATGCTTGTAGTTGATATCTGTAAGGATGAGCTAACACAGGCAAGAAAAACATGGGGCTGGAAGAGGGCACTTGGCAAGAGAGATGTGATATAATGGACTATTTTTATAGACAAATACAACTTTGGGGCAAAGATATGCAAGAGAGTTTACAGGATAAAAGTATCGCTATTATCGGCTGTGGAGGACTTGGAAGCTCGCTTGCTATAGGGCTAGGGGCTAGTGGAATAGGTCATATTCATCTTGTTGATTTTGACGAAGTTAGCACTCACAACATACATAGGCAGATTGCTTTTAAAGTGGGTGATGAAGGAAAATTCAAATCTAAGATAACAGGAGAACTGCTTGAGTGCAGATGTCCATTTGTAAAAACAACAGCACATGTAGAGAGCTTTGAGGAGTTTGCTAAAAAAGATATTGAAGTAGACCTCATACTTGATGGAACTGATAATCTAATAGTAAGAGTTGAGATAGATGAGTATGCTAAAAAGGTTAACACTCCATGGATATACGGTTCAGTTGAGGCTTTTAACGGACAAGTCTGCTTTTTTGAGAAGAGTGGTTTTGGAGCATTTAAAGTAAAGAAAAAAGCCCCCGCTGGAATCGCAGCTCCTATGGTGATGCATATAGCTTCACTTCAAGCAAATCTAGCACTTCGTTATCTTGCAAAACTTAGTGTTAAAAAAGATTTTTTATACTACTTATACATAGATGATGAGGGTGAGCTTATAACTCAGAAGTTTGGAATGCCTGTATAATTTGATGCGGGTATCCATACAGACTTTAGTGAAAGGAGATTTTTAGGTGAATAAATTGAGTTTATACTTTTTATCAATATTTTTCGTACTATCGGCTATCCTTGCTGTAAAAACTCTCTACATGTACACAACTGCAAAACAGTGCGAAGTAGAGAAAAATAGTTTTGTTAAGCTTGTTGGACTTCCTGATCTTAGCTTATCCAATAGTGCGGGCTTTATAAGGCACAGAAGCTATAGCGACACATT
Source organism: uncultured Sulfurospirillum sp. (assembly GCA_964563675.1). Lineage (GTDB taxonomy): Bacteria > Campylobacterota > Campylobacteria > Campylobacterales > Sulfurospirillaceae > Sulfurospirillum_A. The sequence continues at coordinate 1,422 of CAZLXQ010000048.1, forward strand.
TTCGCTTTTTAGTAACGACCCCAATCTTTTGGAGCATTTTCCCTCAACTTTTACCTATAGTTACTCGCCTATTCAGTACAAAAACCCATCAAGGATAGAGCTTGACTAGAACAAATCACTTTTTAATCGGTTTTGCCATAAGCTCTCTTCTTAGAAGAGGCTCAAAAAGTTTTTTTACATTTTTTGTCTTTTCTGCACTTATATCTCTACTTAGCTCTATGCTTTTCATCTCAAGCTCTATAAAAAAAGAGCTCTTTATCACTCTTGAATCTTTGCCACAAATCACAGTCCAGCAGTTTCAAGCTGGAAGGCATACAAACATAGAGCTCTCAAGAGTAGATAAACTTTTAAAGATAAATGGTGTTCAAAGTGCCATCCCTAGAGTTTGGGGCTACTACTACTTTGAAAAAGCTGGTGTAAACTTCTCTGTTATAGGAATTGACCAGTTTGATAAGCAGTATAAAGAGAGTTTTGAGAGAGTTGTGCAAAGTGTTGATTTTGATGAACTTTTTAAAAACTCCTCGATGGTAGTGGGAGAGGGTGTTAAGAGAGTTTTGACTCAAAATTACTACAAAAATTATTTTAATTTTATAAAGCCAAGCGGAGAGTTTAAGAAGATAGATATCGCTTCAACATTTGTAAGCTCAACATCTCTAAGCTCAAACGATACTATTCTTATGCCAAAAGAGTTGGTCTTAGAGATTTTTGGTATGAATGCAAAGAGGGCAACAGATATAGTTCTTAAAGTTGCAAATCCTGATGAGATACCAACAGTTGTAACAAAGATACGAAACCTTTTTCCAGATAGTAGAGTCATCACAAACAGCGACCTAAGAGCTAGCTATCAAAATATATTTGATTACAAAAGTGGTCTGTTTTTAGCACTCTTTATCATAAGTACATTTACTTTTTTTATGATTATATACGACAGGGCGAGTGGTGTTAGTAGTGAAGAGAAGAGAGAAGTGGGAGTACTAAAGGCTTTGGGTTGGAGGATAGATGATGTGTTGAAGCTCAAGTTTTATGAAGCTTTTGCACTCTCGTCTGTCTCGTTTTTAACAGGAGTTACAACAGCTCTATTCTTTGTTTATACTTTTCAAGCTCCTATCCTTAGAGATGTATTTATGGGATACTCAAGACTAAAACCAGCTTTTGATTTGCCATTTGTATTTGATTTTCAAACTCTTTTTCTACTCTTTTTGTTAACAATTCCACTTTATATAGCAGCCATTATCATTCCATCTTGGAGAGTGGCTAGTATGAGTGCTGATGAGGTGATGAGATGATTGAGTGCAAAAACTTGACAAAAATCTTTAAAGATACGACCGTGCTAAACCAAGTAAACTTTACATGTAAAAAAGGTGAGCTTATAGTGCTAAAAGGTGCTAGTGGTAGCGGTAAAAGCACTCTTCTTTCACTCATAGCTGGCTTAGCAAAACCAACTAGTGGCGAAGTTATAGTTGAAGCCAAACAGATATCTAAGATGGCAGATAACTTTGTTTCTCTCTATCGCAGAGAAAACATAGGCTTCATCTTTCAAAAATACAACCTTATCTCAACCCTAAGTGTATATAACAACATCATCACACCACTAATCCCCTCAAATCCAGACGAAAAAAAGTTAAATACAAGAGTTGATGAACTTCTAAAAATGCTCTTCATGGAGAGTAAAAAAGATATGATTGTAAAAAACCTCTCAGGAGGAGAGCAACAAAGAGTAGTAATAGCAAGAGCTTTGATAAACAACCCTAGCATCATCATAGCAGATGAGCCAACCGCAAACTTAGATACAAAACTCTCACTAGATTTCATAGAGATTGTCAAAAAACTCAAAAACAAAAACAGAGCTATCATCATAGCCACTCATGACCCTCTCTTTTTTGATTTAGATTTTTGTGATAGGGTAGTTGAGATGAGAGATGGGCGATGTTTTTAACTCCTGAAATTATCGCTATATATATACTAAATGCTCTATTTTTAGTATTTGGTTTTTTTGCATTTATCATCAGTATCAAGATAGTTAAGAGTTGGGATATATCCTTAACTAGCCCCACTCAATACAAACTCGAAAAAGAAGCCATACTAGCATCCACTATCATCAAATATATCTTTATCCTTAAAATTCCTCTTTTCCTATTTTTCATCTTTACTAGCGATAAAGTCTCTGCTGTGCTAACGGGAGCTATGTGTGCGGCGGGGGTTGTTAACTCTGTTGGTTTTGGAATGTGGCTTGTTGTATTTAAAATCGTAAATCTATTTATCTTTGGTTTTTGGTTAGCTCTGCATGCAACTGACATGAAAGATGAAAAACTCTCTTTAACAAAACTTAAATTCTATATATTTATACCAGCTTTTTTTCTGCTTGTTGCTGAGATACTCTATGAAGTTCTATTTTTTAGCTCACTAGATATCACGAGGATAGTTAGTTGTTGTGGAGCGATCTTTTCAGCAGCCTCAAGCTCATCTATCTCTTTTGTTTTTACTCTGTCTCAAAGCACAACAATAGTAGCTTTTTATCTATCTTTTTTACTTCTGTTATTAGGCTGGTTTCTAAAAAAAGAGGCTCTGTTTTTATTTGCAAATATACTATTTTTCATAGTGGCTCTATTCTCCTTGATACTCTTTTTTGGAACTTACATATATGAGCTTCCAACACACAAATGCCCATTTTGCTTTTTGCAAAAAGATTACTACTTTATCGGATATCTACTATATATCACTCTTTTTATGGGCACTCTTAGTGGAGTAAATGGCTCAGTCCTTACTATCATAAAACCAAATTATTCACAAAGTTTCTATAAAACCTCACTTATCTTTATCTCAATCTACACTTTTATAGTCTCAGTATACCCTGTGCTTTTTTATATCAAAAATGGAGTTTGGCTATGAGCAGTAAAAAGTTTTTTAAGATACTACTTTTACAGATTATCGCCGTTGCTGGAGTTTCGATATATCTCTTTGTTGATAGTGCAGATATATACAGACTTTTTATGGGCAATACAAAATTCTCTTATGCCTCAAAAGAGTGCGATTTAAGAGTAAGCTCTTGTAGTGTTGATGTGCCAGAGCTTGGAAAGATTACATTTGATATAGAGCCTAAACATATACCTCTTATGGAGACGCTTACATTTAGTGTCAAGACTCAACCAGATTTCGATATAGATGAGCTAAAACTAAACATATATGCAACCAATATGAATATGGGATACCATCAATTTAAGCTAAAAAAAGTCTCAAAAAATAGATATGAAGTTAAGGGAATTTTGCCGACTTGTACAGTTGGTGGTATGATTTGGAATGCTGAAGTGGTTAAAGGCAATAGAGGTGCAATTTTTAGTTTTCAAACAAAGTAAGTGTTGGCTCTATCTTATGAAACTCTAAAATCGCCTTGCCATCATGATCCTCTTTAAAAGTTTTTGCATCTTCAAGCTCTAAAAAAGGTATCAGCTCATGTCCCATAGGACCGTAAATCGTACTCCCAATCACATAAAAAGCTTTTTTACCATCTATAGCCTGAAGTGAGTAGTAGTCTGTAACTTTTATCTCCTTTATCGCTTCGGTTTGTTCAAAAAAGTATCTCATCATGCACTTGACCCCATCAAATGAATAGTGCTTATCTGTGTGAAAAATTTGAGCTGCCCATCTTGGGTACTTATAGACAAACATCCCACAAACCGGGCATTTTTCATCCTCTTTGACCTGCACTTTTTTCTCATTAAACACAGCTCCACCCTCTCTTTTGACATCCCAAAGATAGACAGCAGTTGCATGTAAATGAAGTTCAGATCTTAAATCACAACTCTTTTGAAGCTCATATTTTAGATCAACTATCTCAAAAAACTCATCATAAACAAAATCTTCTGGACAACGCTTTTTAAATAACTTTTTGCCCATAGGATAGTGTCTCTTTTTATAAACCTCTGCTAGAGGATTTTTCTCTATATATAGACTCTCTTCAAGCTCTACGAGTAGATACTCTCCACTCTTTATATCATACTTTTTTATCTCTTTGAGTCCAAAGTTCTTTCTGTCTTGTAAAAGTGCATATAAGCTAGCATAAACTCTTAAAGCATTATTTGATTCAAGTCTTGCTTGATAAGAGCTCTCTAAATGCTCGCTTATCTTTAGTCCTGTTATAGGACACCACCCAGTGGCATTTAAAAAAAGGGATAAAAAAGTGATAATTAATAGTTTTTTCATATTTTTATTTTATGATAATTGTGATAAGATACTGCTAAAATTAAGGAGAGAAATTGAAGATTTTATTATCTCTTTATAGTAAAAAAGTATGGGTCTACATAGGCTTAGCATTTATATTTAGTGTTCTTGTTAGACTGATTTGGGTTTATCAGTTTAGTGGTACTGAGAGTTTTATGTGGAACAATCAGTTTATGATAAACACAAACGACGGCTACTTTTGGGCAGAGGGTGCTAGAGATATACTAAACTGGCACTTTGAAGAGAATGCACTCTCTCCAACTCATACAGCAGCTGCACAACTAACAGCACTATTTGCTTTTGTACTACCTTTTTCATTTGAAACAATTATACTTTATATGCCTGTGTTTTTAAGCTCTTTGGTGGTTATTCCTATGGTATTGATAGCAAAGAGTCTTGGCAGAGTTGAGATGGGTTTTGTTGCAGCACTTTTGGCGAGTATCGCTTGGAGCTACTATAACCGTACTATGATTGGCTATTATGATACAGATATGCTCAATATCGTATTTCCGATGCTTCTTGTTTGGTCACTTATATTTGCCATAAAAACCAATAAAGATAGATATCTTATTTTTACAGCTCTTGAAATGGTAGCATATAGATACTGGTATCCACAAAGCTACTCAATAGAGTTTGCATTTATCGGACTGATTTTTCTCTATACACTTGTGTATGAGCGAAAAAATCTGTATATGATAAAGCTTATTGCTATTATGTTTATCGCTATGATGAATCTTCCTGATTTGGTTCGGCTGGTTGGTGTGGTTGCAGTATTTGTACTTTTTAGAACCAAAAAAATCGACCCCTACATGTACTACTTTTTAGGAGCAGTTATCGCTCTTTTTTTAGCTACGGGAGGACTTTCTCCCATATGGTCTCAGCTAAAAGGGTATGTTTTCGACACTGTTATTCAAGTCAAAGGGGAGGATTTACAACTTCACTTTTTCTCAGTAATACAAACTGTAAGAGAGGCAGGCAAGATTCCATTTGAGACATTTGCAAACCGCATAAGTGGGCATACTGTTACATTTTTCCTCTCTTGTATAGGCTATGTTTTGATGTGCATTCGCTATCCTGTCATGCTTTTAGGGCTTCCTATGGTTGGGCTTGGATTTTTGGCTTATGTTGGAGGACTTAGATTTACTATATATGCGGTGCCTATCATGGCTTTTGGTGTCTCTTATCTTATATTTTTGTGTAGCGACTACCTTAAAAAGTTCTTAGTTGACGGTAGGAGCAGTTTTGTTATAAGGGCTATCTTTGTCTTTACATGTACAGTGGCAGTTTTGTATCCAAATATAAAGCATGTCATAGGCTATAGAGTTCCAACAGTCTTTACAGCTCAAGAGGTGAGAGTATTGGATGAGCTAAAAAATGTAGCTCAAAGAGATGATTATGTGGTTGCTTGGTGGGATTATGGCTACCCCATAAGGTATTATAGTGATGTTAATACTTTGATTGATGGTGGAGGGCGAAGTGGGGATTCAGGATTTTTTGTGAGTTTTATGCTGACCAATCCACAAGCTATCTCCGCAAAAATAGCAAGACTCAATGTTGAGTATGTTCAGAAAAGATTTTTGATGGCAGATGATGATGAAGACATGAACAGAAGCAATTTGGTAAATATGATTTTTGATGCTGGATTTGATGATGCCAATGACTTTTTGTTCTCTTTACAAACAGACATAGAGCTACCTAAAAAAACAAGAGATATATACTTCTATCTGCCATTTCGCATGATGGACATACTCCCGACAGTAGCTCAGTTTAGCAACAAAGATTTGATGAGCGGAAGGATAAACAGAAGACCGTTTTTCTACCAAACCAATAGATTTAAGGATGATAAAGATACTTTAGATTTATCAAGTGGCGTAGTTTTTAACAAGACAAATGGAGTGCTTAAAATAGGCAATCAAAAAGTAAAAGTAAAAGAATTTCACACAGTAGCCTATGATCAGAACAAAACTCTTGTTAGGCAAAGACAAACAGTACATAAAGATGGAAAATTCTATCTTATCTATATGCGCTCATACAACACTTTTTTAGTCTTAGATGAAGTCATGTTTAACTCAACCTATATACAACTTTTTGTATTTGAGAATTACGACAAGAGCTTATTTGAGCCGATTATACTCGACCCAAGTGCAAAAGTTTTTAAACTTAAAATATGAATATACACTTAGATAAAAGAGTTTTGAATTTGCTGGTCATTGTTGTTTTGAGTTTTGCAACTTTTTATTGGACTTTTTGGATATTTCATAGGCCGTTTGAGCTTGATGTTGTTTTGTGGGTTATTTTAGTTCGCATAATCGCTTCAGTTTTGATTTTTAAAGACTACTCTTTGTCTTGGAGCAAGGCTACACAAAAGACATTTTTACTCAAAATTTTTGTTTATACTCTAGCCTTTTGTCTATATATGCCTTTTTTTCATGGCGATGTTCGTATAGCCTTAATGCTCTCAGAGTTAGCTTTTTATCTTTTGGCTATAAATTTTATCATGTACTCATATACCATTTTCATAAACAGAGGCAGGGTTAAAAAGAGTAAAAGTTTAGTCATATATGGGGCTGGTAGAGCAGGACTTAAATTAGAAGAGGAGTATAGGGATTCAGAGTATAGGATAAAGTACTTTGTTGATGATGATAGAGCTTTGCAAAAAAGAAGTATTGATGGAGTTAGGATTGTTTCAAAAAGTAAGCTTGCAAAAAAGATTAGTATTGTTGAAAAAGTTGATCTTTTGCTTATCGCTATGCCCTCGGCTAAGACAAAAAAAATAAATGAGGCATATGAAGAGTTAAATAGTTACTTTAAAGAGATTAAGGTACTTCCATCTTTGGAGAAGATTCTCAATAGAGACTACTTGTCTAGTGAGCTTAGAGAGATAAGCATAGAGGATTTACTAGCTAGACACCCAAAGGATTTAGATAAAAAAGCGATATCAAAATTTTTAAAAGATAAAAAAGTGCTTGTTACGGGAGCGGGTGGAAGTATAGGAAGTGAGATAAGTCGTCAATGCTTGAAGTATGAAGTAGAAGAGTTAACACTTTTAGACCATAGTGAGTTTAACCTCTACTCAATTTGTGAAGAGTTAAATTCAGATATCATAAAGCCAGTTATGCATAGCGTTTTAAATGCAAAAGCACTAGAGCAAACTATCTCTACATGTATGCCAGATATCATCTTACATGCTGCTGCTTATAAACATGTCCCTCTAGTAGAGGCAAACATAGAAGAGGGTATATACAACAATATCATAGGAACTAAAAACTGTATAGATTTGGCCATAAAATATAGTGTAAAAAAGTTTATACTCATATCTACCGACAAAGCAGTTCGTCCAACCAATGTTATGGGAACTACTAAGCGTATTTGCGAGCTATATGCAGGCAATGTAAAGAGTGGAGATACACAAATCGCAGCAGTAAGATTTGGCAATGTTTTAGGCTCATCAGGCTCAGTTATACCAAAGTTTCAAGCACAGATAGATAGTGGTGGTCCGATTACTATAACTCATAAAGATATAACAAGATACTTTATGCTCATTCCTGAAGCTTGTGAGCTTGTGCTTCAAACTGGGGCTATTGCAAAAGGGAGAGAGATATTTATCCTTGATATGGGAGAGCCTATAAAGATAGTTGATTTAGCTAAAAAGATGATAGAACTATCAGGTAAACAAGAGATAGAGATAGAGTATATAGGGCTTCGTGCAGGGGAAAAGCTATATGAAGAGTTACTTATGAGCGATAGCGACAAAAAGACACAATATGAATCTATCACAGTAGCATTAAGTAGGCACTATAACATAGGAGAGTTAAATAGCGATATAAGCGAACTTCTTACATGTAAAGATAAACTTAGAAAATTAAAAGAGATTGTTCCTGAATTCAATCACAATAACGGATTGAGTAGAAACTAATCTTTTTTTAGATAAAA
>CAZLXQ010000049.1:0-9108 GCA_964563675.1 uncultured Sulfurospirillum sp.
AATTATTAATATTTAGATAATATAAAAAAAAAGGAGTATCACAATGAATGAGATATACAATAATGGCTCTAACAGCAAAGGCAATAGTGGAAAAATACAAATATGGGTAAAAAAGGAGACTTTAGCCTATGAAAAAGAGCTTAATTTTCTACAAATTGAGCTTATGAAACTGCAAAGACATGTTAAAGAGAAAGGTCTTAAGGTTATCATGATATTTGAAGGAAGAGATGCTGCTGGAAAGGGTGGAACTATAAAGAGAATTACAGAACATTTAAACCCAAGAGTAGCAAGAGTAGTTGCACTTGAAAAGCCAACAGAAGTTGAAAAAACTGAGTGGTATTTTCAAAGATATACAAGCCACCTTCCACATGCAGGTGAAATTGTTATTTTCGATAGAAGTTGGTACAACAGAGCTATGGTTGAGCCTGTTATGGGGTTTTGCACAGAGAGGCAACAGCAAAAATTCTTAAAAGATGTTCCATTTTTTGAGAGCATGCTTGCTGAAGAAGATATAAAAATCTTTAAGTTTTACTTTTCTGTATCAAAAGAGGAGCAGAAAAAAAGATTTAAATCAAGAAAACTAGATCCACTAAAACAACACAAACTCTCACCAGTTGATGAAAAATCACAAGAGCTCTGGAACGAATATACACTAGCAAAATTTATGATGCTACACTACACCCATACAGAGACTGCTCCTTGGACAATCATCAAAAGCGACAACAAGAAAAAAGCCAGAATCAATACCATAAAACATATCTTAAATTTCAATGAATATCCAGATAAAACAGATCAATCAAATCTAAATGTTGATAGAAGTATCATCATCTATGGAAGAGATGAGGCTATAAACATGGAAAAATATCTTAATTTTTCTATTAGAAAATAGATACTTGCCGCTTTATGAGCGGCAAGTAGGATTTACTACTCTACTTCAGCATCAATCACATCATCATCTTTTTTAGTAGCCTTAGGCTCTGCATCTGCTGATTTTTTTGTTTCATCTTTTTTGTACATAGCTTCTGCAAGTTTATGGCTCGCTTCAGTAAGAGATTTTACCTTCTCATCAATCTGCTCTTTTGTTGCACTCTCATCAGCTAAAACATCTTTTAACTCTTTTAGTTTTGTCTCAATAAGCTCTTTATCTTCAGGGTTGATTGAATCCCCTATCTCACTTAGAGATTTTTCAGTTTGATGAGCTAAGGCATCAGCTTGATTTCTAGCATCAACTGCCTCTTTTCGCTTACTATCCTCCTCCTTGTGGAGCTCAGCATTTTTTACCATCTTTTCAATCTCGGCATCATCAAGTCCGCTTGAACCTGAAATAGTAATAGTTTGAGCTTTTCCTGTAGCTTTATCTGTAGCACTTACAACTAAGATACCATTTGCATCAATATCAAATGCAACCTCTATCTGAGGCACACCTCTTGGAGCTGGTGGGATATTTTCAAGGTTAAACTGCCCTAAAGACTTGTTGTCTCTTGCAAACTCTCTTTCGCCTTGGATGGCATTGATTGTAACTGCTGACTGATTGTCTTCTGCAGTTGAAAAAGTTTGAGTCTTTTTTACAGGTATAGTTGTCCCTTTTTCGATAAGCTTTGTCATAACTCCACCAAGAGTCTCAATCCCTAGACTTAGAGGTGTAACATCCAAAAGAAGAACATCTTTAACATCGCCTTTTATAACAGCACCTTGAATTGCAGCTCCAATAGCAACAACTTCATCAGGATTTACAGACTTATTTAACTCTTTTCCAAAAAATGCTTTGATTTTCTCTTGAACAAGTGGTATTCTAGTGCTTCCACCAACCATAATAATCTCTTTTATCTCATCTTTGCTCAAATCACTATCTTTAACAACTTCTGCAATCTTAGTGATAGTCTCATCCACTAAATCATCTATCATAGACTCAAACTTAGCACGAGTAAGTTTTTTAACCAAGTGCTTTGGTCCTGATGCATCTGCAGTGATAAACGGAAGGTTTACTTCAGTCTCTGTTGCAGCTGAAAGCTCTTTTTTTGCATTTTCAGCAGCCTCTTTTAGTCTTTGAAGAGCCATAACATCGCTTTTAAGGTCAATTGCCGTATCTTTCTTGAACTCCTCTGCCAACCAATCAATCAAGCGGTTATCAAAGTCATCTCCACCCAAAAATGCATTACCACCAGTTGCTAAAACCTCTACTACATTATCGCCAGTCTCTAAAACTGTAACATCAAAAGTACCGCCACCAAGGTCATAAACAACTATCTTTTCAGCATCTTTTTTATCAAGTCCATAACTCAAAGCTGCTGAAGTTGGCTCGTTTATGATTCTAAGAACATTAAGTCCAGCTATCACACCAGCCTCTTTTGTCGCTTTTCTTTGAGAGTCATTGAAGTAAGCAGGAACAGTGATAACTGCGTCAGTTACGCTCTCGCCCAAAAATGCTTCTGCATCTTCTTTTAACTTCATAAGAACTTTTGCAGATATCTCTTGAGGAGTATAAACCTTTCCCTCTATATCAATAGCACAAGCTCCATTTCTATCAACTATCTTATATGGAAGTCTTTTTTTGGCCTCTTTAGTCGTCTCTTCGTTACTCATAAGACCCATAATTCTCTTTATAGAGTAGATAGTTCTTTTTGGGTTTGTAACTGCTTGTCTTTTTGCTGTCTCGCCTACTAAAACTTCACCCTTATCTGTAAAAGCTACTATCGAAGGAGTTGTGTTTCTTCCCTCTTTGTTTGCTATAACCTTGCTCTCGCCTCTCTCATATACTGCTACACAAGAGTTTGTTGTTCCTAAATCTATACCTATTACTTTTCCCATTATTATTTCCTTTATATTTTACTGTCTCCTTTTCAAGGAACAAGTCCCTTGAAAATTCCTCGCTACTAAAGCTTAGGCTATCGCCTAGATTTACCTTTTACTGTTTACTTTACTATACTTACCATCGCTGGTCTTAGCACTCTATCTTTTATCTTGTATCCTTTTTGGAAAACTTGTAAAATTTCTCCACTGTTTTTCTCTTCACTATCTATTTGCATAACTGCATTATGAAAGTTTGGATCAAACTCTCCTTGTGTGTCTATTGGTGCAATCCCATGTTTTTCAAATGACTTTTTGAACTGCTCAACAGTGAGCTCAATACCCTCTTTTACTTTTTCAAAAAGCTCTTCAGGTTTTATCTCTTCACTCTCTTTTAAAAGTGAAGCTGAGCCAAGGGCATCGATGATAGGGAGCATATCTCGTCCGAACTGCTCATTTGCATAAGCAACAGCACTCATTTTCTCTTTTTCAAGCCTTTTTCTTAGATTTTCAAACTCTGCATTTGCTCTTAAATACTTATCCTCAAGCTCAGCCACTTTTTCTTTCAAAGTCTCAACTTCATCAATCTTTACAGTATCTTCTATCTCGTCTACTACTTCAACCTGCTCTTTCTTGGAAGCTTCATCCTCAAAAATATCTTTCTCTTTCTCTTTTTTGCTCACTTTATCTCTCCTTGATTTAAAAAATCTTCAAAATTACAGCTTATCTCACCAAAGTAAAATAGACTTGCATTCTCATCCTCAATAACAGCTAGTTGCTTGACAGCCAAACACCCATAAGGCACAAAACCGTCAAAGTAGATACCCTCTTTAAGTCCAAAAGAGAACTCATAGTTTAAAAGCTGTTCGATAAAACTCACATCACTCATCTGTTTTGCTATCTCATAAAGCTGGCCCTCCCCAACACTTATAATAGGCTCAAAACTTAGTATTTGGTACAGTTTATCATACAGCTCATAGAGCCCCACCTGAGCAGATATATTTTTTAACTTTCTCATCTCAGAGCCAATCAAGTTTGATAAAAATCTATTTACTTGGTCGCTATACTTTAAGACAACCTCTTTTGTATCAAAAGTGAGGATAAGAAATCTGTTATCAACTTCAATAACCTCTCTAAGAATCTCTACTGAATTTTTCTGTGCTACACAAAAAAGACCATACTCATTAGCAGAATTCTCAAATCTCTCTACACTCTGTATCTTGATAGTTTTCGCGGGATTTAATCTATCAACCCAATACTTAACAAGAGCATCATTACTCGGCACTCTCCCGCTACTTACATGCAATTGAACCAAAGCACCCTCTTGCGAGAGCTTATTGAGATAGATTCTTATAGTTGAAGGTGATATCTCTATGTCTATACATTTTTGCAATTCAGATGAACCTATCGGCTCTCCTGAACTCAAATACTCTTGGATTATCGCTTCAAGTATGATGTCTCTCTTGGTCATTGGCACTCTTTTCGTTTAATTGCTGATCGTATTATACAACATTGAGTGCTATCTTGTCAAGTATAAACTTGAGTGATATAGACTAAAGTTAAATTAGTTATAAAAAAACAAGCAATAATCTAGTGTTTTAAAGTAAAATGGAAAAAAGGTATTGTAGTGCGTAACGTTTAGTATTGTTTAGTAATTTTTTGCTTTGTTAGTACTGTTTTTAAAAGACGAATCATAAGACGGATCATATTTTTTCTTCTTGTCTGAAGTCTTTCTATTAGATTCTCTCTTTCTTTCATAGCCATAAATAGCTCCTCTAAAGCTTCTTTTTCAGATTTGGTTATAGATGTGTTCAATTCTTCTCCTTAAATCCACGCCTAATTCGCCTGATAACATGTAAAACATCATCGTCATCTAGTTCACTTAGCATTTTGAAAATAGCAATTGCAGATTGTGGTTGGGAGTTCCCAAGCTTCCAATCTTGATATGTTCTCATAGAGATATCAAGTCTATTTGCCATTTCTCGCTGACTAATTTTTTTACCAAGAAATTTTGATTCTACTGCATTATGGAGCAGATTAAATATATCTTTTGTCTTCATTAGAAGAGTCTAACTAATCTTGCTTTAATTATACCTAAATATAAGTAAAAAGCAATAAATTATATTCAAAATATGCAGTTAATACACTAAAATAAGCATTTAATTATGTTTAATACACAGTTTTTTGTTATTTTAAAGTTTATTAGTATCTATTTGTACGGTATATCGTATAAATTTAAAATTGAGTTTTCAAAGAGGAAGAAAGAGGCTCCGTTGAGCCTCTTTAGGTTATTTGATTCTTATAGAAAGCTTTTTAGCTATTTCGTTATGCTTAGCATAATCTTTTCTTTTAAGATATTTCATCAATCTTTTTCTTGCACTAACAAGCTTCAACAGACCTAGTCTTGAAGAGTGATCTTTCTTATTTATCTTTAAATGCTCAGTTAACTCTCTAATCCTAAAAGTTAAAAGTGCGATTTGCACAGCAGGTGAGCCTGTATCGGCTTCACTTGCACCATACTCTTTTGCGATTTCTAATTTTTTCGCCGAATCTAAAGCCATAATGACCTCCAAATTGGTATAATCTCTCATAAATGAGGAATACAATTTTAGCTAAATAAACAAAATCTATCTTTAAAGAACCACAAGAACCTAAATATAAAGAATAAAGAAAGTGTTTATTTAGTACAATTATTGTCCTATTTAAACACAAGGACTGTAAATGCTACTAACAAAAGCGAGTGAGTATGGCCTGTTGTCATTGATAATGATTTCACAACGAGATACCCCTCAAGATGTTGAGAGTCTGTCAAAACAGCTAGGCATCTCTAAAAGCTTTTTAGCAAAGATACTTCAATCACTTGCAAAAGAGGGGATTCTTAACTCCTTCAAGGGTGCAAAAGGTGGTTTTTTGCTAGCTAAAGACCCTGCAAGCTTATCTCTAAGGAAGATAATTATGTGCGCAGAGAAAAAACCAACTATGATACTTGAATGCACTAGCGAATATGGTTTTTGTCCAAACAATAGAGAAGATTTTTGTAAAATTTTACCATTTTTAAACAAGCTTCAATCTAAAATTGATGATTTTTTAGATAACATGTCTCTTAAAGATATCATAACTTAAAAAGGCTTCCATTGGCAAATAGGCAAAAAAGTGTGCTTACTTTTATAGCTCCTTTTTTAAAGATAGTTGTTAAGGCTAAAAATTTAACTGTAGTTGCTTTTATCATAGCTATCATAACTATCATAATAGTACCTCTTCCAAGTGCCATACTAGATTTTTTTCTCATTATCTCTATCGCAGTATCAGTTCTTGTCATACTAATCGCACTCTATGTTCCTAAGCCGACTGATTTAACAACATTTCCAACCCTAATTTTAATCATAACCCTATATAGACTTTCACTCAATATAGCAACTACAAGAATGATACTTAGCAAGGGACACTTGGGAACTGACACAGTTAGTAACATCATCTCTAGCTTTGGACAGTTTGTTGTTGGTGGCAACTATGTTATAGGTATTATTGTATTTTCTATTTTAGTTTTGATTAACTTTATGGTTGTTACAAAGGGTGCAACAAGAGTGGCAGAGGTTGCTGCTAGATTTACTCTTGATGCGATGCCTGGTAAGCAGATGGCGATTGATGCTGATCTTAATGCTGGACTTATAGATGAAAAAACGGCTCGTCAAAGAAGAGAAGATATCATACAAGAAGCAAACTTCTATGGCGCTATGGATGGCTCTAGTAAGTTTATAAAGGGCGATGCTATTGCTGGTATTATTATCGTTATTATAAATATTATCGGTGGATTTCTCATAGGTACTTTTCAACATGATTTAGATATAGGCACAAGTGCTAGAACATATACAATCCTTACTATTGGGGATGGTTTAGTCTCTCAACTTCCTGCACTTATAACCTCAACTGCAACAGGTATCATAATCACTCGTGCAAGCAAAGGGGATGATGGTAAAAACTTTACAGAAGGTACTATATCTCAGCTCTTTGATGAGTATAAAACACTTGTTATTGTTGGGTTTATTCTTATGATGTTTGCTATGGTTCCTGGTCTTCCTACTCTCTCTTTGGGGTTTGTGGGGGATATTTTTATCTCTTGGCTATCTTGTAAAAGTGACAAAAGATGGCTCATTTTCACTAGATCAATTTTTCGATAAATACATAGAGCCCAAATATCCTAAAGCTGGTAGCAAACTATCTCAAGTAGCCGACAATCAAGGGCAAAAAGCTCCTAAAAAAAGCTTAGAAGAGCAGAAAAAAGAGGAAGAAGTAGCACTAATTGATATACTAAAGCTTGAGCTTTTAGAGTTGGACTTAGGCTATCAGCTTATAAAACTTGCAGACCCAACTCAAGGTGGCGATCTTCTTGATCGCATCAAAAGTATGAGGCGAAAAATAGCAGGAGATTTTGGATATCTTATACCGCAAGTCAGGATAAGAGACAATCTGCACCTCCAACCAAACCAGTATCAACTCTTACTAAAAGGTATCTCTATCGGAGAGGGTGAGATATATCCAGACAAATATCTAGCGATGGATAGTGGACTAGTGAGCGACAAGATAGAGGGAATTCCTACAAAAGAGCCAGCCTTTGGGCTTGATGCTCTTTGGATTGATATTAAGGCAAAAGAGGATGCAATCATAAAGGGCTACACCACCGTTGACCCAGCTACTGTAATCTCAACTCACATGAGCGAGCTTATAAAATCTCACTCCGAAGAGCTACTAACTCGTCAAGAGGTGCAAAGTCTAGTTGATAAACTAAAAGAGAGCTTTCCTGTTGTAGTAGAAGACTGTCTTAAAGTAGCAACTATTGGGCTAGTGCAAAAGGTGTTAAAGGCACTCCTGCATGAGAAAATACCTATCAAGGACTTGCTGACCATACTAGAGACTATTAGCGATGTTGCAGAGATTACCAAAAATACAGACATCATAGTTGAACAAGTTCGTGCAAAACTCTCCCGCATGATAACCAAGCAGTATGTCAATGAAGAGGGTATACTAAAACTGCTCACCTTCAATGCAAGCACTGAGCAAAAACTACTTGATGCCTCCCATGAGAGAGATGGGGTAAGAGAGCTTCTTTTGAATATCGGACAGATAAACAATCTCGTTAAAGCAGTTAGTGATGAAGCAACAAAACTATTGCAAAAAGGGGTTGCACCTGTTGTTGTCATAGTAGATCCTATACTTAGAAAAGCTCTTAGCGATATCTTTGAAAAGTTTGGGCTTGATATTGTTGTTTTAAGTCATGCCGAGATCGACTCCAAAGCAAAGTTTGAAGTTATAGGTAACATAGAAATAGAAAATCTTTAAGGAAAAAAATGTCATACAAAATATATCATCTTTCACACACAGACCTAGATGGCTACGGTTGCCACATGGTAACAAACCACTTTTTTAAGAGCATAGAGTTTTTAAACTCAAACTACGGAAGAGAGATAAACGAAAGAGTAAATCAAATCATACAAGCCATCGCTTCAAGTGAGATAGAGAACAACCTCATACTCATAACTGACTTAAACCTTACAGTTGAACAAGCAAAAGAGCTTGAAGCAAGGGTAAAAACCAACAAAAAAGATGTCAAACTTCTACTGCTTGACCACCATAAAAGCGGACAAGATTGTGCAAATGAGTTTGAGTGGTATTTTTTAGACCACACAAGATGTGCCACAAAGATAGCTTATGATTTTTTTAGCTCTCTTATGGGTGAAAACAAAGAGCTTTCAAAACTAGTAGATGTTATCAATTCGGTCGATATCTGGCTAGATGATAAGCCAGAGTTTGAGCTTGGTAAAGTTTGTCTTGGGCTTATAAGTGGAGCTAGAGAGATAAATAGAATTATGTTTAGCAAAGAGAACTCACACTACATGCTTAGTTTACTTAAAAATATCCAGCCATACTTCTCAAAACAAAATCCGCACATAGTGTTAGATGAGGCGATTCACTCTATAAAAAAAGCTCATTTTAAAACTGATAAAGACAACACACTAAACAATCTAGTCTCTACATGTAATGTCAATATGCTTACAAAAAATAGAGACAAAATGAAGATAAAATATGGGGAGTTTAAAGGAGTCTTAACCTACAACATAGGCAATGTTTCAGTCATAGGCAATGACTTTCTAAGAGCAAATCCTGATTTTGATTTTTTTATGGATATAACCTCAAGAAAAACTATAAGCCTAAGAGCTGATGGTAAGATAGATGTAAGTAAGATGGCAGCAAGACTAGGCAATGGCGGAGGACATCCAAATGCAAGTGGCGGATTTTTAAATAGCTTTAAAGATAGTTTCATAT
>CAZLXQ010000050.1:0-9035 GCA_964563675.1 uncultured Sulfurospirillum sp.
TACAGAGTAAAGGCTCTAAAAAAACACCTCAATACAGAGTATGCGAAAGAGGTTAGGCAAGAGATAGAGTATAAGAATAGTATTTTAACCCGAATTATGCAATAGAAAAAACTAAAATGTTTCCAAATCGTAATAATTAATAGCTACAATACCGTTATATTTTTAAAAAGGGGATATTAATGAATTTATTGAAAAAAGTAGCAATTACATCGGTCGCTTTGGCTTTTGTAGCAAGTACAGCTCAGGCTCGTGATCAAGTTAGAGTGGTGGGGTCTTCTACTGTATATCCATTTTCTAGCTATGTTGCTGAAGAGTTTGGAGCAACGACTAAGTTTCCAACACCAGTAATAGAATCAACAGGAAGCGGTGGGGGTCTAAAGCTCTTCTGCTCAGGTAACGGCATGAACACACCAGACATCACAAATGCTTCTCGTGCTATGAAACTAAAAGAGTGGAAGCAGTGTCAGAAAAATGGTGTAACTGAGATTACAGGTGCTATGATTGGTTATGATGGGATAGTTTTTGCACAGTCTAGTGCAAACAAGCCTGTAAACTTTACAAGCAAGCAGATATTTTTAGCGGTTGCTAAAGAGGTTCCAATCAATGGCAAATTAGTAGCAAATCCATACACAAAATGGAGTGATATTGATTCAAGCCTACCAAATCAAAAAATTCTTGTCTATGGTCCTCCAACAAGTTCAGGCACAAGAGATGCTTTTGAAGAGCTAGTGATGGAAGAGGTTAGTGAAGATATGGCAGAGTATGGCAATGATGGCTACACTTTGATAAGACAAGATGGCTTATATGTTCCATCAGGTGAAAATGACAACCTAATAGTTCAAAAATTGAGTAGAAACAAAAGTGCATTTGGTATCTTTGGGTATGGATTTTTAGCAGCAAATAGCGATAGAGTAATGGCTTCAAAGGTTGATGGTTATGCTCCAAATGCTAAAACTGTAGCAGATGGAAGCTACCCAATATCTCGTAGTCTTTACTTCTATATCAAAACATCGCACATAGACAAGGTTCCAGCTCTTAAACCTTTTATAGACAAGTTTATGAGTAATCCGATGATAGGCGATGAAGGACTTCTTCAAACTATAGGACTTATCCCACTAGCAAAAGAGTTAAGAGGTAAAATGCAGTCAAGCGTAACAAGCTTAACTCCGCTAACAGTAGAAATGGTAAAAGACAAAAGAGTTAAGTAACCTACTTTGATGCACTATATAGGTGGTTATCAGAAGTAATAGCCACCTATTTTTGCTCTTATATGTCTTTTACTAACTTTAAGATATAATTCCCACAATTCAATAGATAGGATTTTTAGTGTTCAATAGAAAACTAAGAGAAAAAGGCATAGTTTTACTTCTCATCGCTGCATCTCTTATAACCATATTTGCTACATTTGGCATACTTTTTTCGATACTTTTTGAGGCGATTCAGTTTTTTCAACTGCATAGCTTTTTTTACTTCATCTTTGGCTCTCAGTGGTTTCCAGAGGGTGGTAAGTTTGGAGCACTTCCTCTTTTTGCTGGAACTTTTTATATCACTGCTATTGCTATGGTTATCGCACTTCCTGTTGGACTATGCTCAGCCATATACCTAAGTGAATATGCAAGCAAAAGAGTTCGCGAAACCCTAAAGCCTGCTCTTGAGGTTTTAGCTGGAATCCCAACAGTAGTTTATGGCTTTTTTGCTGCTATCACAGTAGCTCCAGCGATAGTAAAGTTTTTTGAGATGTTTAATCTTGAAGTATCTTTTCAAAATGCTCTTGCTCCTGGAATTGTTATGGGAATTATGATAATTCCCATCATATCTTCTCTATCAGATGATGTTATAAACTCAGTTCCACAGCATGTTCGTGATGGCTCTTTAGCACTTGGTATGACAAAGGCAGAAACCATCAAACATGTAGTCTTGCCATCAGCCACACCAGGAATTATCGCGGCAACTCTTCTTGGAATCTCAAAAGCACTAGGAGAAACCATGATAGTAGTTATGGCAGCAGGACTTCAAGCAAACATGACTTGGAATCCACTTGAGACTATGACAACAGTAACAGTGCGTATAGTGGATGCTATGGCTGGAGATCAAGCATTTAACTCGCCTGAGACACTGGCCGCTTTTGCACTTGGATTGATTTTGTTTATAGTTACATTGGTAATCAATATCTTCTCAGTCTATGCAATAAGAAGATTCCATAAAAAATATAAAATCTCAAATCTATAAAAGAGTACAAATGAAAAAAACGGAACAGATGAGCAGTAAAGAGTATTTTTACATACCACAGCTAGCAAAAAGAAAAGCGAAAGCAAAAAGATTTAAACTTATCACTATGACAGCACTTTTGATGAGTGTTGCATTTTTACTATTTTTTCTCTCTGATATAGTCATAAGAGGGCATGGGGCATTTACACAGGTTCATGTCAAAATACCTGTTACTATAAACGAAAAAACCGCACAATATACTCACCTTGCGATAGATAGAAAAGAGTATGGATTTGCAGTAAGCAGGTCATGGACTAGAGGACTTAAAAATAGACTTGAACAAAATCCTGACTGGATGAACACAAGCCAGATGAGATGGGTTTTAGCCACTGCAAATGTCGACCAGTTCATAAAAGGAAATCACCACAGCCTAAGTGATGAGCAGATTTTAAAAGTGAAACAGATGCAAGAAGATGGGTATTTAGAGCGAAGATTTAACAACATATTTTTTGAAAAAGGGGACTCAAAGATACCAGAGTATGCTGGTTTCTTAGCAAGTATAGTGGGAACTATAATGACTATGATTGTGACCATGTTAATCGCCGTTCCATTGGGGGTTATGACAGCTATCTATCTTGAAGAGTTTGCTAAAGACAACAAATTTACAAGAATAGTAGAGATAAATATAAACAATCTCGCAGCCATCCCCTCTATCCTTTTTGGACTCTTAGGGCTTGCTATCTTTATAAATATATTTGGAGTTCCACGCTCTTCTGCACTTGTTGGTGGTATGACTATAGCACTTATGAGTCTTCCTATCATTATAGTAAGCTCAAAAGCGGCACTAAAAGCAGTTCCAGACTCTATCCGTCAAGCTGGTTTTGCTCTTGGGCTTACAAGGTGGCAGATAGTTCGCGACCATGTATTGCCTCTTGCACTTCCTGGTATGCTTACAGGCTCAATCATCGCTCTTGCACAAGCTATGGGAGAGACTGCTCCACTCATCATGGTCGGAATGATAGCTTTTGTCCCAGATGCTACTACCTCATTCTTAGAGGCTACGACTGTTATGCCAGCTCAGATATTTACATGGGCAGGAATGCCAGAGAGGGCCTATATAGAAAAAACAGCCGCTGGAATAATCGTTCTTTTAACTATACTATTATCACTAAATGCTATAGCGATTTATCTTAGAAAAAAGTATACAAAAGTTTGGTAAAATAAAATAAAAAACTTCACTAAAGGGAACAGTACAATGAGAATTAAGGTAAAAACAGAAAAATTAAAACTATGGTATGGCGATGCTCAAGCAATCAACGACATAAGTCTAGATATATACGAAAACAAGATAACAGCTTTTATCGGACCATCGGGATGCGGTAAATCCACATTTCTTAGATGTTTAAACCGCATGAATGACCTTGTCGATAGTGTTAAAATTGAGGGAAAAGTTACTCTTGATGGGCATGATATATATGCTCATGAAGTAGATGAAGTAGCAGTTAGAAAAAAAGTTGGTATGGTTTTTCAACAACCAAACCCTTTTCCAAAAAGTATATATGAAAATGTATCTTATGCCCCTTTGATGCATGACATGGTTAAAAAAGGAAAAGAGTGTGATGCTCTTGTGGAGACATCATTGAGAGATGCTGGACTATGGGAAGAGGTAAAAGACAAACTAAAAGAGAGTGGAACCGCCCTTTCAGGAGGTCAGCAACAAAGACTCTGTATAGCTAGAACTATAGCGGTTCAACCTGATGTTATCTTGATGGATGAGCCAACAAGTGCTCTTGATCCTATCTCAACTCAAGTTATAGAAAACCTTATGAGTAAGTTAAAAGAGAGGTTTACTATCATCGTCGTAACTCATAACATGCAACAAGCCGCAAGGATAGCAGACTATACTGCATTTTTTCACCTTGGAAATCTAATTGAGTATGATGAGACAGAGAAGATTTTTGTCAACCCTAGTGAAGAGAAGACAGAACAATACATAACAGGAAAGTTCGGCTAATATTGATTTAATATAAATTTTTGAAAACTTTATTTTATGGAAGCAGTAAATATTGTATCGATAATAACAATAGCACTTTTAGGCTCTTTTGGACACTGCATTGGAATGTGCGGAGGCATAGTTGTAGCATATAGTAGTGCTAAGATAGATAGCACTTTTAGTAAGCAAAAAAAGAGCATATCTCACATACTCTATTCACTTGGCAGAGTAGCTACATATATGCTCATAGGAGCCTTGTTTGGGTATTTTGGCTCCCTCTTCTCTTTTGATGGAGAGGTCAATACTCTCTTTAGGATGATAGTTGGGGTCATTATGGTTTTAGCTGGACTATCCTTAATCGGTCAAATAAAATTTTTAACTATCATTGAGCACAGTTTCTCAAACTCAAACTGGTATAAAAAAACTTTCACAAATATAATAAAATCAAAATCATACTCTAGCTTTTTCCTGCTTGGTCTTCTAAATGGGCTCCTGCCTTGTGGTTTTGTCTATTTTTTTGCTGTAACTGCTGCGAGCACTGCTAGTCCATTTTATGGTGCTGTAGTTATGCTTATATTTGGGCTTAGTACCATTCCTGCTCTTTTTTCACTTGGCTTTTTTGTTAGTCTATTTAATAAAACTCCTCTAAGAAATCTCTTTATGAAGCTAGCTGCAATTGCGGTTATCATCTATGGAGTTGTAGAGATTTATAGGGGATATATACTTTTTGTAGCAGATAACAGTTAAAGAGACTACTCGTGCAGTGGTCTCTTAAAATATGGCGAGAAGGTGTAGGAATCGAACCTACCAGCAACTAGTCAACTAGCCACCCATCGGATTTGAAGTCCGTGATGCCCACCAGGGTCACATACCCCCCAACTCTTGCAGAGATTTAGATTATAGCCAATGTAGTGTAAAATATAGCTTACTGTATTGCAAAATAGCTATGAGCATCTTTTCGCTTTGCTAGTGGCATTGATTTTATAGCTTCGCCTCCTACATGTACTCCATAGTAAGTATCAGAAGTAGTTTTTGCAAATGTTAAAATCAGCCTTGCACTTAACTCCCTCTCCTTTTGGCTAGCATTATATGAAAGTAGTCCAAAGGGTCCAGGAATCTTATCTACTCTAACCTCTATAAATTTGCTGTTTTGTGCATTTTCAAGTAGCTGATTTTCATCTTTATCTCTACCTATTACAAGTTTTGCTCCATCAGGAAGTCTTAGGTGGCGACCATTTTTCAGTATATCTATATCCTCTACATGTAAAGAGTTGTACTCTAAAAACTCTCTTAGCTTTTTTGTAAAATTTATATCAGTCAACAAGCAACCACCACCTGGATTTTGAAAATCCTCCCAACCAAAATCTTTTGCAAGCTGCAACTGAGCCTCTCTACTCCTGCCACTGATGCTTAGAAGCTTTTCTCTCTCAACCCAGCCCTCTCTTTCAGGTTTTGTTATAGGCATGTTTTTTGCACACAGCGGACGAAGAATCAGCTCCTCCTCATCAAGAGCTAGTTTTTTTACCTGCTCTAAAGCCTCTGCTCTTTGACTCATAGGTCTCTGCCCTAAAACCTCACCGGTCACCATAAAACTAGCTCCAAACTCTTTGAGATACTCTTTTGCAATCCTAAACATAAACCCATGACAGTCTATGCATGGGTTGAAGTGCTTTCCATAACCATATCTTGGGTTAAAAAGCACTTTTTTAATGTAATCATCCCTCACATCAATAACTCTAAAATCTGCCCCTGCAAGCTTGGCTCTTGTTCTCATAATCTCATCTACATTGGTTCTGCTTCCAAAGCCTATGTTCATATTGATTGCTGTTACCTCTATGCCTTGAAGTGTCATAAGTTTGATAGCGATCATACTATCAAGTCCACCGCTAAAAAGTGCTAGTGCTTTTATCTTACTTTTCATATTTTACCAATTTTCCCTGTTTTAATTTAAATATATTCTCTCGTATTTTGCGTATCGTAAAGCTCTTATTTTTGTAATCCATAGATGAATTTTTTACTCTGATACGCTCTTCACTATAAAAGCCTATCAAAAAATTTAACATTGAAGCTTTTAACTCCTCTTCATCATAAACTTTTATATCATCCCTTAAGATAATTTTTCTTAGGCTTGGATCTTCTTGAGTATTTTGTAAGAGCAAAGAGAGCTCTGTGTTGTGAGTTTTAAACATATCTATATCTATCGTATCTAAAAGTGTATCAATTAGATTTGGCTTACTTAAAAGAGTCTTGATGATTGTAAGCTCTAACATGTCTTCAAAAACTCTCTTTCCCCTCCTTAGTCTATCTGATTGGTGAGTTTGAACTTTTACTAAGTTTTGGTCTATATTTAACACTCCTGAGAGAACTCCGGCATAACTACTTGCGATTGAGCTTGGAAGAGATTTTAAAAACAGACTCCCCTCTTCAAGTGCTTTTTGCTTATCTAGCGGATTATGCAAGTCATGCTTTTTTACTATCTTCTCTATAGCAAACTCAACAAAAGGCTGAGGTGAATCAAAGAGTTTGCTCAGCTTTTCAGTCTGATTTTGCTGAACCATATCAGCTGGATCCATGCCATCCACAAAAAGAACAACCCCACCATCAACACCCCCGCAACTTAACATCATCGAAGCCTTTAGAGCCGCCTCAACTCCTGCACTATCGCCATCATAGGCTAAAATCACTTTTGGATTACCTCTGCTTATCATAGGAATATGCTCTTTTGTTAAAGCCGTCCCTAAAGTAGCAACTGCGTTTGTAAATCCAGCTTGATGTAGCATTATAACATCAAGATAGCCCTCGGCAACTATGACTGCCTTGTTTTGATATATGCTCTGTTTTGCAAAGTTATAGCCATAAAGAAGATAGGACTTGTTAAAAAGTTTTGTTTTAGGAGAGTTTACATACTTAGCTGGATGTCCGCTTATAGTTCGTCCTCCAAAGCCCACTATCTTGCCACTTGCACTTCTAATAGGAAAGGTAATCCTCTCAATAAAACGAGCATAACTCCCACCACTCTCCCCAACACCAACCACCCCAACCTCAATAGCTTCACCTACCGTATATCCATTTGAACTTAAAAAGTTAAGATTTTCAGATGAACTTGGAGCATACCCAAGCTCAAACTTCTCCAAACTAGCCTCCCCAATGCCTCTGTCTTTTATGTAGCTTAAAGCCTCATTTTTATGAATTAAATTTTTTTGAAAAAATAGATTTATATTCTCTAGTAGCTTTCTATCCTCTTTTGCCTTTCCATCACTCGCTGTATAGCTCAATGAAAAGTTATACATAGCAGCTAGCTTTTCTATACTCTCAGGATAATTAAGCTTTTCATACTCCATCACAAACTTTATACTATCGCCACCAACCCCACATGCAAAGCAGTGATATATCTGCTTAGACGGGCTTACAACAAGGCTAGGATCTCTATCATCATGAAAAGGGCATACACACTTCCAGTTTGCACCACTCTTTTTAAGCTCCATGTAGTGCCCAACCACTTCAACAATATCAAGTCGGGATTTTAAGTTTTCTATTGAGCTGTTGTCTATCATGAACATATTATACTAAATTTGGTATAATAGTTTGATTACACAATAAGACTTAGTGTATATTTTAATTTGAGGCTTTTTAGATGGGTAAAAATATCTCTGCTGTAGACTTGTTTTGTGGTATTGGAGGCTTGTCTTACGGATTAAAGCAAGTTGGCATAAATGTCAAAGTGGGTGTAGATTTTGATAATTCATGCAAGTATGCATACGAAACAAACTGTAATGCAAAATTTATTAATTCTGATATAGCGAATATCGGCAAAGATGATTTAGATATATATTTTGAAAAAGACGATATAAAAGTCTTGCTAGGGTGTGCACCATGTCAGCCATTTTCCACCTATACGCATAAAAAAGATAAGCACAAAGATCAAAGATGGCAACTGCTTTGTGAGTTTACTAGGCTCATTAAAGAGACAAATCCAGATATAGTTTCTATGGAAAATGTACCAAACCTTTTAAAGTTTAAAAAAGAGCCAATTTTTATGAATTTTGTCAATGACTTAAAACAGGAGGGTTTCTATGTATGGTATGGCATTGTTTACTCTCCTGATTATGGAGTACCACAAAAAAGAAAAAGATTAATTTTGCTCGCTTCAAAAAAAGGCGAGATTAGACTTATAGGGCCGACTCATAAGCCAGAAGAGTATATCACAGTTAAGGACGCTATTGGGCATTTGGATAAATTAAGTTCAGGCGAAACTGCAAAAAATGATTTTATTCATAAAGCATCAAAAATATCAGATAAAAATTTAAAAAGAGTACGGCAGTCAATTCCAGGAGGAAGTTGGAAGAGAGACTGGGATGAAGATTTAAAGCTAAAATGTCACACAAGCGAGAGAGGCAAGACTTATGTAAGTGTATATGGCAGAATGAGATGGGATGAGCCCTCACCCACAATGACTACATTTTGTACCGGAATTGGCAATGGAAGATTTGGGCATCCAGAGCAAGATAGGGCTATATCTCTAAGAGAAGCTATGATTATATGACTAAAGACTATCCGTTTGAAGTTATCCAGTCAAAATTTGGAGATAAAGATGATGAAGAAGCTACACTTTATGTGCCTGATTATCAAAGAGAGTTTATTTGGGTTCCAAAAAAACAGTCAAGATTTATAGAGTCTGTTTTATTAGGCGTTCCCTTGACTCCTTTTTTAGTCTCAAGGGATGATAGTGATAGGCTATCAAATGGATAATACAAAAGAAGATTTTGAAATTAGAAAATGGGAGACAGAGGAGTATTTTTCTTTTTTAAGCACCATAAATAACGAAGATACTAGG
>CAZLXQ010000051.1:0-9014 GCA_964563675.1 uncultured Sulfurospirillum sp.
TGAACCATAGAAAAACTTTTTTCATCCCTAGTGTCAATATCGCTCAAGCCTACCACAATCTCAGCTATGTTTTCTCCACTTTTTAAAGCGGAGCCTTTAACTAAGCCCGCATAGTCTAAAGGAGCACCCATTCCTGAAAAGATCTCTACTCTCTCAACTTCATCCTCTTTTTGTAAAATTTTAACTATGCATGTAGTCACTTTTGAAGTCTCCACATGTGAGCTACCACTAGGAAGTTCCACATATATAGAGAATGTATCTGAACTCTTTCCTGGCAACATTTTTGCTAAAACAAGTTTTGAGGGAAACATCAGTAAAGAGACTATAAAAGCTATAAAGGTTACAAAAAGAACTAAAAACTTCTTAAGCTTAGAGTTTAATATAGAGTATATAATGGCTTCAAACTTATGCATTTTTTCTCTCTTCTTTTGTCTTTTTTAACAATCTTCTTGCCATGTAGGGTGCAAATATATAGGCTAAAATTAGAGATGCTAGGATAGTTACAGGAACATTTTGAGGAATTGGTTTCATAAACTGCCCCATCATTTGCCCTACAAAACCCATAGGAATCATGGTGAGTATGATGGCTATAGTTGCTACATTTGTAGGAGCTCCTATCTCATCAGTTGCCTCTACTACTATCTCATCCATGCTTTTGTCGCTATTGCTTGGCATGTGCATATGTCTATGTATATTCTCTATCACAATTATAGCGGCATCAACTAGGAGCCCTAAGCTAAGTATGAGTGCGAAAAGTGTTATTCTGTTTATGGTCTGATCTCCTAAAAATGCCACAAGAAGAGTCACTGATAAAATAGCGGGAACTAGAAAAGTGACTATCAAAGACTCTCTAAAACCAAGAGTAAAAACAAGCAAAGCAAAAATGATGATTATAGAGATAACTAGATTCATAACAAGATCGTCAACAGCCTTGTCTGCTCTTGCACCATAATTTCTTGTTATAACATAGCCTATACCTTCACTCTTGAGCTCCTCTTTTAGATCGCTCATAACCTCTAAAACATCTTGAGCAATAATAACAGCATTTGTCCCTCTTAATTTTGAAAGTGTTAGTGTTACTTGGTCTTGCATCTGTGTAAATTCGCCATCCACTCTAAATACTATCTCGGCTCGTTTATGGTTTTGTATATCTTCACCTCTAGTCACCTTGGCGATATCCTTAAGATAGACTGGTGAGCCGTTATGCTGGGCTATAATTAGATTTTTCAAGTCTCTCTCACTATCAAGAGTATCTCTAATGCCAAACACTACTAGTTCTCCATCTTTTGTGCGAGTTGACACATTGGGAACATTGACCATAAGAGACTCTAGTGCTACTGCTACTTGAGCTAAAGATATACTAAAACCTGAGAGTCTATTTATATCAACCTCTATGTTGTACTGCTCTTTAGCTTCACCCTTTATGTCGCTTTTTGCAATATTGTCAACTAGCGTCAACCTATCTCTTATCTCATCTACTTTTCTATATAAATCAACCTCGCTCAAAGAGCTACTTTTTTTTAGATAAAATGCTATTGAGAGGATAGGAATATCTATATCTATATCAAAAGGCATCACAAGTGGTTGCATAGCCCCCTTTGGAAGCTCAGCCATATTTTGCATAACTTTATCATATAGTTTTAGATTTGAAGCCTCTTTATCTTCTCCTATATAATACATCACATTTACGATACCAACATCCTCAGTAGCGACTCCATATATGTGCTCAACACCATCAACCTCTCTTAACTTTCTTTTAAGTGGCTTAACTATCACTCTCTCTATCTCAGCAGGGGTTGAGCCAGGAAGAGCAACTATGATAGTCCCTCCACTTATGCTTATCTGAGGATCCTCTTCTCTAGGGGTTATAACCAAAGATATATAACCAATGATGAGTATAAATACAGCCAAAAGTGGCGTAAGAGGATTGTGTAAAAAAGTTTTTGCAAGATATCCTGCTATATCTTTTGTTTTATACTCTTTTTTCAATCTATCTTTACCATAGCATACATGCCAGGATATACTCTATATCCTTTCGCATCAAAAGTAATTTTAAGTCTAAATGTATGAGTTAGAGGATTTGCACTTGGTATAATTGAATCAATCGTTCCAATACCCTTTAGTCCGATAGACGGTATCTCAAACTCTACACTACCCTTGATTTGTATCTCTTTTAGCTTACTCTCTGGTATCTCTGTTGAGATTTTAAGATTTGTTAAGTCTGAGAGAACCACTGCAGGCACACCAGGCATTGCCATCTCGCCTACTTTTATATTTTTTTGTATTATGACCCCATCATTTGGAGATACAATCCTTAGGTATCTGTATTGATTTAACACCTCTTGAAGTCTCGCTTTTGCCTGTTTTATCTGCTGTTTTGAGATCATAACCATAGTTTCAAGATTTTTGCTAGCTAACTCTAAGTTCTCTACATCAAACCTAGATACCATATCTTTTTTATAGAGTCTTTTATGTCTTTCAAGATTTAATTTGATATTTTGGTGTTGATTTTGGTACATCTGCAGAGATAGTTTTGCTTGTGAGATGCTAAGCTCAACTTGTGTTTTTGCACTATCTATCTCTTTTGTATCAATCTCATAAAGAAGCTGACCTTTCTTAACCCTCTCTCCCTCACTTACATATACGCTTTTAACAAAACCCATATATCTACTTGTTATCATCTTTTGGTTATCAGAGATGACACTTCCTACTAAACTTAACTGAGTTGCACTTAGTTGTGATACGATTATAAAAAAACTAATCCATGCAGCCAATGCTCTCATATCTCTTCCTTGTTTACTATTTTTTCTAACTCTAAGATTTTATCAATTTTGCTATTTTGTACCTCGTTTAATTTCAAAACTCTCTCTATCTCTAAGGACTGCTTGATAATAACATCATTGATAGATATCAATTTCTCTTGATATCTTCCTAGGTAGTTTTTATATATGGCTCTTGCTAGCTCTATCTCTTTTTTTAAGCTATCTATGTCAAAACTATAACTTTTTATTTGGGTGGCTATTTTTTGAACCTTTAGTGCTACACCTTTTTGAGCTAAATCTAGCTGTTTTTTTGCTTTTAAGCTCTCAACTTTGGCTTTTTGCAAAGAGTTACTACTAGCTCCACTATCAAAAAGGTTCCATTTTAATTGGACACCAAGAGTATAGGCATCGTGCTCCATAAACCTCTCTAATAACATATCATCGCTACTAGAATACTCTGCAAATGCACCTACAATAGGAAGGCTTGATGCCCTTTGCATCTCTATAGCCATCTTAGAAATCTCTAAGCCTTTTTTAGCTTTCTTTATATCTAGGCTGTTTTGCAAAACTATATCAGCACTATACTGCTTTAGCTCTATATCTTGCATATCTATACTAATTGACTCTATTTTTGCATTTAGTAAAAATGATATAAAATGATAAGCTAACTCTCTATTTGCCTCTGCCTTATTTATCATTCTAGTAACATTTGCTTTTTTAGATTGAACCTCAAGAATATCTATTTTTTTTGCATACCCCTCGTCAACCATATTTTGAGCTATAGTCTCTAGCCTCTGCATATTGTCACTAACGGTGTCTAAATTGTAGATATAGCTATCTAAAAGATAGATGTCATAATAGCTTTTTTTTAACTGATATATCTTCTGACATATAACCTTTTGAGTCTCTAAAGCACTAAGTTTTTGCAATGCTTTTGTTATCTTAGTATACTGTTCTAGTTTTCCACCAGCATATATAGGTAACTCATATCGTAATTTTGTTTGAAAGTGAGCTCTTGGGTCTGGATGATTAAGGTCTCTTGGTCTAACGCTAAGTATATTGGGTTTAGTGTTGTCAAACTGCGAAAAACCAAAATCACCAAATGTCGCCTCTCTACTTTGAAGCTTAAATCCAAATATATCTCCGGCATCACTTGAGTAGACTATATTCTGGATAAAATCCAACTTACCATAGCGGTAAGACTTTGATAGTCTATACTCTTGCTCTCTTATCATCTCGTTAAACTTTGCAATATCTACTTCAAGATTCTCCTCTTTGAGTATCTCAATAGCCCTTTTTAACTCTAACTCAACATGTACTTCAGATGAGGCAAATATAGGTAATATTGCTAAAGCTAGCCAAAATATAAATTTTCTCATCTCTTATTTTATTAATAGCTTTTTAGATAGCTTATAAAAAATCTGTACTGTTTTGAGCTGAACCAATATAAAAGGTAAAAGTATAATAAAGTACCAAATTGAAAACTTATCCACTACGCCATTACCCAAAAGTCCAAAATAGACAAAAAACATACCAAATACAAAAAAAGCAACCCCTGGGCAGATAAGACCAAATGCTCCACTGCTCTTTGCGTCAGAGTTGACAAACTTTTCAAAATACCCAACTTTTTTCATAATCATATATCCAAAAAGCCCAACAACAAGTTGTAGCGAAACAACGATAGATGTTAGCATAAAAAGCATCGTTAGTGATACCTCTTGTTCAAAATTATGAACAAGTCCGAAACTCATTCTAATCAGTGCTATGCCGATAAGAGTTGATATCGGTATCATCATCCAAAGACTAGCGGCTGCCTCACTAGAGACTCCATATTCGAGCATTGATTTAAACCCTAGTGTCAAAACTACAAACAGTATCAATAGAGCAATTATCATAAAAAGGATTGAGAAAAAGAGCCCAAATGCCGAAACTCCAGCATATTGACTCATCGCTGCGGGAGCTGCTAAGCCAACTGAGACCATTGAAAAAGCAAATACTGCTAACATCTGAGTAAAGTTAGAATTTTTATCAAACTCAAATGCCCCGCTAGTCAAAACCCTACCGATAAACTCACCATATATCTTTAGGGCATAAGCACCCGTCAGTAAAAATGCTAAAGCCGCCAATGGAAACATAAACTCAACAATACTCCAAAGACCTGGTATAAATACAGCACCGATTACGAAGCAGATATTTATACTCATAGCAATGGTTAAAGGTATCACCATTAGTTGCACTTCATTGTTGCTACTTTTTAACTGTTTATAGCTTTGTGTTTTCTTGTATAGCCCAAACTCCTTGAAGTTCCACACCAAAAGTCTGAAATGCACAAATGCAAAAGTAGCTATCAAAACTAGAGCTATTACCACTAGAAGTGAGTTCAATGTTCCTTCAGTTAAAACAGGGTAGATATACCCAAATGTAGCCATAGGCGTTGAGGGGTGCTCAATCATAAACATAAAGTACATAAAAACTGAAACACTAAGACCACCAGCTCCCAAAGAGGCTAAAAAATAGAGGGGGGAGTACTCCTCTTTTAAGTTAGTTTTTAAATTCATCTATAAACTCCTAAAGTTATATTACTGCGTATTCTACCCATATACAAGTTTCTAACTCATTAAGACTAGAAATTAGTTTTTTATTTATATTTTCATCAACAAGTATAACAGCCATAGCCAGACCATGCTTATCTCGTCCAAGCCTAAAGTCAGCTATATTTACCCCCTCTTTTGAGAGGATTGAGGAGATATTGGCAATAACACCAGGAACATCTGAATTTTTAAAAATTATCATTTTACCTTTTGGTTTAAAATCAAATTTAAAACCATTGATGCTAACAATCCTCTGCTCATCTTCACCAAAAACGGTACCGCTAATTGTAGTAACACTTTTTTGAGTAGTAAGCTTTAGTGTTATCATGTTTTTATAACCGCCTGCACTGCTAAGTATCTCATGTTTGATATCTATATCTCTCTCTTGTGCTACAAAATCAGCATTTACATAGTTTATCTTATCTCCCATCGACTCCTTTAGAGACCCCACAAGAGCAAATGTTAAAAGCGACTTGA
Source organism: uncultured Sulfurospirillum sp. (assembly GCA_964563675.1). GTDB lineage: Bacteria > Campylobacterota > Campylobacteria > Campylobacterales > Sulfurospirillaceae > Sulfurospirillum_A. The sequence goes on from CAZLXQ010000051.1 coordinate 5,831, forward strand.
CATACTCTCCAATCTCTCCTTTAGCTTCGATTTTTATAGACTTAATAGATGCTTTATTGATTTGAGCAGATAAAAAACCCATCTTCTGAACTAGCTCTAAATAGGGCTCAGCAAATGGTGCTAACTCTTCTGTTTTTACAGGAAGATTTAGAGCATTTGGATAGCTAGCTCCACGAGCTGCACTTATGGCATTTTCTGCTGCTTGAATTGCAATTTTCTCTTGAGACTCAATTGTGTTTGCTCCAAGATGAGGAGTAACACAGATATTTTCTAAATCAAGTAAAAAATGGTCAGTTGCAGGCTCGTATGAAAAAACATCTACTCCTGCATAAGCGATTTTTCCGCTCTTAAGAGCTTCATAAAGCGCTTTTTCATCATAAAGTCCTCCTCTAGCGCAATTAACCAGCCTTACTCCATTTTTCATCTTTTTGATCTCTTGCGTTGATATTATGTCTATCGTCTCTCTATTTTTTGGAGTATGTATTGTTATAAAATCACAACTTAAAATATCTTCAAAATTCTCACAATATCTCATGCCCAAATCTGTCACCTTAGAGGATGATATATATGGATCATAAACAACAATCTCCATATCAAAACTCTTCGCACGAATCGCAACTCTACTGCCAATATTTCCAAAACCAATGACACCAAGTTTTTTACCACTTAGTTCAACCCCATACCACCTCTCTCTTTTCCAAACTCTATCTATCTTTAGATGATTATTTGCACCCGTAAAGCTTCTAGCAGTTCCTAGAAGATGAGCCATCGTAAGCTCAACTGCAGCAATAGTATTGGCAGTCGGAACATTCATAGCTATAATTCCTCGTCTGCTACAGCCATCTATATCAACATTATCCACCCCAACGCCAGCTCTCACAATAGCTTTCATATTTTTTGCACTATTTAAAAACTTTTCATCAATCTCGGTTGAGCTTCTCGTGATAGCAACATCTGCCTCATCTATAATCTTTAAAAGCTCATCTTTAGGAACTCTTGAGGCATCTATAAGCTCTATATCCTCTTCTGTACTTAATAGGTCATACCCTTTTTGATGTATCGCATCACATACTATAATTTTTTTTATTCTGCTAGCCTTTTTAATCTTCATAACCACTCCTCTACTATTTTTGACTCAATATCATACTCTCTTAATCTCTCAATCGCATCTTTTAATAAATCCTCTGTCTTGCTAGCAACATAAACTAAGATAACTCTGTCCCTCTTCTCAATAACAAATGGCAATTCCATTTGCGAAAGTGTCTGAACTATACAAAAAAGTGAATATTGATCGGCTCTATCAACAACCAACTTATAGGATTTAATTTTTTGGGGAGTATACTTTTTTAGATCTATTTTTATAAACAGCTCATTCACAGGAAAGAAGAACTTGGCATCCTTTGAGCCCGCTAATAACTCTGACCAAGTTCTATGCTTAGATGGCTCTTTGTTATATCCCTGCGAAGGAGAAAGGCTCTTAAGCTCTATATGCATACTACTATCCTTGCTACTTAGTAGGCTTGTTAAGACCAAACCCAATATAACAATAAGTAGCAAGAACAGCCCCATAGTTAGCTTTTTTTGCATATGAGTATTTCTCTATTTTAGTTGATCTTTAAGAATATCCCCAAGAGTCATTTTGTCCTTTTTGTTAATCTCTTTTAGTGCATCTCTCTCTTTTTGCTTAGAGAGTCTTCTTTCAGACAATCTAATACGATTTCTTCTATCATCAATAAAAGAGATTGCAGCCTCTATAGTATCACCAATTTTCAGCTCCTCGTCCCTATTTGTGAGTAAATCTTCTGTGCGAATCAGTGCATCAACACCCTCTTCAAGCTCAATAAAAAGACCAAAATCTTTTATATCTCTAATTCTACCTGCTACAATATCGCCATTTGAGTGGCTTTTTGCATACTTTACAATTGGACTATCCTCTAGCTCTTTTTTGCTTAAAGATACTTTTTCACCAATATCGTCAATCTTGATGATTTTAATCTCAACCTCATCACCAACACTCAAAAAGTCTCTACACTTATCAGCTCTATTCCAAGAAGCATCTTCATTGTGCAAAAGACCCTCAATCCCACCTATCTTGATAAATGCACCAAAATTTGTGATTGTTGTGATAGTACCTTTAACAATATCGCCTGTATTGTAGTTTTTTAAAAAATCTTCAAATGGCTTTGGAAGAACATTCTTCAAAGAGACTCTTAGCCTTCTAGTCTCAAGATTAATCTCTATAACCTCAACATCAATCTCTTGATTTTCGCTAATATAATCTTTTGGATGCTTTATGTTTTTATCCCAGCTTATTTCAGAGATATGTAAAAAACCCTCGACATCATTACCAAGATCAACAAATGCACCATAAGGCTCTATGTTGCTAACCCTAACCTGAATAGAGTCGCCAACTTCTAACTGATCTTTAATCTCCTCCCAAGGATCTGGATGTGCTGCTTTGATAGACAAAGAGAGGTGCCTCTTCTCTTTATCATACCTGATAGCTTTAACTGCCACAACTTCTCCCTCTTGGTAGATAGTGCTTGGATTTACAGGTCCTTTATAACTTATCTCACTATAGTGAACAAGTCCATCAACTCCACCTATATCAACAAACATGCCGTAAGTTGTAATTTTTTTAATAGTTCCATCAACAATCTGATCAGCATCAATCAACTCTTGAACAATCTCTTTTCTCTTTCTTCTCTCATCATCTAGACATTTTTTACGAGATACAACTATAGACTCGTTCGCTTCGTCTATCTTTATAATCTTAACTTTTACAGTTTTCCCCATAAGGGTATTCATATCTCTTACAGCTGCTTGTGATCGCGGAAGAAAAAACTCGACTGTATCGCTATTTTCAACGATAAAACCACCCTTGTTTTTAGCAATAACTTTTAGCTCATAAGTTCTGTCTTCATCCTCTTTATAATCGGCAATAAATGATTTTACAAGCTCTTTTCGAATCGCTTTTTTATGAGAAACGCTTGGACGCTCGTTTCTGAAGCCTGAAATTACAACTTTGATTGTATCGCCTACTTTATGTGATATATTGCCCTCGCTATCAAGTAGCTCTGAAGTATAAAGACGACCCTCTTGCTTTTTACCAACATCAACTAAAGCAATATCATCTTTAATTTCAACAATAACACCATCAATTAGTGCATCTCTTTCAGAATCT
>CAZLXQ010000052.1:0-8670 GCA_964563675.1 uncultured Sulfurospirillum sp.
TAGAAAAACGAAAAGATAGGCATCACAAAACTATTGAGATTTTAAAGCTACATGTGCAAGCTCACAAAATCAGTTACTTATCACTTACACCAAAAAGAGCATTGGCTACCCCTGAAGCTGCATCAACATATGGAACTAGCACCCGATCAGCACCAGCCTTTTTTAGGTCTTTTATGTCAGATGTGTTATAGCTTGTTAATGCTATCTGACCTTTATATCCACTCTCCTCTAAGCCATGAAGTAGTGCAAAGCTGGAAGTTGTGTCGCGCACACTGCTTACAACCCATTGCACTTGCTTGAGCGGTAGGGTTGCTATAAACTCAGGATCTTCAGTATTGCCATAACGCACAGAGTAGCCCTCCTTGTGTTGCCTGCGCACCAAATTTGGATCAAAATCTACACCAAGCACTCGGTAGCCTCTTTGTTGTAGCTCTTTTGCAATTACTGAGCCAAATCGCCCTAGTCCAAATATAACGACATCGACCCCTTTGTCATCTATATTTAAATCTACCGCCTCTTCTCGATGTGCTCTTTTCCTCTCAAATATGCCAAGCCAAGGGGAAAATCGCTCATAAAGGCTATTGGAGTATAAAATCATGTAAGTTGATGCACTAATAGTAATCAATCCAACTAAAGTAATTAGCCCCATGGTGTCTTTATCAATGTGCCCAAGGCTAAGACCCAATGCTGCCATAATCAAAGAGAATTCACTAATCTGTGCTACTGTCAAACCTGTAAGAAACCCTGTTCGTTTACGATAGCCCATAATACCAAGAATAGTCATAACGATTAGCGGATTACCGATAAGTACAAATAGCGATAGTATGATAGCGGGCACTACTTGTGCACCAAGTGTTGCTAAGTCTAAACTAGAGCCAAGGTCTATGAAGAAAAATAGCAACAAAAAGTCTCTTAAGCCTACAAGTCTTGCGCCAATGGCTTCACGATACGGAGTAGAAGCTAGTGATACACCAGCTAAAAAAGCACCAACCTCTTTACTGAAGCCCAACTGTATACTTATGGCTCCCAAAGCTACTGCCCAAGCGATTGCAAACAGAACTAAAAGCTCTTGAGAACGAGCTAGTTGATGTAGAAGTGGCGTTAATACAAAACGCATCAACACTCCAATAGCGACGATTAATAAAACCCCTTTTACAAAAACTCCAACCGCCTCTTTTCCAATATCGCTTGCACTAGAAGCTTCTCCAAAAGCAACTAAACCTATCATGACTAACACCACTACAATATCTTGGACTATAAGAATACCAATAGCAATACGACCATGTAGTGCATCTACTTCACGCTTATCAGACAATAGTTTAACAATAATAATCGTACTAGAAAAAGTGAGTGCTACAGCTACATAAAGAGCATGCACTGGAGTCATCCCTAAAGAAAGAGCGATAAAATAACCAAACACAGAAGTAAAAAGCACTTGCCCCAATCCTGTTGCAAGTGCAACAATACCCATCGTTCGAATGATATTCATATCAAGCTTAAGTCCCACTACAAAAAGTAGTAGTGTTATACCTAGCTTAGCTAGTAGGTCAATATGATCATCTGCTGATACTAGATTAAGCATAGATGGGCCAACAAGAATACCAACGGCGATAAATGTCACAATCAAAGGCTGTTTAAGTCGCACACCAATAGCACCAACAGCCGCAGCCACCAACAAAAGTACTGCCATCTCAGTAAATACATCATTAAATATAGGGGTCATAGTCATATCTTTAGATTTAAATTTTATGGTATTGTAGCAAATAATTATTAAATATAGATATTTTTTCTATAATATGTTACAATATCTTCATAAAAAACACGCGAGGAGATTAAAATTGCAAAAAACTATAATTGCTATTTTGCTCTCTTTTTCACTTTCGTTTGGGCAGTCTGAAAACTTTTCATCTGATAATGAAGACTCTTTTACTAGTTTTGATGAGTTCGAAATGCAAGAGATAGCTCGCTCTTGGGATCCTCTTGAGCCATACAATGTTCAAATGACTAAGTTTAATGACTTTGCATATATACATATCTTAGGGCCTGCAGTAAAAGGGTATAAACATGTTGTCTCTCAGCCCATCAGAGAGGGTGTATCGAATGCTTTTCACAATATACGGTTTCCAGTTAGGTTTACAAATAATCTATTGCAACTAAAGTTTAACAATGCTTTTGAAGAGAGTGCTAGATTTGTCATCAATTCTACTTTTGGATTGGCTGGTTTTATAGATATTGCAAAAATTGATGGTGGATTAGAGAGACATGATGAGGATTTTGGTCAAACTTTAGGATTTTATGGAGTAGGCAATGGTATTCACATAGTTTTACCACTCTTTGGTCCATCAAATCTTAGGGATACTGTAGGACTTGTTGTTGATAGCTTTGTTGATCCGTTACAACATGCACAAAAAAAAGAGTGGGGTATCTTCGAAGATAGCGATGCTTATATCTTCATAAATGCTTATAGATTTGGTAATGAATACTCTTTACATGTAGAGAAATATGAAAATATAAGAAAAAATGCGATAGACTTATATATACTATTAAAAAGCACATACGAACAACAAAGAGATAGACAAATCAAGGAATAGAATGAAAAAAATTGTACTCATGCTTTTTATCGCCATATCGCTCTTTGCGCTAGAGAAAAAGAACATCTCTATTGCTATGGAGTATAAAATCAATAAAGCAACAGCGATAATCAAACAAACCGACTTAACTCAACAAGAAAAAGCACAGATGATATTTCCAATCTTTGAAGATGTGTTTGATTACACACTTATAACTAGGCTCTCACTAGGAAGATTAAACTGGTCAAAAATGACACCTGAACAAAGAGATGAGTTTCAAAAAAGATTTGTAAAACATCTCAAAAACTCTTATATGGGTAAGATAGGTCTATATACTGATGAAAAGTTAGAAATTGTTGAACTTAGAGAGATAAGTGAAAAGAGAATTGAGCTTATAACGAAGCTAATTGGCTCTAAAGATACATACGATATAGTATATAAATTTCACAAATCTAAGTCAGGTAGCTGGCTTATATATGATATTGACATCATAGGCATTAGTCTTATTCGGACGTATAGATCGCAATTTAACAATGTGTTAAAAGATGAGTCGTTTGAGACTCTTTTAGGTAAATTAAAAAAGAGCTAAATGATAAACTCTTTTTATAGAAACTATCTACTTCTGCACCCTATAAAGATCATTTTTTTAGTTCTTTTTGTAGTCTCTATATTTGCAGTAGGTGCCACAAAACTAGAGATAGATGCTTCTAGTAACTCTTTTGTGCTTGAAGATGATGCTGATATGCTCTTTACAAAAGAGGTAGCAAAAAAGTTTCAAACATCCAATATGCTCATAGTCGCTTTTTCTCCAAACAAGCCTCTTCTCTCAAGCGAAACACAAAATACTATAAAAAAAATGAGCTTAAAGTTTGAGTCTTTGAAGCAAGTAAGCTCAACCACATCCATACTAACTGTCCCACTTTTGCAAAGCTCAAACAAGCCGATAAAAGAGCTTATATCAGATATTCCAACACTATGGAACTCACAACTAGACCCAGCTCTTGTAAAAAAAGAGTTTTTAAATAGCCCTATTTATAGCAACAGTCTTGTAAGTAGCGACTTTAAAACAACTGCGATTATACTAAACCTCAAGCCTGAACAAGCTGCCACTAAAGAGGATAGAGATAGGTTGAGAGAAGAGAACCGCCTATTTATCAAAGATGTCAGAGCTATCTTAGAGGAGTATAGAGATAGTGGTGAGCTGTTTTTGGGTGGAGTCAATATGATAAGCGATGACTTGATCACTTTTGTCAAAAATGACCTCTATATTTTTGGCTCAGCACTTTTAGTGATACTTGTTGTGGCTTTATGGATTGTATTTAGAGAGATAAGATGGGTAGTTATCCCCGTTGTAGTCTGTTTAAGCTCGATTATTACAACGGCTGGCTTATTGGGATTTTTTGGCTGGGAGGTTACGGTCGTCTCATCAAACTTTATCCTTCTTCAACTCATAATTACACTGTCGATTATCCTTCATCTGATTGTTAGATATAAAGAGCTAGTTCGCATATCTCCAAACTGGTCACAAAAAGAGCTAATTATTGAGACGATGATGTCAAAACTATCACCATCATTTTTTGCAATTCTTACTACTATAGTGGGCTTTACCTCATTGGTTTTCTCAAATATCCTGCCTATAATCAATCTAGGCTGGATGATGAGTAGTGGTATTGCTATATCTCTTATTTTGTCATTTGTTATCTTTCCTGCGATTTTAACAATACTGCCAGTCTCAAAAAGAGATATAAAAGATAGTAGAAAGTTTCTGCCAACAAAAACTCTATCAAACTGGGTAGAGTTTCATGGAGATAAAATCCTTTTGATAGCCGTCTTGATAGCCGTTTTTAGCCTAAGTGGTGCAACTAAACTTATTGTAGAGAACAGCTTTATCAACTTCTTCAAGTCTACCACAGAGATATATAAAGGTATGAAAATTATAGACAGAAAACTTGGAGGAACTACACCGCTTGATATAATAGTTGAGTTTAAAAAAGCAGAAGAGGTAGTAGTGAATGACTTCGAAGATGAGTTTAGTGACTTCGAGGATGAATTTTTACAAGAACAAAATGAAAATCAATATTGGTTTACTCCCTCAAAAATGCAACTCATACTTAAAATCCACAACTCTCTTGAGAGCAAAGAGGAGATAGGCAATGTCCAATCACTAGCAACCCTGCTTAAGCTAGGAAAATCACTAAATGACGGAAAAGAGTTAGGTAGCTTTGAGCTAGCACTTCTGTACAATAAGCTACCACTTGAGTTTAGGCAAATCATACTTGACCCATACCTCAACATAGAGAAAAACCAAGTTAGATTCGCCACTAGAGTAGTTGATTCAAATCCGCAACTAAGACGCAATGAGCTTATAAAAGAGATAGAAGCTGAACTAAAAGAGATGATAGACCCAAACACCGCATCTTTTAGGCAGTCAAATCTCATGATACTCTATAACAACATGCTCCAAAGTCTGTTTGAGTCTCAAGTGGCAACCTTAGGCTTTGTTTTAGCTCTTTTATTTGTGATGTTTCTATTTATATTTAAAAGTCTTAAAATCGCACTTATCGCTATTACCACAAATACACTATCAATTAGTATGATTTTTGGTATTATGGGTTGGCTTTATATACCGCTTGATTTGATGACTATTACTATTGCCGCAATTAGTTTAGGGATTGGAGTTGATGGAACTATACACTATGTGCACCGTTTCTATCAGGAGCTACAAAAAGATGGCAACTTTAAAGAGGCGATGCACCGCTCACATAAAAGTGTAGGTCATGCGATATGCTACACCTCATTTGTCATAATGCTGGGCTTCTCTATATTGATATTATCAAACTTTACACCAACTATCTACTTTGGGTTTTTAACTATGGTGGCTATGTTTATGGCACTTCTAGGCTCTCTTTTGTTGCTGCCTAAATTGTTGATGATTTTTAAGCCTCGTTTATAGTCTCTTTTATCACTCTTGCCAAATTTGAGATTTTAACTATCTTCTCTTGATTATTTAGAGTATCATCAAGCAAAATTCTCACAAAAGCACTTCCAACTATAACTCCATCAGCACCTTCTATCTTTTGTTTTGCAGTTTTCTCATCAACTCCAAAACCGACAAAAATAGGCGTTGAAGTAAATGCTCTGATACTTTTGATAGTCTTGCTTAAGTCCTCATAGGCTCCACTTCCTGTAATGCCAGCATATGCTACAAGGTATATAAACTTACTGCTATGCTGAACCACTTGTTTAACTCTTACATGTGAGTCTGTGGGGGCTACAAAAGAGATGAGCGATACTCCTCTTTTTTGCATCGGCTCAACATAGACAACTGCCTCTTCGTAAGGTAAATCTGGTATGATAAATCCGCTCACGCCATACTCTTCTGCCCTATCAACAAAAAATTCCATGCCTTTACGATAAAAGGGGTTAAAGTATCCCATCCAAAGAGTATTTATCTCTTTTGCAATCTGTTTTGAGACATCAAAAAGTTGCTCAACTTTAAAGCCATTTTGAAGTGCTTTTAAATTAGCTTGTTCGATTATAGGTCCATCTGCAACAGGGTCAGAAAAGGGGATACCAAGCTCAAGCGAATCAACTCCCGCCTCTTTTAAGTAGAGTGCTAAGTCAACTGTAAAGCTAGTATCTGGAAATCCCGTAGTTATGTATGCTACTAATTGTTTCATTTTACTGTCCCCTTTTTACTGAACAAGTCCAGCAAAAATTCCTTGCTACTATTGCACGAAGTAGAAACTTCTGTGTATTTCATTGTCTACTCTTAATGTTTTTGTAGATGTATCGGGATTTTTATGATTAGGGGTTCGAGCATGCCAAAATGCTCATCATCCTCTTCTATATTGATTCTATATCTCTCAAACTGATCACTTACTAAAAGTAACCAATCTACATACTCTTCAGTTGCAGGACCCTCTAAGATTCTAGCCTCCTCTGCTACATCCTCGCAAAGGGTTGCTAGTTTTATGATAGGCTCTAGCTTTAAAAAACCAGCTGCCGATTTTAGGTTGTGAAAAATTCTAAAGAGCTCACCGATATTGTTTTTATAGTGCTCTTTTTTCTCTAAGCCTATGATAAGTGGTTCCATTGTTTCACACATAACTGCATAATGCAAAATAAAATCTTCAACAATCTCTAAATCAAAATCAATCTCTAATTGTGAAAATAGTCCCATAATCTTCCTTTAATTCTAATCATACCATTTTTTAGATAAAATTTGATTTTAAAAGGAATAAGTATGCAAAACATAACTTCAATAAAAAAAGCCAAAAATAAAACTCCATTGACGGTTATTACCGCCTATGACTCTCTTTTTGCATCTATGTTTAACAAAAAAGTAGATATGATTTTAGTAGGAGATAGTCTCAATATGAGCTTTAACAGCTCTATTGACACCCTTAGTGCTTCTCTTGATATGATGATATATCATACAAATGCAGTTTGTAGAGGTGCTCCTGATACTTTTATCATATGCGACATGCCTTTTGGAACCTATACTGATGAGAAGATGGCACTAAAAAATGCTTCGAGAGTATATAGGGAGACTGTTGCAAATGCAGTAAAGATAGAAGGCGGAGTGGAGCGAGCTTGCATTATCAAAGCTCTTACGAGTAGCTCTATCGCCGTTGTTGGACACATCGGTTTGATGCCTCAGTATGTTAGAAGTGAAGGTGGCTACAAGATACGAGGCAAAAGTGAAGAGGACACACTGAGGCTTATAGAGGATGCAAAAGCGGTTGAAAAATCTGGTGCATTTTGTGTTGTCATAGAGGGGGTGAAAGAGGACTCTGCAAAAAGAGTAAGTGAAGCGATATCAATTCCCACTATAGGCATAGGAGCTGGAAAACATACTGATGGGCAAGTATTGGTCTGGAGTGATATGTTGGGATTTTTTCAAGAGTTTCAACCAAAATTTGTGAAAAGATATCTTGATGGAGCAGATTTAGTAACAAAAGCTATTGATGAGTATGTAAAAGATGTTCAAAATCGAACTTTTCCAGCAAAAGAGCACACTTACTAATGGAGCGAATAGTTGAGATAGACAAGGTCTCGTTTGAGAGTGATTATGAGGTATCTTTACGACCTGAAAGATGGAAAGATTTCATAGGACAAGAGAAGATAAAAAAGAATTTACAAGTCTTTATAAAAGCATCAAAAAAACGACAAGAGGCACTTGACCATGCTCTCTTTTTTGGACCTCCTGGACTTGGCAAAACCACAATCGCTTTCATCATAGCAGGAGAGATGGAAGCCAGTATCAAGATGACATCAGCTCCTATGATAGAAAAGAGTGGCGACCTAGCTGCAATACTCACAAATCTCGAAGAGGGTGATGTGCTTTTTATAGATGAGATTCATAGACTCTCACCTGCTATTGAGGAGATACTATATCCCGCTATGGAGGATTTTAGGCTTGATATTATCATAGGAAGTGGTCCAGCTGCTCAGACTATCAAGATAGACTTACCAAGATTTACACTCATAGGGGCAACCACAAGGGCTGGTATGATAAGCTCTCCTTTGAGAGATAGATTTGGTATGCATTTTAGATTGCAGTTTTACAATCAAAAGGAGCTAGGACTCATCATCACAAAAGCATCAAAAAAACTAGAAAAAGAGTGCGATAAAGAGGCATCACTTGAGATAGCAAAACGCTCAAGAGGAACTCCAAGAATCGCTCTTAGACTTTTAAAAAGAATCAGGGATTATGCAGATGTAGAGAATGAAAATAGCATTGTTATCAAACGAGCAAGATATGGCTTAGATGAGCTAGGGGTAAATGAGCTAGGTTTTGATGAGTTGGATTTACGATTCTTAGAGATACTAATCACCGCAAAAGGAAGACCCATGGGACTAAGTACAATTGCAGCAGCTCTAAGTGAAGATGAGGGAACTGTTGAAGATGTGATAGAGCCTTATCTATTGGCAAAAGGTTATATCGAAAGAACAGCGCGAGGTCGCATAGCAACCCCAAAATCATACGAGATATTTAGACTTACATGCCCAAATAGTAACTTAGGGCTATTTAACTAGTTCTCAAAGTGAACTACCCAACCGCTAAAAACGATCGGACTTCTTGTTTCATCATATC
>CAZLXQ010000053.1:0-8622 GCA_964563675.1 uncultured Sulfurospirillum sp.
AATAATGGTACAACGTGGTGAAACTTGACATTTAATCATTTTACCAAAACAACTCTAAATCTTCTTTTAAAACTGCTTATAGTATAATCATCACTTACAAAAAAACAAAGCAAAAGGGGTTCCATTGTATAAGTTGTTAATCGCTATTACTCTATTTTTCATATCTACTCAAAGTATAGTTGCAAACTCTATTTTTGAACAATTTAGTACAGATATACTTAGCATAGACGGGCAAACTGCTATTATCAAAAACTCTGACAATATAGTCGTAGGCTCATCGGGTATAGTCACTCATACTTTTGAAAGCGGAGTATCAACCATAGTCGCAAGAGCAGATGTCATAAAAAAAGAGGGGGATAAGGCAACTATAAAGTTTGGCATGTATAGACTCTCAACACAAACTGCATTTCCAAAACCAGGAATTCTACCAACAGTTGGGGATAGAGCAACTCTTAACTTTCTATACAGTAGAGCTTTGATAGTTGCACCTAACTTTAGAGTATTCAAAGAGGTAACAGAGCATTTTAGCGAGATAGAGTGGGTTCATCCTGACTTAGTTGCAGCTTATCTAGCAAGAAGATTTAGACCAAATCCCGACAAAGAGATATTTAGAAAAGTTTGCGAAGTCAACTCAGCAGGAGTTATCTTTTTTGCACTAAGCGGTAGTGGGTATTTTGTAGACTGCAATAATTTTACAGTCCTAAAAGAGGTTAGAGCTGATCAAGTTAAAACAGCTCAAGTGCCTTTTTATAGCAGAGTAAAAGATATAGACACAAGCGTGTTTGCGTGGAGCGGCTCAAACATAGAAGATTTTAATGGCTACTATAGAGCTTTGATAGGTAGATAAGATGGATAAAAAAGATATAAAATACTTTAAAACAACTATTGGAAGCGACAATGTTTATGATGACAAAGCTCACTTGATAGCTTATGCTTATGATGCAACAAGACAGAGATATGAGCCTGATTTAGTTATCTTTCCTAGAGATGAGAAAGATATAAGTGATATATTAAAGTACTGCAATGAGCATAAAATCATCATCACCCCAAGAGGGGCTGGTAGTGGATTTACAGGTGGCTCTCTTCCTGCAAATGGTGGTATCATCTTAGCACTTGAAAAACATATGAATAAAATCCTCGAGATTGACATGGAGAACATGGTAGCAGTAGTTCAACCCGGAGTCATCAACATAGACTTACAAAAAGCAGTTGAAAAGGTGGGGCTATTTTATCCACCAGACCCAGCAAGTGAAAACTACTCTACACTTGGAGGCAATGTAGCTGAAAATGCGGGGGGCATGAGAGCTGCAAAGCATGGTATCACTAAAGATTTTGTTATGGCTTTAAGGGTTGTCATACCAAATGGAGAGATTATCCGAGCAGGAAAAAGGACCATCAAGGATGTAGCGGGATATAATATATCTGGCATTATCATCGCTAGCGAGGGAACTCTTGGATGCATTACAGAGATAACACTAAAACTACTCTCAAAGCCAAAACTGACCCAAAGCATGATGGGTATTTTTCCAACAGTCAATAGTGCTATGAATGCGGTCTATAAAACTATGGCGGCTGGAGTTACTCCTGTGGCGATGGAGTTTTTAGATAACTTGACCATAAGAGCGGTTGAGCAAAAGTTTAGCAAAGGCTTACCAGTTGAGGCTGGAGCGATTTTGATAGCTACAATAGACGGTAATCTTAAAGTTGAGCTTGAGAATCAACTTGAGATTTTAAAGACCAAGTTCAAAGAGAATGGTTGTGCCGATTTTAAAGTGGCAAAAGATGACAAAGAAGCAGCCGACTTATGGTTCGCAAGAAAAAATGCCTCCCAATGTATAACTATATATGGAACCAAAAAAATCAATGAAGATATAACAGTTCCAAGAAACAAGCTCCCGCAACTACTCGAAAAGATAGATAGTATTGCTAAAAAATACAGCATAAAAGTGCCTTGCTTTGGTCATACAGGAGATGGCAATGTTCACACAAATGTGATGGTTGATGGAAGCGATAAGAAGCAAGTAGAGATTGGATATAGAGCTATTGAAGAGATTTTCAAAGCGACAGTTGAGCTTGAAGGTACACTAAGCGGAGAGCATGGCATAGGGTTAAGCAAGGCCCCCTATATGCACTTAGCATTTAGCGATGGTGAGATGGAGCTGTTTCGCTCTATCAAAAAAGCATTTGACCCAAACAACATACTAAACCCAAGTAAAATGGGACTATAAGTGCCCACAAAAGATGAAGCGATAGCACTCTTAAAAAAAATCAAAGACCCCTCTATAGCTCACTATGCTTCATCTCTAAGTTTTCACACCATACTATCACTCATACCAATTTTGCTTATCTCATTTAGTATCTTTACTCAAATGCCTAGCTTTAAAGAGTACTATGAAAAAATTCAACACTTCATTTTTAACTCTCTTATGCCGGCTCAACAAGATGTGGTTGTTCCCTACTTGAACCAGTTTATGCAAAATACAGGCAGCATGGGTATGACTGGTTTTATCTTTGTTTTGTATGTATCCATGATGTTCTTTTTGGATTACGAAAAGATTATGAGTAAGATTTTTAACACTAAAAGACGAACTCTTTGGGAGTCGGTTACTACATACTGGACGATGCTCACTATGATGCCTTTAGGTCTTGGACTTTCGTTCTATCTCTCAAATCTTATCAATAACTTTCTAAGCAAAAGTGAGATAACAAGCTGGATAAACCTACTCCCATTTCTACCCTACTTTATCATCTGGTTTCTATTTTTTATCATGTTTGTTATATCGTCAAACAAGTCGCTAGATAAAAAAAGTGTACTTATAGCCTCTTTTGTAACTTCTCTTATATGGTATGGCTCAAAATCACTATTTGTTCACTATGTAGCTTATAATCAAACTTATCTAAGCATATATGGCTCATTTAGTATCCTAATGTTCTTCTTTTTATGGATATACTTCTCGTGGGTTATCTATATCTACGGTGCAAAACTATGCTCTGTTTTAGACGAGAAACAGTACTGGAGCGATAAAAAGCAAAGAGATAGCCAGAAGCTTAAATCTGATAGCAATCAAAGACAAAGCGAGATAAACAATAAAAAACCATAATGGAGTAGCAATCAAATAGACCTCTACATGCAAAGAGAAAAACCAAGTCAACAAGCCATCCATCACTCCTCCTAGACCCACTACATGTAGAGCTAGACTAAGCGGATAAAAGAGTATAAAAAACATACTAATCAAAGGCGACAAAAGCTGTTCAAAACTAAAAACTTCAAAAAATAGGTGTATAATCGGGGTCATCAAGATATATACCCAAAAATTTAAAAGTATAAAAATTGCAGTATTGCTAAGATGAGAAAAGTGATATAAAAACAAAAATATATAAAAAACACCACTAACAGAGAACCAAAAAGCAAGAGAAAAAATCAGATGAGGAAACAAAATCAAAACAATCCCTATAGTGAAAAAAAGAGTTCCAAACGAGATGATTTTTATGTTACGACTAAAGAGAAAAAAGCCTACTAAGCTCATAGTATAAGCCCTAACAACAGACGGAGTCATATCTATAAGATAGGTATAACTACCCAAAACAATAAAAACCAAAAGAGCTAAATCAGCATTTCGATTTCTATATGGAAACCATCTATCTTGAAGTAAAGTGTATGGTGTCCTTAGAAGAAAAAATAAAATCGCACTAAGTATGCCTAGATGAAACCCACTAATAGCCACAAGGTGAGCAAGCCCCCACTTAGTCACGCTCTGCCTAAGCTCCTTTGAGATAGGTATCGCAAAAAATAGAGCCTTGTATAGCTCTTTTGAAAGCTCACTTGTGTGTTGGTTCTCTATAAACTCCACTATGAAACTTTTTTCTGCTCTACTCTTTACATGTAGAGATTTTGTGTTAGCATAAAAACCTCCAAGGAAGTTGAAAAAGTTTATCTGCTTTGTATGAAAAACTACTCTTAGTGTATCGCCTCTTTCGACTTCGAGAGGCTTCCAGTAAGTTGTGTGAAAAGTAAAATCTTCGCTTTTTAGCTTCAAAACAGTGTAAGTTTTACCTTTTTTGCTCTTTTTTTCATGCTGATTTACCACTTTTACAATCGCCGTATGCAAAGAGTAGGCTGTAACTTTTTTATATTTATAAAACTCATAAAAAAAAGAGATTCCAAAAAGAACCACTATCGCCAAAAAAGTGTAAAAAATCTCTCTTTTAGTGACAAAAAGTGGTAAGCTTTTCATCAAATCTGAGGCAGTCCACCTAGTGTAGACTCTTGAGCTGGTATACTTGACTCATCATAAATCACCTCAGTAGGAACAGTACTAGCATCAACAAATCTAGTGCAAGCTTTTTGAAAAATCATATTTACTATGCCTGTAGGTCCATTTCTATTTTTTCCTATGATGAGCTCTGCACTCTCCTGCGATTTTGCAAAAAAGTTGCTCCTATACTCCTTTCCAACAGCTCTAGCCTTCTGCTCTTTATCCTTCTCTTCACGCATACGATAAACATCATCACGATAGACAAACATAATCAAATCAGCATCTTGTTCAATAGCCCCAGATTCACGAATATCGCTCATCATGGGTCGTTTATCGTGCCTACTCTCAACTCCTCGATTTAGCTGCGAGAGTGCAATGATAGGCATATCAAGCTCACGAGCTAAAAGTTTTAAACCACGACTTATATCACTCACCTCTTGGTGCCTGTCTTTATTGCCAACACTTGTCATAAGTTGCAAGTAGTCGATAACACAAAGAGCTATTTCAGGGTGTTTAGTTTTTAGCTTTCTTAGTTTTGATCTTACGCTGTGAATCGTAACATTGCCATTATCATCAACAAAAAAACTTTTTCTACTCATATCATCTGCTGCATGATTGAGCCTACTCCACTCATCATCACTCATATCTCCAATCTTCAGCTTTTGAAGAGGTATGGATGTTTTTGAACTTAACATCCTAAGCATTAACTGCTCTGCTGGCATCTCCAAAGAAAATATAGCCACACCTTTGTTATCGTTAAGAGCTTGTTGAGCTAGATTCAAGGTTAGTGCAGTATTGTGAGTAACTGTCATATCTTCTAACAAAAATAACCTATTGCCATCTATCTCAAAACCATAATAATCATCAACTTTATCATACTCAACTTTTATACCTGTTTGATTCCAGCTTCTCTTAACTCTCCAAGGCTGTGCTTTTTTCCGCTTGATTTGAACAGGAACTCTGTCTATATCGCCAAATATTCTTATCCTATACACATCGCACTCAAAATCTATACTCTTCATACTTGCTTTTTTCTTCTTAAGTGATGTTCTAAAGCCCAAAGAGTCGCATAAAAACTTTATCTGTTTTGCTAGTTTTTTATCTTTTTGGGTTATTTCATAGCCATTACACTGCTTATCATAGTGTCCATCGCTATCAATAAGCCCTGCTAGCAACTCTAGTCTATTTTGCGTAGAGTTTATGAGATAATCCTGAGGTATATGCTTATTGTTTAACAAATCTAGTTTTCTCATAACTGCTTGCAAACTAAAAGTCTTTCTTCTGTTTATTTTTTTAGCATTTGTTATAGAGTACATCGGACACTTACCATCATCTTTTGATTTTACAAGTTTCAAGTTTAGTTTTTTTGCATAAATCTTCAAGTAACTTACGACCTCTTCGTTCGTATTTGCAATCCTCACATCAGATTTTCGCCCATTTCCAAGCCAAAGTCCTATAAAATAAGGCTCTACGCGTAGAGATTTTTGCATAAATCTTACAGGAACTTTATACCCTTTATAGTTACTTTTAAACTTATCAGATTTCTCTAAATACTCTTTTATCGGTATATTTAAAACATCTCCATGCTTGTGTTTGTATTCATTTCTACTTCTCTTTAGAGAGAGTATATGCAACTCATTGACACGATAATCGATGCCTTTGTTTTGCCTTACCCAGTACATCTTCTCTCGACCCTGTACTGTAGAGATTATCTTTCTTGGAGTTGAGTCATCGCCCATGAGTTTTTCGCCTACTTTTATATCTTCTACACACTTTAAGGCTCCATTAAACATAAGAACTTTTGTTCCTTTTGCTAAGCATTTTCCCATCGACGGCCTAGCAGCCACGATTATCAAATCCCCATCCTCAAAACCAGTCGTAAGTCTATTTAGCTCTGCAAATCCTGTGTTAAGTCCAACAACTCCAGCATTGCCTCGCTTTTTCATCTCCAAGATATGCTCCATCGTCGCTTTTGACATCTCAGGAGCATCACGAAACTCTTTGTTACTATTATCCGCTGTTATCTGATAGAGCTTTTGCTGAACCAAATCCACCACTTCATGCGAGGGCAAATCCTTCTCAACAGCCACTTCTCGTATGTCAGCCGTTAGTTTTACAAGCTCTCTTTTTATCGACTTCTCTCTAATCTCCTCAATATAAGCTTTTATAGATGGTAGCGGATTAGTAGAGAGTATCTCAAGCATCGCATTTTCATCAAATCGCTCCTCTTGATTTAGCTTTTTTTTGACAAACTCTTCATCTATGGGCAAATCATCTCTCTCACACTCTTCCATCGCCTCAAAGATATACTTATGTGCTGGAAGATAAAAATCTCTAGACTTCAAACTAGAAGCAACCTCTTCAAATGTTACTGGATTAAAAAGAATTGAGCTTAAAATCGATCGCTCTATGTTTATGTTGTGAAGATTATCCATCTGCCGCCTTTAGCACCTCTTGCATAAATCTATCTACTAACTCATCCTCTTTTAGTCTTGCCACCACTTCCCCTTTTACCATAATCAATCCCTGTCTTTTTCCAAAAGCTATAGCAACATCAGCATGTTTTGCCTCGCCTATAGCATTTACTGCACACCCCATCACTGAAACATTGAGTGGTGTTTTTATATCTTTTACTCTCTTTTCTACTTCTGCAACAGCTTTAACCAAGTCAGCCTCAATCCGCCCACATGTAGGACATGAGATGATATTGACCCCACTCTTCACAACTCCGCTATCTTTGAGAATTGCCCTTGCAACATTTATCTCCTCTTCAAGCTCGCCTGTAATAGAGACTCTCATAGTATCGCCAATCCCCTCAAGCAGAAGTGTACCTAAAGCGATAGATGATTTTATAGTAGAGTGAAAAAGTGTCCCCGCTTCAGTAACTCCTAGATGAAAAGGGTGCTTCGTAAGAGGTCTAAGCATACGATAAGCCTCCACTGTTCTTTGCACATCACTAGCCTTTAGAGATATAACTATCTTATCAAATCCCAAATCTTCAAGATATTTGGTGTTATAAAGTGCAGACTCAACCATGCCTTTAGCAGTCGCTCCGTATTTTACATCAAATGCTTTTTCTAAGCTTCCAGAGTTCACTCCTATACGAATCGGCATATCTCTATCTTGACAAGCTTTTACTACTTCTGCTACTCGCTTTTTACTGTTTATATTGCCAGGATTTATACGAATAGCGTCCACAACCTCAGCCGCTTTCAAGGCCAAACGATAGTTAAAGTGTATATCCGCTACCAAAGGCAGTTTTATCTGCTCCTTTATAGATTTCAAAGCATCCGCATCCGCATAATCAGGCACCGCAACTCGCACTATATCGCACCCAGCAAAATGAAGCCTCTTTATCTGCTCCACCGTCGCTTCAACATCACGAGTCTTCGAGTATGTCATAGACTGCGCACTTATAGGAGCATCTCCGCCAACAGGCACATCGCCTACAAATATCTTGTTTGTTTTATATCTTTTTATCATTTATAACTACTATCGCACCTTCAAAAACTCATCTAGTGAGATTGTCTTTTCACTTCTGATTTTTTTATCAACTCATAATCATACTCATCTGCTTTTATAAGTTCTATATCCTTTGGCAATTTAACCTCAAAAGGCATCCCTTGCTCCAAAACAGACTGAGATAAAAATATATTCAAAGCATCACTCAAGCTAAGATTATACTGCTTAAACAACTCTTTTGCTTTGTCTTTCACTGCCCTATCCAAATAGACATTGGTTCTGACTTTTTGAGCTGCATCCATCATACATCCTTTATTGGCATTATAACATAAACTCTATTTTTAACCCGAATTAGACAAAATGGTTATCCTAGAAAGCTTAAGCAAGTGGCATTCTAGCCTGTCCCTTTAATCCTTAAGTCTTTTTTATATGTTTTTTATATATAATTACTTATGGCTAAACTAGATGAAATAAAAGAAGAAATTGGAGCAATAAAAATATATCTTGGCTTTGTTGTTGCGTTTATCATAATAATGGGAGCTGGTGTAACAAAGCTATTTTTAGATGGTACATCTGACTTGCTACTTATGCTTGGGGTATTTGGCATTTTAGTTTTTTCTATAGTATTTGCATTTCTAGCAAAAGTGATGCATAAAAAAATCAAATCTTTAAAGGATATCAAATGACACTTGTAACGATAGCAGTGATTATAGCATTTGTTTCAGTTTTGGCTTCTGTGGTTTATGGTGCATATCAGCTAAGCTTATAAAAAAGCGGGGCGGTTCTCTTGGCACAGCAGACAATAGAAGGCTGCTTTAAATATAGTATTTCGTCTTTTGTCACAGCATACTCCTTGTTGATTTTTATTATACCAAAAAACACTCAAGAAAAAGACAATGGATCT
>CAZLXQ010000054.1:0-8455 GCA_964563675.1 uncultured Sulfurospirillum sp.
ATCTACAAGAGCCGAAGTGTTTTTCTATGAGAGTTATTTGTGTTTTAGTTGGATATATGCGATATCTATATGCTTTTAACACTCTTTACTCCTCTATATTTACATTATTGTACTTTAATATAATAAAAAAGTAAAGTATTTGTATTAGTCCTGAAACTATTAGGAACTATATCAAAATCAAGGCTAAAGACGATTGGGATTTTAGCTATTTAGTGATCTCTTTTAATAAAAGAGGAATAGAAGTTGCTTTATTTAAGTAGTATAGTATAAAATAACAATTAAGAGAGGGGAAAATGGTCTTATCGTCAACAAAAGCAAAACCATTAATGGATGCGGCTTTAACAGCAAGAGCACAGCGTCAGGAGATGATTGCTGGAAATATTGCAAATATCAGTACACCTTTTTATAAAGCTCGTGATATAGATTTTGAATCTGCTCTTATTGAAAAAACTAAACTTTTATATGGAAAGAGCGATACAAAAGAGTTAAAGATGACTAAAACCCATGATACGCACATAGGCGGATATCAAGATGTTGGGAAATTAAAGTCAACAATTTTTTTCAGAGATGGGCATATGGCTAGGAATGATGGCAATACGGTTGATTTAGACATAGAGACAACAGAGCTTAGTAAAAACAGTATTATGTTTAATGCACTAACGGCTGCACTTAAGAAAAATAGTGCAATTTTTAAGAGCGTTATAACAGCTTCTCAAAGAATAAGAGGATAAAATGGCATTTTTAACAAATTTTGATATAAGTGGATACGGGCTTTCGGCTCAGAGGTTTAGGATAAGTGTTATAAGCTCAAACATAGCAAATGCAAATACAACAAGAACAAGTGAGGGCGGACCGTATCAAAGAAGAGATGTTGTTTTTAGAGCGATTGATTTTGATGCAGCATTAAATCAAGAGTTAAAGAGCAGTAGCAATATGCTTGAGTATGAGAACCCCTTGGATGATCCATTTTTGCAAAGAGAGGCTAATCCTGCTATAATGAGTGTAATAGTTGATAAAGTAGTGAGAGATGATAGTGATTTTAAGCTAAGATACAACCCATCTCATCCTGATGCAAATGAGCAAGGTTATGTTGCATTTCCAAACATAAACCCAGTGATTGAGATGGCAGATTTGATAGAGGCTACAAGAGCATATCAAGCAAATGTTGCTGCATTTGAGAGTGCAAAAAACATGGCAAATAGTTCTATAAATATGATGAGAGGATAGAGATAGATGCAAAATAGCATAGGTAAAATCGGAGATATAGGAAGTATCACCAATAAGCTTGATAGCGTAAACAGGCTTAATGATGGTGGTGATTTTTCGAAAGTTTTACAAAAATCTCTAGGTGAAGTTAATCAAACTTTGATAAAAGCAGATAGGGCTATGGCCGATATCGCTACAGGAGAGGTGAAAAACCTTCATCAAGCAGCACTTGCTATTGGCAAGGCTGAGTCAAGCATGAGAGTGATGCTAGAGATAAGAAACAAGGCACTTAGTGCTTACAGAACGATTGCAAGAACTCAACTTTAAACATTAGATTGTCTTTATAAATGGAGCAAAAAGATACTCGCAAGATAAAAATCATATTTTTATTTATCATAGTTGCATTTGGTTTTATTATATTTCTAGGTACACTTTTTTATTGGGCAAAGATAGATAGGCGACTTCCAAAACTTACTTACAAAGAGCATATTCATGCCGCAAGAGGAGCTATAATCAGTCATGATAGCTTTACAGTAGCATCTAGTGAGAAGCTATATAAAGCAACAGTAAATACTAAAAATATAGATCCAGATAAGCTTGATCTGTTTGTAAATCTATACTCTTTGTATAGTGGCGATGATAAAGAGAGGGTTAAAAAAAGAATACTTTCGAGAGATGGCACATTGGTTCTGTCATACAAGATTAACTCAAAAAGCGCAAAACATCTAAAGTCTTTGGCAAGAAAACTTTTTAGACTAGGAGTTTTTAAAACATACCATGACTCCAAAAGAGGAGTCTCTTTTTTGCATGGACTTAGTATTTCTCAAAGCGGAGAGAGAAGAGTTTATCCTGCTAAAACAACTCTTACCCCTGTTATAGGGTATGTTAAAAAAGTGCAAAAAGATGGTATCACGAAATCAATGGGGGTAAAAGGGCTAGAGAGATACTATGAAGATAGACTCATCTCCATACAAGATACTATGACGGTAGGGAATAGAGATATATCAAATGCTATAATTCTTAATAGAAACAGTGTAGCAAGTAGAGGGATAGATGGGCTTGATATTCATACAACAATATCCCTAAAACTTCAAAAGATGATTGAGAATGTTTTAGATAGACACAAAGAGAGGCTAGATGCAAAAGAGATAGTTGCAGCCGTGATGCACTCAAGTAGCGGAGCACTTATTGCTTTAGCAACTTCCAATAGATTTGACCCAAACTCTATACGCATAAGCGATTATCCAAACTTAAATGCTTCGGTTGTGGAGTATGTTTATGAACCAGGGTCTGTTATGAAGACTATAGCATTTGCACTTTTGCTTAAAGAGGGAAAGGTAAATCCGCTTGATTTGGTGCGAATATATGGCGGAAGATACAGATTAGGTAGAACAATAATAAGAGATACTAGTAAGCATGAGTGGCTAAGTGCTGAGGATGTTATAGTTCATTCGAGCAATGTGGGAACAGTTCAGCTCGTACAAAAGCTTGATCCTGTTGAGTTTTATCAAGGATTGAGAGATTTTGGATTTACAAAAAAAACTCGCATAGACTTGCCATTTGAGAAAGTAGGCTCAATCCCACCTCTTCATAGGTTTAGCTCTAAGGTTTTTAAGGGGACTGTAGGGTATGGGCATGGTATGACATCCACATTTATGCAAGTTCTAAAAGCATACAATGTATTTAACAATAGTGGCCGAATGGTTACTCCCTATATCGCCTCTTATTTTAAAGATGATGAGAGAAGAGAACATCCTATCATAAGAGATACTCAAAAAGAGGTTATTCCTATTTCGGTGGCGAAAAGAGTGCAGAAGATTTTGATAAAAACCGTTCAAAAAGGCACAGGCATTAATGCAAAAGTAGATGGTCTTAGTATCGGAGGCAAAACAGGAACTGCCCATATAGCCGAAAAAGGGGTGTATGTAGATAGATTTAATAGCTCATTTTTTGGATTTGCTAATGACAAGAGAAACAGTTTTACCATAGGTGTTTTGGTGATTGAGCCTAGAAAAAAGCATCATCATTTTGCATCTGTGAGTGCAGTTCCTGTTTTTAGAGAGGTAGTTTTACACCTTGTGGAGGAGGGTTTTTTGACACCTCAGTAATAATTTGAGATATAGCTTTGACAAATTTATCAGAACTGTTAGGGCATTTAGCCACGAGATACTCTTCAAAACCTAGCTTATCAGCTACCTCTTTGTACTCTATGGATAGCTCAAATTCAGTTTCAGCATTATCTATCGTAAAAGAGATAGGAGATATGATGACTTTTTTACATGTAATGGACCTTAGCTTCTGCTCCAAAGAGGGCTCTAACCACTTTAGAGGCCCTAGTTTAGATTGATATGCAGTATGTAGATTTGCAAATTTTAAACCCCTGCTTTTTATGATATCTTTTAAAAGCTCAATATGCAAAAGAACCTCTTTTTGATAAGAGTCGCCATTATTGATTATTTTTTGTGGAAGTGAGTGAGCTGAAAAGATAAGGTCAAACTCTTCTGTTTTTTTATCGCTCATTTGCCTCTCTATGTTGTCTATTAGTAGCTCATTGTAGAGGCTATTTTCATAAAACCTATCTACCTCTTTGTACTCTACATGTAGAGGCTCTAAAGCTTTTTTGAAGTCCTCTAAAGATGACTTTGTAGTAGTGGTGGAGTATTGTGGATAGAGCGGTAAAAGCACCACCTCTGTAATACATCTTTTCTCCAGTTCTTTAACGATATCTTTGGCAAAAGGGTAGGTGTATCGCATAGCATAAGTAACATAAGTGTCTTTAAGTTCGTCTTGAAGTTTCTCTATAAGCTGTTTGGTGTAACCTATTATCGGAGATTTGCCTCCAAGTTTTGCATAGTTTGCTTTAGCATTTTTCTTTCTAAAAGAGACCAATGCAAAAGAGATGAGAGAGCGAAGAGAGTCGTTTTTTACCGAAATGATATTTTTATCATTAAACATATTTTTAAGAAAAACTTCAACTTCATCAAGGGAGTTCGGTCCCCCCATATTTAAAAGAATTAGTGCTTTTTTCATCTATACTCCAGAAGATATTTGTAGGGTTATCATGCTATCTTTTATACAACTAAGCCCATTTCGCTCACCTGTTTTGACAAATGTCCTAAAAGCTTTATGTTCAAGCACTAACGGCTCCTCTTTTTTTACCATACATTTTCTCACAACAAAAGAGTTATTTTTTTGATACTCTGAGAATTCTGTGAGGTCTTGTTCCATAAGGTTTGCCTCAAAGTAAGCATCTTTTGTTGCCACTTCAATAGTTCTTTTTCTAAAAGGTGTAAGCCAGTTTGTTGTAATGCTAGCAACTATCTCATCCTCAAGCTCAAACGACAAGACTGCATTATCTTCGTGGTGATTATGAATCTTTTGAGATTTGTATATAGAGGTGTTTAGTATCTCTTTACCAGTGATGTATCGAATCAAATCAATATCATGAACAGAGAGGTCAGTAAGTATTCCAACATCAGCTATGCGGGGAGGAAAAGGACCAACACGAGTTATGCTTATGGAGTATATCTCTGTATCTTTAAGTTCACTTTTTAGCTGCTTTACAACTGGATTAAATCTTTCTATGTACCCAACACACACTCTTGCACTGTTTTTGTTTGCAACTCTTTGTATCTCTTTTGCCTCCTCTACCGTTGAGGCTACTGGCTTCTCTATGAAGAGGTGTTTGTCATAGTTTAGGCACTTAATAGCAACCTCTTTATGCAAAAATGTGGGAACAACTATGACCGCCGCATCAAAATCTGCATTTTTGAGCATCTCGTCTAAATCTATATAAAAAGGCTCGTCATACTCTTTTGTTTGCTTTATATCACACAGTGCTGTTACCTTAAACCCATCCAATGACTTTAAGACTCTATAGTGATTTTGTCCCATAGAGCCTAGTCCTATTATCGCTACTTTTACCACTATCTTGCCTTTATCGTTTTAACAACCATATCTTGTTGCTCTTTTGTTAAAAATGGACTCATCGGAAGCGACATGATGCTTTTTGAGACCCTTTCGCTCACTGGAAAATCCCCCTTTTTGTATCCAAGATACTCAAATGCCTCTTGAAGGTGCAAAGAGATTGGATAGTGAACTGCTGTTGGAACTCCGGCATCATTGAGTTTTTTAACCATCTTGTCTCTGTCTTCGCACAAAATTGAGTATTGAGCGTATACAGAAGTTCTATTTCTATAGATAAACGGAGTTTTTACATCTTCACTATCTTGTAAAAGTTCACTATAGCGACTACCGATCTCTATACGCTTTTTAACTTCATCCTTAAAGTATCTTAGCTTTACATTTAAAATCGCTGCTTGCATAGCATCTATACGACCATTGATGCCTATAAGCTTATGCTTATATCTCTCCTCTTGCCCATGATTTAATATAGTTTTTATTTTTTTAGACAGCTTGTCGTCATTGCAAAAAATAGCCCCACCATCACCATAGCAACCAAGTGGCTTTGATGGAAAAAAACTAGTACAACCGATAGTGCTCAGATTGCAACTTTTTTTGCCCTTAAACTCTGCACCAAAGCTTTGACAACCATCTTCGATAACTGGCAGATTGTATCTTTTTGCTATCTCATTTATCTTTTGCATATCAGAAGTTTGACCATAAAGAGAGACCGGCATGATAGCTTTTGTTTTAGATGTGATTTTCTCTTCGATTTGTGCATAATCTATATTGTAATCCGTATCACAAATATCTACAAAAACAGGAATCGCACCAAGAAGAGCGATAGCTTCCGCAGTAGCTATAAAAGTAAAAGGTGTAGTTATAACTTCATCTCCAGCTTTTATATCTAGTGCTAAAAGAGCTAAGATAAGAGCATCAGTTCCGCTTGAGCATCCTATCGCATGTTTTACACCAGTAAACTCTACTAGTTGCTTTTCAAGCTTAGTAACTTGTGGTCCTAGGATAAACTGAGTTGACTCCATAACACTTAGAACCTCTTTGTTTATCTCCTCTTTGTAGGTTTTATATTGGGTTTTCAAATCGATGAATGGTATTTTCATATTATAGCCTTATAGGGAGTAAAATTTAAGAAGATAAAAAGAATTATACTTTAAATTTGCTTTTGAAAGACTAAATTTGGATTAAAGATTTTTTATCTTTTAGAGCTCTTCTTAAGTCAATTTTAGCTATAATATCAACTAAAAAAAGAGGGGGAGTATTATGGAACAAATTAAGAAGATATTAGTTAGTGTTGATAGGTCTGCTATGGGTGAGGAGGTGCTTAAAAGAGCTTTTGATATTGGGGAGAGTAAAAAATCCCAACTTCTAATCATACATGCTATAGAGACTCCTTTTTTTGACTCCATACTTTCAAAGCCTGTGGATACTGATCAGATAAAAAAAGAGCTTACAGAGCAGATAGAGAGGATTGCTCGGGGTAGACATGTGGATTATGCTCTTTTTGTAGAGTCTGGAAGTGCGGTTGATATCATCAGACTATGGGCAAAAAAAATCAGAGCAGAGCTACTTATAGTTGGAGCTCATGGACAAAGTGATGTCAGTAGTGTTCATTTTGGCTCAACTACTCTTAAGTTGATACAGAAAACTCGTATTCCTGTTCTTGTTGTAAAAAACATAGCAACAGACCTGTATCAAAGTATCATAATGCCAACAAATCTTTGCGACTACTCAAAAGAGAGCATCCTGTTCTCTAATCTGCTTTTTGACAAAACAGAAAGAAAATATCTCTATGCTTATAAAACTATTAGTGAGCTACAAGCTATATCTTATCATATTAGTCCCGAAGAGGCCAAAGAGTTGAAGAGAAAGATGGCTTATAATGCTAAGCTAGAGATAGAAAACTTCATAAAAGAGACAGGTAGTGCAGATGTAGAGCTTTTAGAGTTTTCAGCAACAGTCAATGAAGATTTATTGTCTTGCGTAGAAGATGATAAAGCAGACCTGCTTGTGTTGGGCTCAAAGGGTGTGGATAATTTAAACTCATTTGTTTTTGGTTCTACTGCATCTTATTTGGCACAAAGGAGCTCTTGCGATGTTTTAGTTTATGTTCCGATTATAAAGCCATCAGCCCAGATAGTTGAAGATAAAAAAGAGTCAATATCTCCAGTTCAAAAAGATTTAGCTAGCAGAAGAGATGAGATTAGAGATGAGGTTGAGGCTCTTTTTGGGGAAAATTTAAGATATGCAAACTGGAGTGTTCCCGAGGCTTCAAACAGGGAGATATCAGAAGGATTGATGGTTATCATAAAAGAGAAGGTTGATGAGGTAAATCAAGATATAAAAAATGGAAAATATGACGAAAAACGCGTAGATTTTTGGGATTAAGCCATCTTCGGAGCTATGTAAAAAGTCTATTTGATAAGTAGCTCCACACTCGTCTTGTATAAAATGTCTGACTATAGATATTTTTTGTGGCTAGTTTTTAAGATTAATATGCTAATATCGCATAATCGAATTCTCTGAGTAACTATCACACTCTCAAAGGGCTTAATTATCTCTCTTTATAGAGATTAGATTGTAGTAAGGCTTCCCTTTGAGGTGTTTTGAAGACACAAGCATAAGTAATATGCTAAAAAATCATATCAAAAAGGTGGATGATGATGAAATTAAATAGATTGCCGTTGCTTATAGTATCGGTCTCAATGTTATTTGCACTAAATTTGCAAGCAAAAAAGTCGCTAATGATGGCAACTACTACCAGTACTGATAACACAGGACTGCTAGATTATCTTGCTCCAAAGTTTGAAAAAGATACTCAAATCACACTTAAGTGGGTAGCAGCAGGAACAGGCAAGGCATTGAAGATGGGTGAAAACTGTGATGTTGATATACTTTTTGTACATGCTCCTGCTTCTGAGAAGAAGTTTTTGGATAGTGGTTTTGGAGTTGATAGACAACAGGTGATGTATAATGATTTTATTATCATCGGACCCAAGAGCGATCCTGCTAAAGTGCTTGGAATGCATCAAAGTGATGCATTAAATCAGATAATGCAAAAAAAGAGTAATTTTTTCAGTCGCGGCGATAACTCTGGAACCAATAAAAAAGAGATTTCATTGTGGAAAAAAGCTGTATCAAAAGTTCCTAAGAGAGCTACTTGGTATATACAAACTGGACAAGGCATGCTTGCGACTATCAATATGGCTGCCGAGAAAGGGGGATATACAATGACAGATAGGGGAACTTGGATAAAATACATGTCTCAAAAGGGCACATCTAATACTATGAAAGTTGTTGTTGAGGGCGACTCGGGACTTTTTAATCA
>CAZLXQ010000055.1:0-8124 GCA_964563675.1 uncultured Sulfurospirillum sp.
CTGATGGTATTTTAGCAAAACATTTTTTAGAAAGAGTTATGAGTAGCACTATGGGCGAAAACTCTTATGATATTGTAACTTATAAAGATGAGACGGTACCTCAAAAAAAGTTAGAAAATTTTACTTTTTATGATTTTGATCCAACAAGTTTTGAAAAATTATCACCTCTTTTAAGTCGTGATTATTATCAAATTATGATTTTAGTATCTCAAGAGATTGATGCTATAGGGACTTATACCAACATCCGAACTCTGAATAAAAAGGTACAAGTGATTTTTTTGGATAGATGGGGAGTAGAGATAGAGGATCAAAAACTAGAAATTATGAGTTCTCGTGATGTTCTTAGCTCTCGTTTTGCAGATTTTCTTCCCAATACACCTGTAGTTGCACAAAATGTGGGCTTAGGAGTTGGCGAGATTATGGAGATAAGAGTTCCAATTGGTAGCTCTTATGTCTATCGCCACCTAGCTTCAATAGAGCAAAAAAAGTGGAGAATAGGTGCGATTTATAGAGCCAATACTTTCATACTCCCTCGCCCAACCCTAATGATACAACCAAATGATGTACTTTTGGTTATTGGTGATCCTATTGTTCTACAGAGTGTTTATAAGAGTATAAAAAGAGAGCTAGGGCAGTTTCCTGCACCATTTGGCAACAGTATATACTGCTTGGTAGATATGTTAAACATGAGCTCAAGCGAAATAGACAATCTCACTAATGATGCACTTCTTTTGCACTCAAAGATAAGTAGCATGAAGCTGCATATAAAGATTATAAATCCAACACAATCTAAGTGCTTTGAAAAACTAAAAAGCTATGATAGTGAACATATAAGCATAGAGATAGATTACTACAACAGAGACCCTAAGAGTGCCATAAAAGAGGATTTAAATAAAAAAGATATAGGGCTTGTAGTTGTAGCAACCAACTTTTTTATAGACAATATATCTCTACTCTATAGCTCAAAACTACCTATTTTTAAAATCGGAGATTGCGGTTTTTCAGCCCTTAGGGATGGTGTGATTTTAACCAACAATCCTGAGTATATTGAAAAGGAGTCAGCAGTTATCTTTGATATCTCTACTCAACTAGACTTGAAGATAAAGCTATACAACTTTAATCCAGATAATCAAGAGCAAAAAAAATCACTATCTGAGCATTTTGAAAATCTAGCGAAGCTTTTTAGCAAGGAGATTGAAATCATAAGTAAAGATATAAACCCACTTTTAAAACTGAAAGATAGAGATGGTGTTCTTCAGTTTATCCCATTTACTAGCAGGGTTGCGCATTCTAGTATTTTTTCGATATTTTCAACCGACATGGAGAGACTATTTTTTAAGCTCTCAGGCTCTTATCAACTTTTTATACCAATTCAGGAGTAGTTGTGAAAGTCCATATAGAGTTAGGAAAAAAATCATATAGCGTTTTTATAAATGAGCTCGAAAAGATAGAGCTAGATACTAAGGTGGTTGTAGTTACAAATCCAACTGTTAGTGCTTTGCATCTTAGTGCTCTTTTGAGTAAGATTGAGGCAAGAGAGTGCTTTGTTGTTACGATTCCAGATGGTGAAAAGTATAAAAATTTTGATACTCTAAACTCCATTTTAGAGGAGTGTTTTGAGCTAAGAGTTGATAGAAAGTCAGTCTTGATAGCATTTGGCGGTGGAGTTGTCGGAGACATGACAGGGTTTGCGGCCTCTATCTTTCAAAGAGGGATAGAGTTCATACAAGTTCCAACCACTTTGTTAGCTCAAGTAGATGCGAGCGTTGGCGGAAAAACAGGCATAAACAATAGATATGGAAAAAATCTAATCGGAGCCTTTTGGCAGCCCAAAGCGGTTTATTGTGAAACTTGTTTTCTAAAAACACTTCCTAAGAGAGAGTTTAGCGCAGGAGTGGCAGAGATAATCAAAATGGCAGTCACTTTTGATGGAGACTTTTTCGAGTGGCTAGAGAAAAACAGCCTACATGTAGAGAAGAATTTGCAACATGCAATCAAAAAATGTATTCAAATCAAAGCGGGTGTAGTGAGTGCAGATGAGAGAGAAGAGGGCATTAGGGCAGTTTTGAATTATGGACATACTTTTGGTCATATTGTTGAAAATGAGACGAACTATAGTAGGTATCTTCACGGAGAAGCGGTATCTATAGGGATAGTTTTAGCTAACAAGCTTTCACTAAAGATAGATCTTTTGAGTATTAGTGAATCTAGCAGGATAAAGAGTCTGCTAGAGAGGTATAGTCTGCCTACTAGCTATAGTATAGACTGTACACAGAAGTTTTATGATGCTTTTTTCTTGGATAAAAAGAGTTTTAATCATAAGATAAAGTTTATATTAGCCAAAGGGATTGGCGGGTTTTGCGTGAGAGATGATATCGATAAATCTACTCTTTTGGAGATACTAGAGAGTTGTGATGATTAGTAAATTGCTATTGGTTCTACTGTTGGCGACTACTCTTTTTTCGCAAGATGACAACAATACAGTAGAGTTAGATTTGATAAAAATAGAGTATATTCAGGAGAAGATTTCAGATATAGATGAGGAGTTGAAAAACAATATATGGCTTATAGGTTATAAAAACTATATCATATATCAAGATCTTCTTGATGAGTTAAAAGAGGTAGATGTAAAAGTAAAAAAATTATCAAGAAAAAAAGACAATAAGTCAAAGATTATGCATAAAGAGCAATTGATTGAGCAAGATAAGCTTGAGAAGCAGATTGAGTTACTTCATGACTATAGAAGCTCTCCATTTATAAAAATTGTAAAGCCAGATGATATCAAAGAGAGACCGCAAATAACAAATCCATTTGATATATTTACTGCTTTGTCTTATAAAAAAGAGCTTAGAGAGGATAGAGAGAGGTATAAAAAAAGACTGAGCTCTTTAGATGACTTAATTCTAAAGCTAAAAGATAAAGAGGGGCTACTTCAAGAGATAGTTAAGCTAAAAGGGGACGAGAAGAGCAAAAATAAACTTTTTGAAATACAGCAAGATATCCTAGCTTTTAATAGTGCTCATGACTTAGCAGTGACAACCTTTTTAGTATACTCCAATAGAGTTGATAGTGTGATTATAGAGGTTTCAAAAGAGGTTGAGATACAGACAAAAAGAGCTTTTGATATAGCATTTTTGATCGCTATTGTTATTGCGATATCAATCATCTTTAAGCTAGTTAGCAGAAAGTATATAAAAGACCATGAGCGACTCTACATGGCAAATAAGACGATAAATTTTATCAATTTTGCTTTCATATTTATCATCTTGCTTTTCTCTTTTATAGGCAATGTTTCTCATCTTGCGACTATCTTTGGAATAGCCTCTGCGGGTATTGCGATTGCTATGAGAGATTGGTTTATGAGTATTTTGGGCTGGATGGTTATCGTATTTGGCGGTAGCTTTCATGTGGGCGATAGAGTAAAAGTTCAAAGAGATGGACTCACTTATGTGGGGGATATTATTGATATATCACTTCTAAGAATGACGATATTTGAGGATGTTACATTAACTACTTATGAGCTAAATCGCCGTTCAGGTAGAGTTGTTTTTATACCCAATAACTATATATTTACCGCACTTTTAGCAAACTATACTCACGGTACACTTAAGACTGTTTGGGATGGTCTTGATTTTACTATAACTTTTGATTCAAATCATCAAAAAGCACTATACATCATCAGCGAGATAACAAAAAAATACTCAAAAGGTTATACTGACATAGCAAGAAGAAACTTAAATCAACTAAGAAACCAGTATAGTCTCAAAAACACAAATGTTGAGCCAAGAATCTTTTCACTTTTAGAGCCTCATGGCTTGACTATAAGCACATGGTATATGACAAACTCTTATGCAACCCTAAACCTAAGAAGTAAGATAAGCTCAGAGATAATAGATGCCATAAATAAGGAGGATGATATACAAGTAGCATATCCAACACAGACGATTGATATCAGACAAGCCACTAAGCATATAGACTCAGATGCAACGCGTATTCTTTAAGACATTTGGTTGCAGAACCAATATACACGATACACAGATAATGGTGCAAAACCTTAAAGGTTTTGAGGTTGTAGAGGATGAGGAGGATGCAAATATAGTAGTTGTAAACTCTTGTACTGTCACCAACGGTGCTGATAGGGGTGTTAGAAGCTATATCAGTAGTGCAAACAACAGAGGTCTTAAGGTCGTTCTTGCAGGGTGCGGTGCATTTAGTAAAGGGGAGGAGCTTTTTAAGAGTGAGAAGGTTTTTGGAGTTATGGGGCACTCTAAAAAAGAGAGTATCAATAGCCTACTAAACAGAAGTAATCGCTTTGTTGAGATGGGAGACTTAAGCTCGTTAGACAGGACTATAGTAAGTGGATATATAGGCAAAAGCAAGGCATTTTTGAAGATACAAGAGGGGTGCAATTTTAGGTGTTCTTACTGCATCATTCCACATGTGAGAGGGGATGCTAGAAGTCAAGATGAAAAACTCATACTTAAGCAGGTAGAAAAGCTTGCTTATTGCGGATATGGGGAGTTTGTATTGAGCGGAACTAACATAGGTAGTTATGGACAAGACAACAAAAGCAGCCTTGGAGATTTGGTAAAAAAGATAGCTTGTGTTAGAGGGGTGAGACGAATTAGGCTTGGAAGTATTGAGCCTGTACAGATTGATGATAGTTTTAGAGAGATTTTGGGTGAGCCTTGGTTGGAGAAGCATCTGCATATCGCACTACAGCATACGAGCGAAGAGATGTTAAGACTCATGAAAAGAAGAAATGATGTCAAAAGAGACTTAGAGCTTTTTGAAGAGTTAAGCTCTTTTGGGTATGCTTTGGGAACTGATTTTATCACAGGACACCCCGGTGAGAGTGAACAGATATGGGATGGGGCATATGAGGCTCTAAAAAAGTTTCCTTTAACTCATATTCACTCATTTGTCTACTCTAAGAGAGACGGAACTCCTAGTGCGGTTATGAAGCCCGAAGTTAAAGGAGATGTAGCTAAGCAAAGACTAAGAGAGATTGAAGAGCTCGTAAGAGAGAAAAACTTTAAGTTCAGGAAGAGAAATAGAGTTGCTTTAGATGTTTTGGTTGAAGATAAAAAAGATGGTTTTTATGTTGGCTATGATCAGTTTTATAACAGAGTTTGGATAAAATCTAAAAAAAATATACAAAAAGAGTGGGTTACGATAGGTAGCTATGATGTGAAAGAGGAGGGGAATTATGCTAAACTTTAAATCTAAAAAACTTATGATCTCTTTGATGGCAATATCTGTTGTTGTTTTGCTTGTTGTGGTGACTATCTTAAGAGATAGTGTGAAGCCGATCGATTATACAGACTATAGGATACTTTTAGAGACGAATAGTATCAAAAAAGCTCAAATTGAGGCTGGCGAAGTAGTGCTTTTTACGGTTGACGGAAGGTATAGTATTGTAAAAGATGGCATAGATATAAAAGAGCTACTTAAGAGTGTGCCTATGCAGAGTGTTAAAGAGAGCACGCTTTTAAAAGATTTGTTTATCATAGGACTTTTGTCTGTTTTGGTGTTCGCTCTGCTTGTTTATGGTAGAAAAAAAGAGAAAAATGATATAAAAAAAGAGCAAGAGGAGAGATATAGGTCTTATGCTCATGGTGGTTTAAATCAAGCTTTGATTAAGCCGACAACTTCAAGACATAAGTTTTCTGATATAGCAGGGATAAGTGAGGTAAAAGAGGAGCTTCAAGAGATTGTTGATTTTTTGAAAAACTCCAGTAAATATAAAAAGTTTGGCATAACACTTCCAAAAGGAGTTTTGCTTATGGGTCCTCCTGGAGTTGGAAAGACTATGATTGCAAAAGCGGTTGCAGGTGAAGCTGGTGTGCCATTTTTCTATCAAAGTGGCGCTAGTTTTGTGCAGATTTATGTTGGTATGGGGGCAAAAAGAGTAAGAGAGCTTTTCTCTTATGCTAAAGCAAATGCACCCTCTATCATATTTATTGATGAGATAGATGCTGTTGGAAAAGCTAGGGGAGGTATGAGAAATGATGAGAGAGAATCTACTCTCAATGAGCTTTTAACGCAGATGGATGGTTTTGAAGATAGTAGCGGAGTTATAGTTATAGCAGCAACCAATAAGATGGAAGTTATAGATGAGGCACTTCTTCGTTCAGGTCGCTTTGATAGGCGTATTTTTATACCTATGCCAGATATCAGCGATAGAGTGGCTATACTCAATGTCTATCTTAAGGGCAAACTTTTCAAAGGCAGTGTACACAATCTAGCAAAGATGAGTGTAGGTTTTACTGGAGCCGCACTTGCCACTTTAGTTAATGAAGCAGCGATAAATGCCCTAAGAGAGGGCAGAGAAGCTATAGATGAAGAGGATTTTGTAGCAGTTCGACAAAAGGTGCTTGTAGGAAAGAGAAGGGCTCTTAACTTTTCAGACAAGGAGAAGAGAATCCAAGCACTCTATCAAGCAGCAAAAGCACTATGTGCATACTGGTTTGAGGTCGATTTTGATAAGATAACTATCATCAACGATAGACTAAAAGAGTTAGATTTGGAGATAGAGTCAAAAACACAGATGCATTCAAAGATAAAGGTTTATCTTGCAGGCATAGCCATAACAAAAATCAGATACAACGAAACCTTTTCAAACTCTACAGATGACCTTCTTAGAGCAAGAGAGATAGCAAAAAATATGAGTGAATTTTACGGCATGGGAAGAGGGCTGATTCCGCATGTTGAAGATGTAGCTACTATCCTAGATGATGCAAGAGATGAGGTAGAGAAGTTTTTGCTTGGCATGAATACCCCACTAGATAGAATTTCAAAAAAGCTTTTTGAGGATGAGGGTATCAGTAGAGAGCAGATAAAAGAGATAGTTGATGAGATATTTTAAACCAGGAGAAAAATCATGATAAAGATAGGAGTTTTAACACTATCAGATAGAGCTAGTGCGGGGATATATAAAGATATCTCTGGAAAAGCGATTATAAGTACTCTAAATGAGTATTTGACAAATGATTGGGAGCCAGTTTATGAGGTTATCCCTGATGTTAAAGAGCTCATAGAGGAGACTTTAAGAGATATGGCTGACACACATGAGTGTTGTTTGATTGTGACTACAGGAGGTACTGGGCCAGACCCAAAAGACTTGACTCCAGAGGCAACTGAAGCAGTATGCGATAGGATGATGCCTGGATTTGGTGAGCTTATGCGTCAAGTGAGTCTTAAGTATGTGCCAACTGCTATACTATCTCGTCAAACCGCTGGTATACGAGGAAAAAGTTTGATTATCAATCTTCCTGGAAAACCAAAATCCATAAGAGAGTGTTTGGATGCAGTTTTTCCTGCTGTTCCTTATTGTATAGATTTGATTGGAGGAGGTTACTTGGAGTGCAATGAAGAGGTGATGAAGCCATTTAGACCAAAGTAAAAGAGTAGATACCTCTTATGGCGGAGTAGTTCATAAAAAGTGCCATGAGTGATATAAAAACTGGAAAATCAAAAGTGCTTCGAGCCATAGATTGTCAACTCTTTATTGACAGTATAGGAACTGATGAAGATTTAGGTGCTCATCTAAAACAAGAGTATGAAGCTTCGATAAAATACAGTGACAAAAGATTTAAAAACTATTGACAAAGCACCCCAAGCCAGAATGGCACTAGCTTAAGCAATTTATCCCATAAAATAGGGCTGTTAAGTACTCTAATAATAGAATACATCTATTGAACTTTTTACTTCTTCACCTGACTTTAGGGGCACAAGATAGAAAACAATCATGCATTACAGCTATTTTACATACTGTAAGTGCCTAAAATTAGGGCTTTTTTGCTTAAGTTGGTGCCATTGACCCCAAGTCATTAATTTTCTTGATTGTGTTTTGTTTGTCATATTGTTGATACTTTGAAGATTTATAACATAGTTTCTTAGAGTGGTTTTTACATAAGAAATTTAATCAGTCCGTGTTGGTAGCAGTCGCTTTAGAAAATCGTTTCACCATACTCCACTTTTTGTCAATCTGATGCTACAATTCTTATCATTGTATTTGTGTTATTGGCAGTAGAGTGTGCCTAGTTCTCAAACATTGTATCTAATCAGACTTTATCCAAAGCTTCATATGTCCATATATCCACTTAGGGTTGCTAAGAGAGA
>CAZLXQ010000056.1:0-8086 GCA_964563675.1 uncultured Sulfurospirillum sp.
TTCAAGGAGATTGTTTTTTATAAACATATTGCAAACTACGATAGGAAGATTATTGTCTTTTGCTAGTGCTATTGCTGTATCGTCCATCACTTTTATATTGTCATTCATCGCTCTGTCATATGTTAGTTCACTTAGCTTTTTTGCATCTAAAAACTTTTTTGGATCTTTATCATAAATGCCATCAACTTTTGTAGCTTTTATAATCATATCTGAATCAATCTCAATAGCTCTTAGGGTTGCTGCTGTATCAGTTGTAAAGTATGGATTGCCAGTTCCTGCTGCAAAAATAACAATTCTTCCTTTTTGAAGATGTCGTTGTGCTCGTCTTAGTATAAATGTTTCACAAATAGCCTCCATCTTGATGGCACTTTGAACTCTTACCTCCATGCCAACATGCTCTAATGCTTCTTGCATTGCAACTGAGTTTATAACAGTTGAAAGCATCCCCATATAATCACCACTTGTTCTTTTTATGATACCATCTTTTGCAGCATTTACACCCCTGATGATATTGCCACCACCTATAACAATCCCCACTTCTATACTATTGTTTATCAGCACTTTTAACTCATCTGCAATAAATTTCAATATAGAAGTATCTATGCCAAAACCATTCTCACCAGCCAATGCTTCACCTGAAAACTTTACTAGTACTCTTTTGTTTGCCATTTACTCACCTTGCTATTTTATTTGGATTGTACAATAAAGCACCTTAGTGCCTTATCAACTCCATCGGATTTATGTGGTAACTTTTTTGAGTCACTTCAAAAGATAGACTGTTCTGAACTCTTCCTATAACATACCCTTTTTTTACCCTTTTCCCTACCTCTACTGTTGGTGCAATTCTTGAGAGATTAGCATATATAGTGTGAATTCCATAACTATTTTCAACTATGATAACCTTGTCTAACACAGCAGTATCTTTAGCAAAAACTACTCTACCACTAAGTACATTTCTAACTTTTGCATTTGGCTTTTTTGGAGCCAGAACTACCGACTCGTTGAAGATTTTTATCTTATATATTGGGTCAGTATATTTGCCAAATTTTCTCTTAATCGTAAAGTCATCAAGTGGAGCTATAGTCTTTTTTCCTCTATATCTTTTGACTCTACTGTTTTGAAAAGATGAGCCAATTTGACGCACTGTCATCTTTTTGCTGATTCTAGCATCATCTTCTGTTCTCTTTACTGGCTCAGCTCTTTTTTCCATTTTAGCTTTATCTTCTTTGTCTTTGATAATTTTTAGTTTTTTTAGAGTCGATCTAAGTTTATTTCGCTCTTTTTTTATCTTTAGTAGCCTGTTTTTATAGGATTTTTCTTTAGAGTTTAGTTTTTTTATACTTCGCTCTTTTGATGTTTGAAGAGCCGAGTATCTAACTCTTTTATCTTTTTGCTCCTTTATATAGCTTTTTATACCTTTTATCTGCAAATTTTGTTTATCTATTTTTTCATTGATTGCTTTATACTCTTTAGAGAGCCCCGCAATCTCTTTTTGCATAATTATGCTTATCTTGTTAACCGCTTCCTCTACTAAGATACTGTCAATTGAGTCTTGAAGCTTCTTATCCGATATAAGATAAAAAGAGAGATCTTCAGCTATGATTTTTATGATTCTCGTTTCTAGTTCTTTTTTATCTCTTGTGAGCTTTGTATTTTGCGATGTTAGCTCTTTTAAGCCTATCTCTTTGTTTTTTACTATGTTCTCATTTTTTACAATACTTTTTTTAAGAGCGACTGTTTGAGACTTTATGTTTGTTAAGTTTTTTTGCTCTTTTTGTATATCTTTTGCAACCTCACTTAGTTTGCGACCTATAGTTTTTTGAGACACCGCTTTTGTTTGTAGATTTTTTTGACTCTTATCTATCTTTTTTTCAACACTAGTAGTAGCAAAAAGCATTACATGTAGGAGTAAAAAAAGAGATAGAATTCTCATTTTTTATTCATCTTTCTTATCACTAAAGATACAATAAAAACTGAAAAAGCAAGTGAAAAAGCAAGCAGTATAGTCGTGTCTTTTAGTATATTGAACTGTGGTATAGCTATACTCATGCTTTTTGCAAAAGTCTCTACTATATCTATTTTTGGGAAAGTCAAATAAAAAACTCCGACTAATCCAGTAGCTATAAAAGAGTCAACCATAACAAGTTTGTAAAGAACAGCACTCTTCATCCAATACGAGGCTCCAAAAAGAGTCATAATTGCCATTCTTTCTTTGTGCTCTAGTAGCCAGATTTTCATCTGTTTAAACATCAAAAGAACTGAAATAATCAATATAAAAATAGAAAATAGAAGCGCTGTATATCTTAGCACTTCAAACATCCTATATACTTTATTGTGTGTTTTTGAAAAAGTCTCAACTCTCGTAACAAGTCCACTCTTAAGCAACCTCTTCTCTATCTGTTCAAGCTCCTCTATGCTTGGAAATGACTCTAGTTTTATAGAGTAGAACTTTGGTAGAGCTATTTTTAAGAGTGCGATATTTTTTGATGAGATATTACCTTTTAGTTTATCTAGTATATTTTTAGAGCTTATCTCTTCTATGGACTTTATTTCACCGATTTTACTCTTTATAAGTGGTTTAGAGAGTGGCTTTGGAGCAACCACCACTATAGAGTAGTCTTGAGTCAGTTTTTTTGAGTAATCTTTTACTATCTTATTGGTTAAGATGACAAATTGAATAGAGAACAGCAAAACAAATAGCGGTAAGATTACAGATATGTGATTTCTAAGAGACCTCATAGGCAACCCCTCTCTCTAAAAAGAGATGCTTATAGTTAATGCCTAGAGTTGATGGAATTTGATGAGTGACTACCACAATTGTAGTTCCTAAATGCTTCTTTGCATTTTTAAGTAAGCCCCATATAACTTCGCTAGAGTACTCATCTAGGTTTCCTGTTGGCTCATCTGCTAGTATCATAACTGGATTGTGTGCTAAAGCTCTTGCCATAGCTACTCTTTGTTGCTCTCCACCACTAAGCTCAAGTGGATACTTGTCTGATTTATGCAGAAGCTTTACATGTTTTAAAAGCTTCTGTGCCTGTTTTGTGCAGACTCCCCTTGAAAAGCCTCCTATCATAAGAGGAAGCATAACATTTTTCTCTACACTCCACTCGTTTATGAGTCTATAGTCTTGAAATACAATTCCAAGATAACGCCTCAAGAGACTTAGTTTTGAATTGCTTATATTTTCGATACTTACTCCGCAAACACTCAAGTTACCTTTTTTAGGTAACAACTCACCATATATAGACTTTAGTATAGTTGACTTTCCACTACCGCTTTTTCCTGTGATAAAGACAAACTCATTAGGATTTATCTCTATGTTGGTTTGCGTTATTATAGGCTCATCTGCACCATATGCTAAAGTTAGATTTTTAGCATTTATCACATGCTCCATAAATACCCCTCTATAAGTTCGTGTGCTTTTTCGTTATCTTTTGTTGCTAGGATATTGTTTGGAAGATATGTTACCATACTCTTTTTGATGAAAATATAACAGTGCTCACCTCTTTGATTTGATCCAAAAGAGACTCTTATAAGCCCGCTATACTTATCAATCTCATAAATCTCCTCTATATGTGCAAAAAAACCATCCCCTCTGAGTGTAGTCTCTTTAAAGCCTTTTTGAATCCTATAAAACTCTAAGTTTTTATCAAACCTTAACCTGCCTATACTTTGAATATCATCTGAAGTTTCCTGATTTATCATAACTATATCATAGATATCTTTTGCTTGCCTTCTCCACCTATCTTCATACTTGCTACTTATCTCTAGGTTTTGGTTCTTCTTTACATGTAGCTCAGCCTTTGACTGCTTTATAAACTCTCCAAATGAGTACTTAAAGTAGTTATCACTATCGCTTCTAAGCTCTAGTGATCCGCCAAGCTTCAGAACTCTTTTTGACTCACCTATAAATCTCTTGCTTATAACACGACGATGTGGTTTTTTATCCCAAGGAATTGGAAAATGGACAAATATCTTTTCAACACTGTTTGAGCCTAAAAACTCTAAAAATACTCTAGCATCATGATCAACTACTAGTATATTTTCTATACTCTGAAGCTCACACTGCTTTAGCACCTGTTCAATCGAAGGCTTATGAATTTCCAAGCCTATGACAATCTTGTCTCTATTTTTTTTTGCTTGATGAAGAAGGTGTCTTCCGCTTCCAAAACCAACTTCAATCAATATATCTTTGCTATTTTTAAACTCATCTACAAAATACCTCATATCTTTTAAGTATGCAGAGATTTTTATGCTTTTAGTTTTTTTTGTATTGATATTGGAGTTTGTAACTTCAGCACGACTTAAATCCCTGTAGTCTCTCAGAGCTTGTTGTAAAATAGCAACTTGAGATGGTCTAGTTATCTTATCCTCCTTTATAAGGTAACTCCCTGCCTTTTTGTTGATTTTTAGCAACATATCACAACCTTGAGTACGGCTCATGACTAGCTTCTCTTCCTTGCTAGAGAGTGCTGTAAACTCAAACTCACTCTCTCCAAACGAAGATGGATAAGATGGTTCTATTAAGTTCTGTGTGTGAAAATTTGGCATACACTACTTACTTTTTAGCTGTTTTTATGACTATATATTCTGATTTTTTAGATGATAAACCATACCTGTCAATAGCAATTATGCTATATCGATACTCCTCACCTTTAGCTACATCATCATCACTAAAATTAGTTCCTGTTATGTTTGTAAATACTTTTTTATTGCCTTTATGCTCTCTTATGACATTATACCTTACTGCTCTTTCATCCCTACTTTTCCAAGTGATGCTTATCGCCCTTCCGTCATAGTGTGATGATACTATGTAGACACTTCTTGGAGCCGCCAAGGTACTCCCCATAATTGGAGTTTTTTGCCTTGGAGACTCTAGTCCATCTTTATCTACTGCTGTTATAAAGTAAAAAAAGGATCTCCCATTTTCATTTATCAAGTCCTCATATTTTGTATTTTTCGTTTTTGCTAGATATCTATATGGGAGTATAGGGTTTATGGATCTATATACTCTATAGTATAAAAAATCCTCTTGCACTGAAGCACTCCATCTTAAAATTATCCTTTTAGGAGCATCTGTTGAGGCTGTTAAGTTTTTTACCTCTAGCGGCAATGGCTTTGTTCCAGCATTTACGACTTTACTTGGCTCTGAGATTAGTCCGTCATGAGTTTTAACTCTTACTCTGTATTGGTAAACACGATTTTGTGGCAAATTACTATCTATATATTCAGCATTAAGTCTGCCTTCTACTTTTGCTATTTTTTCCCATTTTATCGAAGCAAAATCACTTCTTTCCACTATATACGCAGCCACTCTTTGAGATGAATGAGGTCTCCAGATAATCTTGATCCTATGAGGTAACCCCGTAATGGCTTTCACAAAAGATACTGATTTTATCATAGGTAGTGTTGTTATTGAGACTGTCTTGCTTGCTACTGACTCTCTACCGTCTTGTGCAAATGTTGAAAAACGGTAGTAGTATTGAGTGCTTGGCTTTAAGTTTGTATCTACAAAGTGTGAAACAAATCTATCTTCAATAGTCGCAACTCTATTTAATTTTTCATTTTGTGGGTTTGAGCGGTATATGTGATACCCAACTACTCTCCAGTCAAAAGTAGGCTCCCACTCAAAACCAATCTCTGTTATGTCGGCTATAAATTTAATATCCGATACTTTTGGTAAAGTCTGATCTATAGGCTGTTTTTTGGGCGGCTGAGGAGTTGGCGAACACCCACTAACAAAAAGTGCTAAAACACTTAATGATACTATTGCTATCCATTTTTTCATCTATCTCATCCTTGCTAAACTGTTTTTTCAATATATCTTCAAAATCCTCAAATAACGGAGCAATTATTTGCATAAACTCTCCCGTTTTTGGATGTTGCAAGTATAGTATGTATGCATGTAGCATGACTCTAGGTATTATTTTACTATTTTGGCTCTTAAAGCCGTATAAAACATCTCCCAATATATGGCGAGACATACTAGAGAGATGGACTCTAATTTGATGAGTTCTGCCTGTAAATAGCTTCGCACCTATAAGCTCTTTTTTTTCATCTTTCGAGAGAGCTAGTTTGCAAAATGCACTTTTTGACCTACGACCTTGTGCAACTATATCCATCTTTAGCCTATTTTTCCTGCTTCTAGCGATTGGCTTATCTATGATGATATCCTTTTTTAAAGGAGTGTCGATTAGTGCTAGATAGTATCTTCCCATGCTTTTGTCAAGCAGTTGCGAAGATAGTCCCAAGTGAGCCTCATTGTTTTTTGCAATAACTAAAGCACCGCTAGTTTTTTTGTCTATACGGTGAACTATACCATGCCTCTCATCTGCACTTATGGTTGAGAGTGATATACCTTGTTTGATTAGCCAATCAACAACAGTAGCCTCTTTGACACTCGGAGCTGGATGAATAGTTAAAAAAGGGGGTTTGTTTATGACTAGTATATCCTCATCCTCATAAAGTATATCTATATCAAAGTCTACTTCATAACTCTCTTTTTTCTGCTTTGCTTGAACAAAGTTATACTCTATAACATCATCTACCTTTAACTTAAAACTACATTTTTTGACCTTTTTAGCATTCACTTCAATGCCAATTTGTTTTATAAACTGCTCTATTTGATTTCTTGGAAGAGATAGCTTTTTGGACATAACCACATCAACTCTTCCTCTCTCTTTACATGTAAAGGTCATTTAACTCTCTTTATTGTATAATATCTCATCAAATTATTAGGGCTTTTTTTGCTACAAATAGATAGACAGATATTTACACATTTTGATTTTTTGATACCTATTTTGGTAATTCCAATTATAGTCCTCTCATTTTACCTAATTAGCGAGGTAAATACTACACTCGCAAATAAACAGATAGTATATTTTACTATCGGCTTTTTCTCTTTTTTGTTTTTTTTTCTTATGCCGCTTAGAAAACTGGAGTGGTTGATACCCCTGTTTTTTTGGCTAACTATATGCCTTTTGATTAGTGTTGAGTTTTTTGGAGTCACTAAAATGGGTGCAAAAAGATGGCTAGAGATTCCATTTGTCAATTTTACAATTCAGCCCTCAGAGATAATGAAACCAGCTTTTGTGCTTATGTTAGCATACCTTATAAAACATAATCCACCAGAAAAAGATGGCTATAAATGGAAAGAGTTTGCTAAGCTAAGCTTCTATATATTGTTGCCTTTTTTCTTGATAGCAAGAGAGCCAGACCTTGGAACTGCATTAGTTCTTCTCATGGTTGGGTACGGGATACTGTTTGTCATCGGAGTCAATAGAAGAATTTGGATTGGAATATTTGTAATCATAACGATAAGTAGCCCAGTTCTCTACGGCTCTTTGCACGATTACCAAAAAAAGCGAATTACAGATTTTATATCTGAAAAACCTAGCTACCATGTAAGACAGTCTATTATAGCCATAGGAAGTGGCGGATTAAGCGGTCAGGATAAAGCTGAAGCCACACAAACTCACTTTAAATTTTTACCAATTGCTACGAGTGATTTTATCTTTGCTTATTTAGTAGAGAGGTTTGGTTTTTGGGGAGCCTTGGGGTTAATTGGCTTTTATGCTCTTCTTGTTGTGCATTTGATGACCTTAAATTATAAGTTCCACAAAGACTACTTTGGACAAGTGGTGACTACAGGTATTGCTCTGCTTATTTTTGTCTACATGGGAGTCAATATATCTATGACTATAGGCTTCGCACCAGTTGTGGGAGTACCTCTGCCCTTTTTTAGCTATGGAGGTAGTAGCTTTATCACTTTTATGATATTTTTTGGAATATTGCAAAATTTACTTACTTTTAGATTTGACAAAACATATAAATCATTAAAATACAATATTTAACCCAAATTATGCAATAGAATTGCATAATTTGCACCCCAATC
Source organism: uncultured Sulfurospirillum sp. (assembly GCA_964563675.1). GTDB lineage: Bacteria > Campylobacterota > Campylobacteria > Campylobacterales > Sulfurospirillaceae > Sulfurospirillum_A. Next base: position 7,898 of record CAZLXQ010000056.1, read on the forward strand.
CCCTAAAAACTCAATTTCAATCTTTTTTTATTTGATTTTTTGATAGCTATATCCAACTTGCATATAAATATTTTTCTTTTTCCATATATTGAATAAAATCACTAATTGTGTTTGCTATAATTGTTAAATCATCCTTATAATACCCTCACAAAAACAAACAATTTTCTCTAAAGTTTAATTCAAGTACAC
>CAZLXQ010000057.1:0-8026 GCA_964563675.1 uncultured Sulfurospirillum sp.
TCATCATCTATCACTCTTAAAAGATTTTTCTTTTTTAATTTTTCTATAATCTCTTGCATCAAAAAACCTCATTCATCGCTATATACTCGGCTTTTTTAAGCAGCTCTTTTGCACCTCTTTTTACAAATATATCTGCAAGCTCTTCGCCCTTTGTCTTATACTCATCTTTTCTACATGTAAGCTTCTCGTATATAACCTCTTGCCCATCAGGAAGCCCAACCAAAGCTTGAATCTCTATAGTATCACCTTTAAGTTTTGCATTTATCCCGATAGGTACTTGACAACCCCCTTCAAGAATACGAACAAAATCTCTCTCGATAGTAGTTTCAACCGTTGCACTCTCATCTCTCAAAACCTCAACTATCTTTTGAATCTCTAGTGTATCAACTATCTCAATCCCGAGTGCCGCTTGACCCATAGCAGGTATCATAAGCTCTTCGCTTATAGGTGCAAAATGCTCCACTTCTTCTTGAAGTCCAAGTCTTTTTATACCAGAACTTGCTAGGATGATAGCATCATACTCTGCATTTTTAAGCTTTTTTATGCGAGTGTTTACATTGCCACGAAGATTTTTTATGGTTAAATCTGGTCTGACTCTTAGTATCTGCATTCTTCTTCTTAGACTAGTAGTCCCCACAACTGCTTTTTGAGGTAGCTCCTCTATGGTGGCATACTTCTGAGAGAGAAGTGCATCTCTTGGGTCGTGTCGTTTTGTGATGATAGCAAGCTTTAAGCCATCTGGAAAATCCATAGGAACATCTTTTAAGCTATGAACCGCTATATGAGACTCGCCTGTAAGCATTGAGGTCTCTAACTCTTTTGTAAACAGACCTTTTCCGCCTATCTTAGCTAGTGGAGTATCAAGAATCTGATCACCTTTTGATGTCATAGAGTTTATCACTACCTCTAAGTCTGGATGAGCCTCTCTTAGGCAGTCTCGTACATGTTCCGCTTGCCACATTGCTAATTTACTCTGCCTTGTTGCTATTATCAATTTTTTCATTTTAATCCCTCTTTTCTATGACTTCAACATCTATGATTTCGCTATCAGTTCCTTTTATGTTTTCTCTCTCACTTATGCTATCCTTTGCTCGTAGGACTTTTTTACCAAAGAGTGTTGCAAAAAAACCAAATTGCAAAAAAAGACCAACTATATCACTAAAAAAACCAGGAACTATAAGCAAAAATGCCCCTAAAAGTGCAAAAGCATTGAGTTTTTGGAACTCCTGTATTGAGATTGTTCTGTTTTGCAGTGCACTTAAACTCTGCATAAAAGTATTGCGAAAATTAGCAAAAAGTGCAAAACCCACAAGAGCAGTAGCAACTATCGCTACAAATGTACTTAGTGCTCCTATATATGAAGAGATATTAACACTAACAATAACCTCAATAAACAGATACACTAAAAAGTACTTCAAGTCAATAACTCTCTTATCTTCTCTTGAACTTCATCTACATGCAGAGCCGTTTTTTTCAATGTTCTTCTATCCACAAGCTCAACCTGCCCATCTTTTAAGCCTTTTCCCACTATAAGAGCATAAGGAAATCCTATGAGTTCAAAATCTTTGATTTTTGAGCCAAATCTATCTTTTCTATCATCCAAAAGCACACTATATCCATCTTTTTTCAATAAGCGATAGATATCTTCACCAAACTCAAGCTCACTACTATTTTTTATATTTGAAACTATGATATCCAAATCAAACGGTGTAGTCTCTTTGCTCCAGATACACCCTTTTTCGTCATGGCTTACCTCTATCATAACTGCCACAAGCCTACTTACTCCAACACCATAGCAACCCATATAGAACGGTTTTGCTCTTCCATTTTCATCTAAAAAAGTAGCCTGCATAGCATCAGTATACTTCTGTCCTAACTGAAAAATATGCCCAACCTCAATACCCTTAGTAAGCTCAAGCTTGCCATTACAGCAAGAGCACCTCTCATCAGTACCCACCTCAACAAGATCTGCATATCTACTTTTTTTGAAGTTAAACATACTAACACCTATGTTGTGATACTCATGTTCATTGGCTCCACAGATAAGATTTTTCTCCTCTTCTAGCTCTTTATCGATAAAAAAACTCAAACTCTTAGGAAGTCCGATAGGTCCGCAATAATCAGCCACTAATCCCACTTTTTTTACTTCATCTTCACTAGCCTCAACCAATTCTAAAGCTCCGCAAGCATTTAGTGCTTTTGTATCTTGAAGAGTCTCGTTGCCTCTTACAAAAAAGAGTACAATCTCCTCTGTCTTCTCGTAAATTGCCTTTTTTATCACCGCTTTTATCGCATAAAACTCATCTATCTTAAAAAACTCTGCCACATCTCCTATGGTAGTACAATTTGGTGTATGAAACTTAGCACTATTGGCTTTAGGAGCTTCAACTTGCGTTGTTTTTTTAGCTTTAGTTGCCGCCTCGATATTTGCCGCATACTCACAACTGCCACACACTATGATATCATCTTCGCCATTTTGCGTTAGAACCATAAACTCTCTACTTCCGCTTCCACCAATAGCACCACTATCGGCATCTACTACACGAAAATCAAGTCCAAGCCTTGCAAAAATCCTGCGATAAGCTATCTCCATCTTGTCAAACTCTTTTTTCATACACTCTTTGGTAGCATGAAAACTGTATCCATCTTTCATGATGAACTCTCGACACCTCAAAAGCCCATATCTAGGACGAGCTTCATCTCGAAACTTTGTAGTTATCTGATAAAGATGAATAGGGAGTTGCTTGTAGCTTGTTATCTTTCCTCTGATTATATCAACTACAACCTCTTCATGTGTTGGGGATAAAACAAAGTCGTTGTTTTTTCTATCTCGAAGCCTAAGAAGCTCTTTTCCAAAAACACCATATCTACCACTTTGTTTCCAAAGTTCAGCAGGAGTCACAACACCCATCTGAATCTCGCAAGCCCCTACCCTATCCATCTCCTCTTTTACTATGTTCTCTATCTTGTCATATACTATCTTGCCCATAGGTAAAAAGTTATACAATCCACTTCCATACTGCGATATAAATCCAGCTCGAACCAAGAGCTTATGACTTGGCAGGGTTGCATCTTTTGGTGACTCTTTTGTTGTTGGGGCAAACAGATTACTAAATCTCATAACACTCTCCATTTTTTTCCATACTCATGTGATATTCGCACTTATACAGATTCAATTTTTTTATAGTATCTTCATCAATCTCAAAAATCTCTTGGATTGATTGGACTACTATATCAGACTCTGGCTTTTCTGCTAAAGCTTTGAGTTTTATCGTTGGTGTATGCAAAAAAGAGTTAAAAGCACAATGCAATATCTTTTGAAGACTCTCTTCATACTGTGCAGGAATATGACCTTTTTTGATTGAACGATTTATCTCTTTTAAAGAGCACTCTTTTGCTTTATCCCTTAACTCTTTTATAATCGGATCAATACTAAGAGTCTGTAGCCACTTAAAAAACTCCATAGTTGAGCGACCAACAATAGAAAATGCTACTTTTGCTTGCTCCTCCCTAAGAGAGAGATTTTTTGTCACTATCTCTTGAAGATCATCAACTGCATATACATGCACACCCTCTACATCACAATCTATATCTCTAGGCACTGCTATATCAAACCAGTATCGCTCATGCTTTATACTATCGACCATATCTTCTGTTATAATTGAGTGAGGTGCTCCTGTCGCACAAAAAAGCAAAGGGTGCTTATTGATAAGCCTTTTTAGTCCTAAAAAGGGTCTAGCGATGGCTCTTTCTCCTAGTTTTTTTGCTAACTCTTTTGATTTCTCTAAACTTCTACTAACCACTATAACTTTTGCGCCAGCTGATATGAGGTGTTTGCCTGCTAACGAGCTCATCTCCCCCGCTCCAACCAAAACAGCAATACAATCTTTTAAATTGCCAAGTATATTTTTTGCTTTACTCACCGCAACACTAGATACTGAGATAGGATTTTTAGATATATCGGTATTGGCTCTTACTGATGCAGCACACTTAAAGGCATGATGCATTGCTCGACTCAATCTTTGCGAGCAAAAACCTTCATCTATCGAAAATTTAAAAGCATCTTTTAGTTGCCCCGCTATCTGTGTTTCGCCAACAACAAGACTATCTAGTGATGCCACAACAGAGAAAAGATGGTGTATCGCTCCATTGTTTTCATATATATCTGCCCTACTCTCTAACTCGCTTTTTTCAATACTAGATACTTTTGAGAGCTCTTCTAGTATATACTCAACCGCATTTTCACAATTATCTACATTTGCCACTATCTCTACTCTATTGCAAGTAGAAAGAAGTATAGACTCATGGATGTGTTCAAACTCTTGAAGCTTTTTTAAAAAGTCTTTTTTTTTATTTTTATTTAAAAATGACAACCTCTCTCTTGTCTCTACATCTGTATTCTTGTGAGTAAAACTGATAATCAAATAGTGCATTAAAAGTCCCTCATAATCATCTCTTTGACTATCTTCTCTAGCTCTGGTGAGTTTTCATCTTTTATAGCTTTTAGGGCTTCTAGTCCTAACTGCCTAGCATACTCTAAAGATCTATCAACTGCTTTAGTCTCTTTTAATTTTGTTTTTATCCAACCACTCTCATCTTTACTTAGCTCTTTTTTAAAATAAAGCAACAATCTCTCTTTCTCATCTGAATTTAGTTTTTCATACATGTAAAGGTATGGAAGAGTTGTTTTTCCCTCTTTAAAATCACTCAAAGCTGGTTTTCCCAAAACTTCACTAGAGCTTGTGATATCTAAAACATCGTCTATTATTTGAAATGCTAATCCTAGGTTCTTACCATAAAGTGCATACTTAACAGTATCCTTACCCACAAGAGAAGCAGCACTAAAAGCACAAGCCTCTATGAGTGAAGCTGTTTTTTTGTAAATCATATCAAAATAGAGATCTTGACTTGGATTAAAAGAGTGTGCCAATTCAACATCCAAAAGCTCGCCAACAGACAGCTTGGTAACAGCGTCAGAAACACTTCTAGCAACCTCATTTGGCAAGTATGTTAGTCTAGCAAATCCTTTTGAGTAGAGAATATCACCTAGCATTATGGCTGTTGTGTCGCCAAATGAGTAGTTTATAGAGGCTTGGGCTCTTCTGGTGTCTGCTTTATCTATGACATCATCATGAAGTAGGCTAGCTGTATGAATAAGCTCTACAATACAGGCTAGCTCAACCGCCTCTTTTGCCTCATGGGCTATCTTTAAAATCAACTTTGCTCTAAGTTTTTTTCCCTTAGGAACTAGCTTGTAAAGTTCCAAACTTCTTGAATCACCGATAGACTCAATATGCTCTCTCATCAACTTTTCAACTTGATTTAACAACTCTATTTCACCTCTGTTTTAAATTCTACTAAGACTCGATTTTTATCATCTTTTATAAATATATCAAAATCTACCTCAAATTTGCCTTGATTTATGTCAGATAAAACCAACAAAAGATAACTTCTCTGTTCAAGCCTGTTGTTTCCATGAGGTAAAAGATAAAATTTAACCCTATCAAGCGATCTTTTTTTATATAAAATATATTGATGAGGATGACCTTTATGATTTACTAAAACCGTAACTCTATCACCCACTATAGTTGTCCATCTAAAGAGAAAAATCTCCTCATCTGCCTCTTTAGATTTTGTTGGAGAAAACCCAACAGTTGCCACTTCATCTTTTTTAAGAGTGTATTTATGGGTATCTGTCCAGTTAGATTTTGTTACACCACTCACAATACTTAAACATAGAAAAAGAGGGATAAAAATTTTACTCAATTTGTGATATTATCCTTTTTATATTTTTTATCCTATTGTCATCAGCTTCATATTTAAATTTTTGGCTATATGGTAACATAAGTCCATATTGTGCTCCAACCCCAAAAGCAATATCAAATGCCTGATTCCCTCTAAGTCCCGCAGTCTCCCCAAATAACAACTTTTCCTAACCCTGCAAGCTGTGCGATACCATGATACTTAGATTTTATCAGAAAAAAGATATAATTTATATAAAAATCAAAAAAGGCTGGATTATGGGAAGAGCATTTGAGTATAGGAAAGCATCAAAGATGAAAAGATGGGGAGCGATGTCAAGGATATTTCCTAGGCTTGGTCGCTCAATCACTATGGCAGCTAAAGAGGGAGGAGTTGACCCACACACCAATGCAAAACTTCGCACAGCAATACTAAATGCAAAAGCCGAGAATATGCCAAAAGAGAACATTGAAGCGGCCATCAAAAGAGCAAGCTCAAAAGACTTAGCAGATATGAAAGAAGTTAACTATGAGGGGAAAGCTCCTCATGGCGTACTTATATTTGTCGAAACTGCAACAAACAACTCAACAAGAACGGTAGCAAATATAAAAAGTCATTTTAAAAAAGGTGGTGGCGAGATGCTAAATAATGGCTCTTTAGAGTTTATGTTTTCAAGAAAAGCAGTATTTGAGTTTAAAAAAACAGATGATATGGACTTAGAGGAGCTTGAACTTGAACTTATAGATGCTGGACTTGAAGAGATACACGAAGAGGACGGCACTGTTTTAGCGATAGCAGATTTTACTGATTTTGGCTCTCTTTCAGAAGCATTTGAAAGCTTAGATATGAAGCTAAAAACTGCCACTCTAAAAAGATTTGCAAACACTCCAATAGAACTAAGCAAAGAGCAGATTAATGACATATCAAACCTAATAGAAAGAGTAGAAAACGATGATGATGTTCAAGCGATATATACAAACTTTAGTCTGTTGTGATTGAGTAGCTATCACTCTTCACCCAAAAAGCACTATTTTATCTAACTTTGAGTATAATGAGACCACTGTACAGTAGCAAGTCCCAATCTTTAGAACTTGCTACTGTACAGTGGTCTCATAATCGCAATAATTAAAATAAAAGGATACCATAATCATGTTAACTTATGACCATATAAAAAAAGTGCTTTTTAAACTAAATCCGGAAAATGCACACTGCGTTGCAGAGTTTGCATTTAAAAATGGTGCTAAATTTTGTCCTTTTTTGACAAGTAGGCTTGCAAAAAGATACTTTATTAATGATGAAAGATTGGAGCAGAAGCTTTTTGGAGTTTCATTTCTAAACCCAATTGGGCTTGCGGCTGGCTTTGATAAAAATGCTACTATGACTAGAATGCTTACTGCTCTTGGTTTTGGGCATATTGAATTTGGAACTGTAACACCAGAGCCTCAAGAGGGAAATCCAAAACCAAGGCTATTTCGCTATACTGAGTCTGAAAGCCTACAAAACAGTATGGGCTTCAACAATGATGGCATGAGTAGAGTAAAAAAAAGAGTTGAAAAAATCTACCCATTTGCAACTCCGCTTGGAGCCAATATAGGCAAAAACAAGACAACTAGTCCAGAGGATGCACTCAAGGATTATGAAAAACTTATAGACACCTTTAAGGATATTAGCGACTATATCGTTATCAATATCTCCTCACCAAATACCCCAGGGCTTCGTGATTTGCAAAATGAGAAGTTCATAAAAGAACTTTTTAGTATGGCTAAGAGCAAAACGAATAAGCCAGTTCTACTTAAAATCTCGCCTGATTTAGAGATAAAAGATGCTATTGATATATGTAGCGTTGCTCTTGAAAATGGAGCTAGCGGGATTGTGGCAACTAACACAACTATAGACTACTCTCTTCTAAGCGACTCTAAAGATTTTGGTGGGATTAGTGGTAAAGTACTAAAGGAAAAAAGCTCAGCCCTTTTTGAAGAGTTAGCAAAAGAGTTTTATGGCAAAACTACCCTCATAAGTGTTGGCGGGATTGATAGTGCTGAGGTTGCATATAGACGCATAAAGTTGGGTGCTAGTTTAGTGCAGATATATAGCTCATTTATCTTTAAAGGGCCAAAACTAAACCAAGATATATCACAAGGTATACTAGATCTTATGGATAGGGATGGCTTTATTCACATCGGTGAAGCCGTAGGAGCAGATAGAAGATGATAAAACTGATAGTAGCAGTATCTATAATTATAGGAGGCCTTATGGCAAACTCACTACCTGAGTATAAAACAAA
>CAZLXQ010000058.1:0-7648 GCA_964563675.1 uncultured Sulfurospirillum sp.
AAGTTACACAATGTTCACATATAAAAACTTCTTCACCAGCTATCAGTCTTGTGTCGTTGTTTTCACGCGAACCACAAAAGCTACACTCTTTACTCATTTATTTTCCTCTCGTACGGTATGCCTCTTGTTGTCTCTTTTATGAAACTGCACAATTGCAATACTTTTTTATTTTTACTATTTTTTAAAAACTCATCGGCTACCTCTTGGATAGGCTCTTCGCCTCTAAAGAGTTTTCTAAATGCACCTTGAAGTGCCCTTATATCCTCTTTCCCAAATCTTCTTTTAATGCCAACAGCATTTAGCCCTTTTACAACAGCACGGTTTCCCTCTGCTAGACAAAAAGGTGGTATATCTTGACTAATCGCACTAGCCCCCCCTATCATGCAGCTCTCGCCGATTTTGACAAACTGATGAATCGGGGTCATGCCACCGATGACTGTATAGTTTCCAATCTCAACATGCCCTGCTAGAGCTACACTATTTGCCACAATCACGCTATCGCCAACTTGACAATCGTGCGCAATATGACAGTAAATCATAATAAAACAGTCATCTCCTACACGAGTTACTCCCCCGCCATGTTTTGTTCCAGCATTTATAGTAACAAATTCACGAATTAGGCAGTTTTTACCGATGATAACTTTTACAGCATCCTCTTTTTTGTAGCCTATATCCTGAGGAGGCATTCCAATCACTGCATAGGGATAAATCTTTGTATTTTCGCCTATAAAAGTCTCACCGCATACTTGAGCACCCTGCATAACCTCAACACCACTTTTCAAAACACTCTTGCTAGAAACAAATGCAAATGCAGCGATTTTAACATCATCAGCTATGTTCGCTCCATCTTCTATAATTGCTGTTGGATGGATATTTACCACTATCACTTACCTACTTATCAACAATCATAGCTTTAAGCTCTGCCTCGCAAACCAGCTTTTCATCAACAAAAGCTTTTGCGCCTAAAACCCATATGCTCCCTCTGCGCTTTATGATACTTAGCCTATAGACCAATCTATCTCCGGGAGTCACAGGACTTCTAAACTTACACCTATCAATACTCATAAAATAGACCACTTTATCTTTAGCACTCTTTTGGTCATCTTTGCTCGTACTCTTAAAGGCAAGCACTCCACCAGCTTGTGCCATACCCTCAACAATCATAACTCCAGGATAGATGGGGTGATCTGGAAAGTGTCCTTGAAGTATCTGCTCACCTATCGTTACATTTTTATATGCCTCTATGGTTTTGCCCTCTACTAGTTTAGTGACTCTATCTAACAATAAAAAAGGAAATCTATGGGGTAAAATTTTTTGAATCTCTACAACATCTATATTGGTCAAATCAATACCTTTTATAAAAATTTCAATATTTTACCCAATTTTTACTAAAACTTCTCTAACATCACTATATGTTTTTGAAATTAACTTAATCTCATATTTTTTCAACTCTATATTGTCAATAACAATTATCGGATTTAGGGTCTGAAAAACACCACTTTCCAATCTTTTTCTTAGCACTATCTCATCTTCTACTTGTAGAGGTCTTTTTATAAGAGCATTTACATTTTTATAAGAGCATTTTAAGACACTGTTTAGCTTTTTTATCGAGATTATCAAAATCTCTTCACGATTAAAGTAGCCTATGCCATCCTGAATAAGCTCAATTTTACCCTTAGTACGACCTCTTTTAAGAGTAGAATAAAAGAGAAAATAACTAAAAATCACCTCTTTTTTACTATCTTTTACCGATGCACTCAAAAGCCTATAGTTTAAAAACTTCTCTCTTTTAAGCCTAAACTTTTCGCCTCTTCGCTCACACTCCGCAACTCTCTCATAAAGCCTTATCCTCTCCTCAATACTTGAGGGTAAAACCTGAGCTACCGCTGAGCTCATAAGCTCATCTTTTAGCCTATCTTGAGACTCTCTTTGTTTCTCTAAGGCAAACAGACAGCCACAATAGTTTTGATGATAAAGCATATCTTTTTTTGCCAAAGCAAGCTGCTCCATAACTCCCCCACCAACCTTAAAGTCTGGAGTATCTACATGTAGGCTATATTTTTGCTCAACTTGAAGGGCGTTTTTCTTTAGCTGCTCTATTGATTTTTTAGGGCTTGTTAAAAGTGTTGTTGTTATCTCATTTATACCAAGCTCAATCGCTTTTTTTGCCGTAGTTTCAAGTCTATCATCAAAACAAACTCTACATCTATCTGCTCTTTCAGGCTCATTCTCCAATCCTCTTATCGCTTCAAGCCACCCCACTAAATCATACTCGCCCTCTATGAGCTCTATATCAAGCTTATCACAGCTTCTTTGCACATCAAAAAGACGAAGTTTATACTCACTATATGGATGTATATTTGGGTTGTAAAAAAATCCTATCAGCTTTTTTTGTGGAAAAAGAAGTCGCAGTTTTTGTAAAAAAAAGTGGCTATCAACCGAACAGCATATATGTACCAACAAATTTTTATCCTTTTTTAGATACTATATCCTAAAAAGGATAATCAGAGTATGAAACATATCAAAAGTTTTAAGCTTCGGATGGATTGAGACAAGCTTGGAGATATCAACTTGAAAATAATAAGCTCAGACTATGTCCTTACATGTAGTGAAGATTTTAAGATTTTGGAAAATTGTGCTGTCTGTTTTGATGAGACTATCTTAAGTGTAGATAAGTTGGGTGTTTTGATAAAAAAATATCCTCAAGCAGAAGTTATAAAACTACCTAAAAACTCTCTCGTTATGCCTGGACTTGTTAATCCTCATGTTCATCTTGAGTTTAGCTCCAACAGAAGCTCTTTGAAGTATGGGAGTTTTATACCTTGGCTTGACTCTGTGATAAAAAAGAGAGATAAGCTACTTTTGGCTTGTAGCGATGAAGTTATAAAGAAGCAACTTAATATAATGCTAAAAAGTGGAACTACTTCACTTGGGGCTATTAGTAGCTTTGGAAATGATTTTGAGGCATGTTTAAAAACTCCGCAAAGAGTTGTTTTTTTTATAGAGATTTTAGGAAGTCGTCCAGATTCTATTGATACACTTTTTGATGATTTCAAGTCAAGACTAAGACAAACGCAAGAGAGCCAAAGCGATAGACTAGCTCCTGCTATCTCTATACACTCAGCCTACTCCACTCACCCAATTTTAGCTAAAAATGCTCTTGATATTGCTCGCAAACACGACTATACTGTCTCTACTCACTTTATGGAGTCTAAAGCTGAGAGAGAGTGGCTTGATTGTGGCAAAGGCGAGTTTTGTGAGTTCTTTGACAGTTTTTCTCCAAATTCTCGTCCTATGAGCAGTTCACATAGCTTTCTTGAACTGTTTATTGGGAGTAGAGCTCTTTTTACTCACTGTGTTCAAGCCACAGATAAAGAGTTAAAATATATAGAGAAAATCGGTGGGGTTATAACTCACTCTCCTGTTTCAAATAGGCTTTTAGGTGTCGGAAAGCTTGATATTTCAAAATTAGAAAACTTTACACTTGGAACTGATGGACTAAGCTCAAATATCTCTTTAAATCTTTGGGATGAGATGAGAGCTGTTTTGTGGAGTCATCAAGATGAAGAGATAAACGAACTTGCAAAAAAAGTGATAAAAGCAGTAACCATAAACGGTGCAAAGGCTCTAGGTCTTAATTGTGGAGAGATAAAAAAGGGTAGATGTGCAGACTTGATTGTGTGTGAGTTAAGTGGAGATTTGCAAAGTATTGAAGATATTATGCTACAATTAATCTTGCATACAAAATTTACAAAAGCGACATTCGTTGCGGGAGAGAGAGTATAATGTTTCTATTTAGATGGATAGGGAAAATCATAAGCTACATAAATAATCACTTTAAAGCGATGCTCTTTTTGCTTCTTCTATTTTTTATCTTCGTTCCTATAGGAAAAGATAATCTACAACAACCAAATCTTACCACTATCAGAATAGATGGACAAATCATAAGTATAGACAAGATTTTAGTACAAATTGAGAATGCTATAGCAAACAACAACATAAAAGGGGTTCTTCTTCGAGTAGACTCTCCTGGAGGGGCACTTGCTCCATCTATCGAGGTTAGCATGGCGATAAAAAGATTAAATGCCATTAAGCCGGTCATCACTTATGCAGGTGGCAGCTTGACAAGCGGAAGCTACTACGCCTCAATCTGGACTAGAAAAATCATAGCAAACCCTGGGGCATTTATAGGCTCTATTGGTGTTATGATTCAAACACCAAACATAGAAGAGTTAGCAAAGAAGCTTGGTATCAGTGAGCAAACAATAGTAGCAGGTGATTATAAGCAGATGGGTACCTTTACGAGAGAATGGAACAAAAAAGAGAGAGATGCGTTAGAGGGCTTGATAGGCGACGCTTATGAGCTTTTTATAAGTGATGTAGCAACTGCGAGAGGTCTTAAAAAAGAGGATGCAAAAGAGTTTGCAAATGCTAGGGTATTTATAGCACAAAAAGCTAAAGAAGTAGGACTCATAGACAAGGTGGGCTCACTTTATATCGCTAAGAGAGAGCTTGAGAAGATGAGTGGAGTTGCGATTCCGATTTGGCAAAAACCAAGTGAGTTTGAACTTCTTCTAAAAGAGTTAAAAACAGTCGCCTCTTTTCCAGTTTTTAGCTTTGGTAGCTATATTAGATAACTATATGTTATGAAAGTATGCGTTTTATAAACTTTACTAGTTTTGTCGAGATTCTTGACTCTTTTTCTATCTTTTTTTCTACGAGATACTCTATTAGTTCCCTTTTTTCTATTATTTTAAGCTCAGGTCTATCTTGCCAAAAATTTTTTAAGTTCACTAATCTCTTTTTCATTTTTGATCCTAAATTTTATCTCTATTCTTCTTGAAGCATCTTTATCCTCTGTACCATCCTCTAAAAGCATAAGATTTGTAAATGACCTTCCACTAGCACTTATATACTCTCTTAGCATAGAGCTATTTTGGGGATAGTTGTGGTATAAAAACTTCATCACCTCAAGTGCTCGTTTTTGAGAAAGCTCCAGATTGTGGATGTATGAGCCATCAGAGTTTGTATGCCCCTCTATGATTATCTGGTCTATATGTTGTCTTATCTCTTCATCAAGCAAAAGTGCATCAATATAGCTTATAAGTAAGCTACTTAGCTCCTTTTTTGAGTCCTCTTTTAGTCTGTATTCGCCTTGTTCAAAGAGTATGTTTGAGCTAAATCTAATTGCACCACTTCTCTCATCTATATCTATGCTACTGCCTAGTTTATCTTTTAGTTTAGATACTACTTTTATCCTTATGCCTGTTAAGTTTTTTATCTTTACTTTTGTGATATCAAGCTCTTCGACTAAAGCTTGGTGCTCTTTCATTTTTACTAAAAGAGAGTTTTGCAGCATTGCTAACTCTTCATCTCTTAGAGAGATTGTATGAGCACTACTTTGTAGTTTTATCTCTAGCTCTTGGTTTATGGCTAGCAAATCTCTCTCTTTTAACTCATACCCCAAAAGCAGGTCTTTTAACTTCTCTATCTCCTCTTTATCCATACTTATAACTTCTAAGTTTTTTGCGATAAGTTCATTGAGCATCTTTTTGTCTATTTCGCTTAAATCTAACTCTTTGCTCATTGATTTTAGTTGAGCTTGTAGCTTTGTAAGATCAAAAGAGAGGCGAAAGTTTTTTTCTCGTGCTGATTTTAGCTTTGTTCTTATCTCCTCTAGCCTCTTTTTTTTATCAGAAAGTTCATGCTCACTAATACCCAAAGCCTCTTTCTCTTTTTGCAGGTCAGCTCTCATGGCTTGTAAGTCAGTCTGTATGAAAACATATTTTATTACGATAGCTCCGACAACTAAAACAAAAACAAAAAGCAAACCAGCCATCAAGTCAGCATAAGATATCCAAAAGTTTTGAGGCTCATTTTTGTTTTTATCGTTTTTGTACATTACAGATTTTTTACTTGAGCGAGTGAATTTACTATCTTAACCACTTCGCTATCTATGGTTTTTAGAGTCTCTTGCAGTCTTTTTGCAAACTTATCATCAAATTCATTTAGATATGAGTTAAAATTCCAGCCTATTTGGTCTGTGTCTTTTTTCATAATCTCAAAGTTTTTTATGATTGCTTGATGAATTTGGTTGACATTTTGTGCACTAATCCCTTCAAGCGAGGTCGCTATTTTAGAGATACTACTCTCTTTTTCTTTAAGTGCTTGTGTTATCTCTTTGAGGTGTTTTGTGTTTTGTGCTATCTGCTGTGAAGACTCTTTGTATGTACTCATAACCTCTTTAAGGCTAGAGATGATTTGGTTGTTTATCTCTTGTGAATTATCTGTTATTTTGATACTTTCGCTCATCTGGGCTGTAGCATTTTGGACTATATTTTGTTCAAGCGAGATTATCTCATCAAACATCTTAACTCTTTGAGTCATAGTTTTGCTTATGTTTTCGACTAGCTCATCTTGTGCAAAACTATGAAAAACACTGTTTAACTTCTCAAAGTTCTCCATGCTCTTTTTAAAATAGGTCTGCTCTATCTCCTCTTTATCCCAAAATAGAGACTTAGTCTGTTGCTTTATATCGCCAATCACCTTTTCAAACCCACTTAAACCAGTCTTGTCAAAGAAAATCCACCATATCGACAAAAATATACCGTATATGGAGACATAAAAAGCAGTTCCAACACCACCTAGAAGTATAGAGATCTCTTTTTCTAGCATAGCTGATGTTTGGGACGAAAAGTCAGGCATAGTGCCAGCTATAGACATAAAAGTTCCCAATATTCCCAAAGTAGGAAATATACCAGCCGCGACAGAGGCAAAGTTTTCATTCCTCAAGTCAGAAGTAAAGTTTTTAACAAAATCACTATATGAAGCATTTGCCTTTGAGGTGTTTGCTATAACTAAAAGATTTTTCTTTATGTAGTTTTCAAGTTCATACTTAAAGATATCTAACTCTTTTATGAATTTACAAGAAGCATAAAAAGCATTATGCCTCAAAAGAGAAAGATAGACAATAAAAATAATACCTATCAATATAACACTATGAATCTCCACCTTAAATGGCACTATACCCATATACCCAGCAATAACAAAAAGATATACTAAAAGAGGTGCAGTTAGAAGATATACTACCTTAAGAATACAACTAGAGTTTGACTTGTTTAAAAGATCGACTTCGCTCACGAAAACTCCTTTTTTTTTAAACTTTATACATAGGGCATCTCTTAAAGCTATGGGTATCAGGGTTTTAAGAGGTGTCTTATAGAGTGTTTTTGAATTATATCATAAATATAGAGAGTTATTTTTGATATAATCCCGAATTATGCAATAGAATTGCTAAAATAGCGTTTATGTTTGAGCTTACGGTGTTTGTAAAAAATTTGAGCTTAAGCCAAAGGTTAAGTGATGATTTTTTACAGATGCCGTGGACACAATGATGAATGCTAGTTTAGTGATTTCTATTGCATAATTCGGATTTATAGTACTTTTTTGATATCTACCTCTATAGTCTTTTTGCTAACTGCTCCTATATGATGCTGGGAGTACTTTCCGCTTCTATCATAAATAAACATTAAAGGTATACTTTTTACTCCACCAACTGCATCTGCTAATTTGTAGTTGTCGCTAGAGTTTGTTATTGTAAACTCAATATTGTTATAGTTTATAAAATTAATCACATTAAGCTTAAGCT
>CAZLXQ010000059.1:0-7550 GCA_964563675.1 uncultured Sulfurospirillum sp.
GTGCACTTAGTCGTGATTATCCAGTAGTTATGGGGATACTCATCATCTCTGCACTCTTGACTTTACTAGGAAACATAATCGCAGATTTAATTCTACTAAAATTAAATCCGCACTTTAAAAGGTCAAGTCAAGTGTAGTGGCTTGTTTGGTTGAACCCTCTGATTAACCCGAATTATGCTAAAAAGTTTTATAAACGATACTTGCAATAATCATATGTATCTCATGTATTTTATGAGCATCATCACTAGGAACAACTATATTGATATCACAAAACTCACTTAAAGCACCACCATCATAGCCACTTAGACCTATGGTTTTACACCCCATATTTCTACCAAAAGAGAGAGCTCTTAATACATTTTTGCTATTGCCACTAGTAGATATGCCTATAAGCACATCACCGCTTTTAGCTCTACTCTCTACTTGTTTCTCATATATCTTGTCAAGCCCATAGCTATTTGCTAATTTTGTTAAGATATCTACATCACTAGATATGCTCTCTCCAAAATATGATGCTATGTATTGTGCTGTTATCGAATTTGTACCATTGCCAAATATGTATATATTACTCTCTTTTTTTATCGCTTCATGTATGATAACCGAAGCGGTATGCATATAGCTTTGCAAAGTTTGTGAAACTTTTTCAACAATATCTATATGAGAATTTAGCTCATGCTGTATATGCTTAAACAATAAACTACCTTTATTAGTTGATATGTTAATAATTTCAAAAATCTATTATAGCTAAAAAAGATAAGTCATTCTAAAGAAAAATGAGATATAATTTGACATAAATTTACAAGGAGTATAAAATGAAAAAAGATAGTATTGACCTGTATGATCGTGGCAGCGTTCACGCTAGTCGCAGCTGATGGAGCCGCACTCTACAAGAAATGTGCAGCCTGTCATGGTGTTAAAGGTGAAAAAGTGGCATTAGGAAAAGGGAAGGTTATTCAAGGGATGATGATGCTAAGATAAAAGCGGTTGCAGAGTATATCTCTAAGTTCTAAAAACTAAAATTTAGTACACGATATTTCTTTCTCTTCGACTCAGGCTATATGACCTTAATTTTAGTTCAAGATTATTTTATATCGTGTTATAGGAAAATATATGAAATATTTAACTATGGGTATTATACTAGCTTTAGTGCGAGGAATTTTTTTGGAAACTTGTTTTCAGAAAAAGGAGACAGTTGGAGCTTTACTCTGCCCGATAGGGCTAGCTTTAGTGCGAGGAATTTTTTTGGAAACTTGTTTTCAGAAAAAGGAGACAGTTGGATGAAACGACTATTTTTCCTAAATCATTCCCCTATCAATATATTGTTTACAAAAAACTCAACCGATTTTGTTGTTAACGAGATACCTCTATATGAGTTTAGTGGAGAGGGCGAGCATCTAGTTCTACATGTAAGAAAAAAAGATCTTACAACTTGGCAGATGGTTCAGCAACTCAGTGAAGCTAGTGGCGCTAAAACTCGTGATTTTGGATATGCAGGGCTTAAAGACAAAGACGGCATGACTACACAGTATGTATCAATCCATAAAAGCTATGAAGCAGAGCTAAAAAACTTTAGCAATGACAAGATAAAGATACTATCAAGAACATACCACAATAACAAGATAAGAGTAGGTCACCTAAAGGGCAATAGGTTTTTTATAAGACTCAAGAGGGTTAACAAGGTTGATGGACAGAAGCTTACAAACACATTAAAAACTCTTAAAAAAGAGGGGTTTCCAAACTTCTTTGGTTATCAAAGATTTGGAAAAGATGGAGATAACTATATATTGGGTCGAGAGATACTTGAGGGTAAGAGAAAAGAGCGAAAAAGAAAGATGAAGATGTTCTTTATAAGTGCATATCAGAGCCATCTGTTCAATAACTGGCTCTCTTGTCGTCTCAAGATTGGTCATATGATAGACAATTTTGATGACAATGAAGCCTCAAAAGCTCTTAACTTCCCAAAAGAGTTAGTAAAAAACCTAAGAAAACAGAAAAAATTTTTTAAAGTTTTTGAGGGAGATGTGGCTCACCACTATCCAAATGGAAAGCCATTTATAGTTGAAGATACCAAAAGTGAGATAGAGAGGTTTGAAAAAAAAGATACAACTATAACAGGATGGCTTCCAGGACACAAAAGCATACAAAGTGAAGGATTTTCTCAAGAGATAGATAGAGAGATATATAGTGAATCTGAGCCATTTTTAAAGCAGATGAATGGCGCTCGTAGATTTGGTTGGGCATTTTTAAAGGATGTTGAGTATAGATATATAGATGAAGAAAATTGGTTTGAGATGCATTTTAGTTTGCCAAAAGGCTCTTATGCGACAGTTATTTTAGAGGAGCTTACACATAATCTCAGATAATATGGTATAATTTTGGCTTAAAGGTACACTAGGTGATTGCCTGCCCATACTTTTTTATTTAAAGTTTTTAGCCAAAAAAACTAAAACTAAAAAAGTATGGGCAGGAGGAAAGTCTGGGCTGCTATGAGGCATGGTTCCGTCTAACGGACGGCTGGGGTAACCCAAGGGAAAGTGCAACAGAAAGTAGACTACCTGCCCATACTTTTTTATTTAAAGTTTTTAGCCAAAAAAAACTAAAACTAAAAAAGTATGGGCAGGAAAAGGTGAAACGGTAGGGTAAGAGCCTACCAGAGTTTTGAGTAATCAAAACTGCTTTGTAAACCCAATCTGCAGCAAGAATGGATTGGTAAGCCTCATGTTTTTACCATTCGCTAGAGTGTTATCGCAAGATAGCAAGTAGATAAATAATCACCCTCGACATGACCCAGCTTATCGGTGTACCTTTATATTTTTTAGAAAAAATTAAGAATTAAAATATAAAGGGAGATTAAAGATGAAAAAAATAGGAATTATGGCATTTGTCATTTTGTCATTGATTTCAACTCAAGCAGTGGCTGAAAGTTTTAATCACTAAATAGCTAAAATCCCAATCGTCTTTAGCTTTGATTTTTGATATAGTTCCTAATAGTTTCAGGACTAATACAACTCTCATCTTGTGATAAAAGAGCAGCGTTTATACTTAGTTTAAGAAATTTTTTATATCTTCTTTCCAAGTATCTAACTCTTCTGGTTATCTATATTTAGCAATTTACTTTAGGGTATTCGCTTGTGATGTGAATCCAAGTAGGCATAATTATACCTATGTGTCAAGTTTCACCCCCTAGTTTTTTTGCCACCACATCTGTAAATCTTATAGGCCTGTTTTTCGTACATATAAGCTCTACCATATCTTTTTCAAAAAGCATTATGATAGTTGAGCCCATCTCAAATCTACCCAATTCATCGCCTTTTTTAAGCCATAGATTCTCATACATGTATGCCGTCTGGGTTGAGGATTTTACATTGGTTTGAATATTGCAATCAAAATTAAATTGTATTTTTCCCACATTTAAAGCTCCAACAAAAACCATATAAAAAAGCTTTTCATCTTGAGTGTAGCACTCTAAAACCACTCTCTCATTCTCTATAAAAAGCTCAGGTATCTTTCTAAGCCACTTAAAGTTAACAGGATAGAGTTTTCCAGGAATATGGACTGCTTTTTTTACTCTTAAGTCGCATGGTGCATGATAGCGATGATAATCTTTTGGGGATAGATAGAAGTTTATATACTTGCCATCTTTTAGTCTATCTTTATCTCTCTTCAATACATAATCGCCTAAAAATTCTCTAACTCTATAAGAGTGCCCTTTTATCTGCAAGGCTTTTTCTCCTTTAAGCTCTCCACACTCACTTATGTACGCATCACAAGGGGATATAAACTCATCTTCATCTGCCGTAAACTCTCTAGGCACTCTTAAAGCTCTTGTGAAAAGTTCATTTAAGCTACTATAGTTTTGAGCGGGTAGAGTCTCGCTTAAATCTACCTTCATAAGTTTTACATATGTCGAGTTTAAGACTTTCTGTAAAAATGGTGGAAACTTTTTTGAGGCAAAACTGCCAAAAATACGCGAAACAATGCTACTTTTAAAGCTGGTCATCAAGCCCCTTTTTTATGATATAATCCGACATACTATCACAAAGGAGCTTCATATTGAATTTTTCCAATTTTATTTCAAATGAAAAAATGATAAAAAACCTAGATAATCTAGGCTACTCAAAACCAACCCCAATACAAAAGAAAACTCTACCTTTGATATTGAAAAAGCAAGATGTACTAGCCCGTGCAAAAACAGGAAGTGGTAAAACTGTTGCTTTTGGATTGTCTCTTGTGCTTGAGCTTGATATTGCAAAAAGATTTCAGACAGGTGCTATTGTTTTAACACCAACTAGAGAGCTAGCTAGCCAAGTTGCAAAAGAGCTAAGAAAACTAGCGGTATTTGCTGAAAATATAAAGATTTTAACACTCTGTGGTGGCACTCCTATGAGGGGGCAGATAAGCTCTATCCATAATGGTGTACATATAGTAGTAGGAACTCCTGGTCGTATTTTAGCACTTTTAAAAAAAGAGGTTCTTAAGCTAGATAAAATCAAAACTCTTGTCTTAGATGAGGCTGATAAGATGTTAGATATGGGATTTTTTGAAGACATTGAACAGATTATAGGTTTTACTCCAAAAACAAGACAGACACTTCTCTTTTGTGCAACTTTTGACGAGCAAATTCTTGAGTTTAGCAAATCTATACAAAATAGTAGAGTCAAGATTGAGCTCCAACAAGAAAAAACAACCATAAAAGAGAGATTTTTCAAGTTTAATGATGAGATATTGGAGCAATCAATACTCCACTTTAGACCTAAAAGCTGTATTATTTTTTGCAATACAAAGATAAAATGCACAGAGATAGCAAATGAGCTTCAAAACAAGGGCTATGATGCACTTAGTTTGCATAGCGATCTTGAACAGATAGATAGAGATGAGACGCTTTTGGAATTTACACATAAGAGTTGTACATTTTTAGTTGCTACTGATGTTGCCTCTCGTGGACTTGATATCCCAAATGTAGAGTTGATTATAAACTATGACCTACCAAATAGCAAAGAGACTTATATACACAGAATAGGACGAACTGGCAGGATGAACAAAGAGGGGTTGGCTATATCTTTTGTAAGAGGTCATACGGACTACACTCCTGATGAGCTTGAAGATAGAACATCTCTACATGCAGAACATAGCCAATCTTATCGAGCCTGGATGACAACACTTTGTATAGATGGTGGCAAAAAAGAGAAGGTAAGAGCAGGCGATATACTTGGTGCATTGATGAAGGGTATTGGAGTTGATAGCGAGTATATAGGGAAAATCACCATCAATCCAAAAGACTCTTATGTTTCGATTGATAAAAAACTAGCGCAAGAGGTGTTTGAGAAGTTAAAAAACACAAAAATAAAAAATAAAAAGCTAAGAGTGTGGCTACTAAAAAACTCTTAAAGACTTTTTATGAAAGCTTTTTAGCTCTTTGATATGAAGCCTCCATCGCCTTGATAAAACTATCTCTAACTCCGCCCTCTTCTAGCTTGGTAAGCCCTGCTATAGTTGTGCCTTTTGGAGAGGTTACCTTGTCTTTCAAGATTGCAGGATGCTCAGTCTTTAAAACCTCTCCAACCCCCTCAAAAAGCTGAGCGACATACCTGTATGATATATCTCTCTTGAGTCCAAGATTAACCGCTCCATCACTCAAAGCTTCAGCTACGACTGCTATCCAAGCTGGTGCACTTCCTGCAAGCCCTGTTGCGATATCAAGCTCATCTTCACTCTCTAGCCAAAAACACTCTCCAATAGTACCTAGTATCTCTATGGCACTCTCTTTTAGTTCCTCATCACCACAAAGAGAGGTTGCGGACTTTTGTATTAAAGCGGCCATGTTTGGCATAGCCCTTACATGAAAATCAGCCTTTATGCTTGATTTTAAAGTCTCTATAGTAACTCCAGCCAAAATCGAAATAACACCTTTTGCACAACCCTCTACATGTAGAGAACTTAAAGACTGCGGTTTTATAGCAAGAATCACTATAAAACCATCCAAATTCGGCACAAAGTCTACAATCTTCAAGTCAGGATAGATAAGCAGAAGCTCTTTGGCTCTTGGCTTGTGAGCCTCTACAACGGTTATGTCATACACACAAAGACCCTTAAGCATCGCTCCACCCATATTGCCAGCACCTATCAGTAGTAGTTTCATCTATAAGTCTCCTGTTTTTTTATTCTATTATAGCCAATCTACTCTTCAGTACAAATCTCCCCTTTTTTTATGTGTAGTATCGTCTGATAAGCTACAACAAAAACGGTAGTAGTAGTTACCGCAATCATAGTATATGAGAGGGCTAGAAGCATAGAATCACCTGTTTGATTATACATAAGCATTGATGCCATCGTCATAGCAGCAAGAGGAAAGATAAATGCCCACCAAGATATAAAAAACTTAATTTTAATAAAATTTTTATAGATAAAGGCTATAAAAAGAGTAAAAAATAGAGCCAAATTAAACAGTATCATAGCAAACATATCTATAGTTTCATAGAGCTTAAAATAAGCGAGAAATCCAACAGCAGGAGGAGCTATAAATATAAAAAGAGTTGGCATAAACTTTACAGCTAACTGCTTATGAAAGATAATACGATTTAACAAAATAGCAAACAATACTATCCAAAAGAAGAGACCAATACTAAAAAAGTAGATCAATATACCCTCATTTGCAAAACCTATGCCACCAACAGGTGCAAGTATATTGCCAACTACTGGTATGAACCAAGCTGGATTTAAGTGACCTAGCTCTTGATTTTTATTTATCCAAAAAGAGATAGTATGCATAGTAAGATAGAAGTGTAAAAATGCCCCTGGATACCAAAAAAATGCTGAAACTGTGATATTGTACTCTTTATAAATGATAGCTAGCATAAGCATTGAGATGGAGATTGCCGCAAAAAAATTAATCCTAATTGGATGTGCAAACTCTTTTTTTATCTCTGAGAAATACCTAAAAAACTTGAGTATATAAACAGTAGCGATAAGAAAAAACAAAATGGTAACTATGCCTGTTAAGACAACTCCTACCACATGGGAAAACCCAAGCCATAAAGCTGATTTTTGATACATAATAGTAAACCCACCAATACCCATAACTATAGCAAACATGCTAACTGGGAAAAACTTTAATCTATTTTTTTCACACACTAAATTCTCTTTCATAAAAACTCCTATACAGCTCCATCAACTCATCAAGCTGACACTGAACTAACTCTAAAGCTTCAAAACTCTCCTCTATCTCTCTCTCTTGGATTGCTATTTTTTTGCATAAATCATTAAGATTTTCATCACTTGCTTGACTAGTAAGTTTTTTTTGATTAGTCTCTAGTTGCTCTTCTGTTTTGATTATCAAAGCTTCTAGTCTATTTATCTCTTTTTTTAGTGGGGCTGTTTTTTGATTTCTCTCTTTTGTGAGGGTTGTTTTTAGTTTTTTGTTTGCATATTTATCAAACTTTGGAGCTTTTTTGGTTTTTTTAACTTCTCCTCCTCTTCCCAGCCTACTTTTTTCAAGAATTCATCATAGCTTCCATCAAACAGATCTGCTCCATCTTTTGCAAAAACTATAA
>CAZLXQ010000060.1:0-7395 GCA_964563675.1 uncultured Sulfurospirillum sp.
AGCTAAAGCCTATATCAAGCAGAACAATCTCTGCGGAAAACTAAAAGGCAAGCCTCTACAGCAGGTGGGATTGTATCTCTCTCGCTAAACACTATTTTTTTCAAACACTCTGTATGCCATGACAAGGTTAAAGCAAAACTCACTTAGCATCATAAGCTCCCAGTGAGAGATGACTTCCAAAAATGGCATTCCCTTTTTTAGGTTCTCAAAATCAATACTACATGTAAAGCCATAGTTCATATCAGGTGAACATATCTCTGGCAAATCGCTAGCATACACAAACTCAAACAGCATGTTGGTCTCTCTTTCATTGCGACGAATTCTTTTTAAGGTTCCTGCATAATCTTTTTCGCTTAACATGATTTGTGCATGAATATTGTGAGATAGTACATTTCTTACAAATGAGACTATGTCGAAAAAATCTTCAAATTGCTTATAAAGACGCATCCGCATAAACTCTCTAAAAGAACTCTCAAGTCTCAAGGCCTCCACCATAGCCATGCAAATCCCTCTAAAGGCATTAAACTCTACAAAATACTCAAATAGAGTTATCTCTTCGATTTTCTTTGTTTTTGCATCATCTAGCAACTCTTTTATGATATTTGGATTAAAGCTATACTTTTGAGACTCTTCAAAACCTCTTTTTACACTTAAATCCCTATCTGCTAGATTTTCTTTTTTTGATAAAGCCCCAATATGAAGAAAATAAAAATTCTGCTCAACCAAAAGCAAAGCATCGTCCAAAAGAGTGTTATCTCACACTGAAATGAGTAGTGATTCAGAAATATCTTCTATTTTTTGTTTTCTCATAACTTGTTTCCTTCTAGCTCTAGGGCACTTCTACTTAAACTCAATCCTCAATAACTCTGAAAAGCGTTTAGGTGCTGGTATGATTATCTCTGCTCTGAAAGCTGAGATGTTTTGAGTATCTGCTATCTTCCAGATATTATCTATCTTTAAATCACTTGGCTTGTCATTGATGTATATCTTGCTATTTTGTGCAATTTCAACATCCTCTTTAGATAAAAAGATGGTCAGTTTTCCATACGAGATATCATAAGCATCCGCCAAAGAGGCTCCAATGTTGACAAAGTCCCCCTTACTTACATGGGTCTTATAGATAAAAAAACCTTTTTGAACACTTATGCTCTTTTTTGAGATACTATCCTCAAGCACTGCTATCCTAAACCTTAAATCACTAATAGATATTTTTAAATTCTCTAGCGAATTCTCAAAACTTAAGAGTTGATTGGTCGCATTTATGAGACTTATAAGCTCTGCATCTTTACTTGCTCTTGACTTAGTCTTTAAGTCTTTGATTTTGTTATAATTTTCCTCTTTTATCTGTTCTACTTTTTTAGAGTTTTTGATGTTTTTTTGTGTTAGCTCCACCACTCTTGTTAAGCTTTTTAGTTTTATTTTTGCACTTTTTAACTCTTTTTTATTTAAAAAATCATCAATCTGAATTAAAACTTCACCATTTGACACTCTACCATCTGCATCTTTAGCCAAAAACACCACTTCACCACTGACACTAGCTGTTATAGAGTGTGTAGCATATGGCTCAACTTTAGCATAATAAACAGTTGCATTTAAACTAAAAGCTAAAATACAAAAAGTAAGTAGATATTTCATTTTCGCTCCTCTTGAGTACCAATCTCTTTTATATCCGCTATCAATCTAAACTCTTTATAGATAGTAGCGATAAGATTTTGCCTATTGACTCTTATGTCTATATCATCAACATTTACCATGACATTATCAAAAAAACTATCTATTTGAGATTTTAATCCAAAAAGAGCATCTAGCTTCTCTCTATATGACTTATGCTTTTTAGAGGCTACTTTTAAAAACTCTACATGTAAAGCTCTCTCTTCGTTAGTACTAAAAAGCCCCTCATCTACTTGTAGCTCTTTTTTGATATCAACATCTTTGATGATATTTGCAACTCTCTTAAAGGTGGTAAAAACCTCTTTAAAATCACTACTTTGAGAGATACTTCTTAGTGCCTCTATCTTCAGCGACAACTGCACAATATCCCTCTCGCCACTACTAACAACAGCTTTTATAACAGATGGATTTGCATCAAAAAAGTGGTTGACTCTCTCTAAAAAAAAGCTCTCTAGTTTTTTGATATCAAAATGGGCATAGTTAGCACTTAAGCTTTTTAAATCCTCTTTTATATCAAATGGTAGATTTTGATTTAAAACTATCTTTATGATACCATTTACCGCTCGACGAAGAGCAAATGGGTCTTTTGTTCCCGTTGGAACTTTACCTACACTAAATAGTGCTAGCAAAGAGTCTATTTTACCTGAAAGTGCCACTAAAGAGCTACATAGATTGCTTGGTAATTCACTATCTTCGCTTTTTGGAAGATACTGCTCTTTTAGTGCAAGGCAGACAAGCTCATCTTCATCAGCAGCTTTTGCATAGTAGCACCCCATCAAGCCTTGAAGCTCTGTAAACTCATATACCATCTCACTTAACAGATCAGCTTTGCTTATCATAACAGCACGATTTAGTATACCACTAATCTCTTTTAGGTCTATATACACTATGCCTAAATCCTCTTTATACTTCTCTTCAAGATACTCAACTATAGCTTTTTCTCTTATGACTTTATCAAAAACCGAACCTAGCCCATCAAGATAAACTATATCTTTAAGCCCAGAAAAGCTGAGTCCATTTTTGAGGTCATTATCATAAAAAAAGAGTCCATCACTAAGCCTTGCTCGAAGCACTTTTTCATTCCCCTTGACTATCAAATCATAATCATCACAAATAGCATTTGATACCACTATAAACATGTTTGTAATCTTACCATCTTTGAAAACTGGAAAATACCTCTGATGCTCCTTCATTGATACGATTATAACCTCACTTGGAAGCCTTAAAAACTTCTCATCAAAGCTACCTAGCAATGGCATTGGATACTCTGTGATAGCCACAATCTGTGCCAATAGCTCCTCATCAATCTCTATCTCAATATTGCTATTTTTCTCTATAAACTTAAACTGTTCCAAAACAATCTTTTTTCGTCTATTTTGAGATAAAATTACCCCACCCTTTTCAAGTTTCTCAAAATACTCCTCTATAGAGTTGTAGTTAAAAGAGTCATAAGAGATACTTCTGTGAGGATAGGAGAGGTTATCTGCCTTTACATTGTAGGCTTTAAAGGAGAGTTTAGTATCGCCTAGCATCGCCCCTGCCCATCTGATTGGGCGGATAAAACTCTTTTCATAGCTTCCCCATCTCATCGCTTTTCCAAAATTAAGCTTTAAGATAAACTCCTCTATCATACTGCCAATTAGAGTGCATGACTCTCTACCCTTTATCTCTTTTTTAAAGTATAGAACCTCTTTACCGCCTTTAGTATTTCTACCTATCTCTTCAAGAGCAACTCCACATCTCTTTGCAAAACCATTCGCCGCAGGAGTTGGTTGATCGTCTTTGTATGCTATAGCTATCGGTGCTCCAAAAAACTCCTCTTGAGAGTCTGCTTGAGAGGTTGGAAACTCACTATGCCACAAAACCAATCTTCTAGGGGTGTAGTAAAACTTAAATTCACAAGCAAGAGTATTGGACTCAAGAATTTTGAGCCATTTTTTTTCTATATGGGGCAACTCTTTCAAAAATGGAACCGCAGGAAGCTCCTCAACGCCTATCTCTATCAAAAGTGGTTTCACCATAAAAAATCCTATTTAGTTTTTACTTTACTAACCTTATGCCCTTTTTTACAAAAGTGCTTAAGGTCAGCTATGCTATCTAAAGGTGAGTTAAAATCCAATAAAACTATCTGTCTTTTGCCTCTAAACTCTCCTAGCTCTCTTACATGTAAAGAGTAAATCTCTCCAACCTCTAGTCTGAAATCGGGCTTATAAATAAATATGGTATCTCTGTTTTTGTCCTCTATAGTGACTCCGTGCCTGTTTTTATCTATAACCATAACATCTCTTAAGAGGTAGTTTACTCTACCGACCTCTTTTTTTATAAGCTCTTTAATACTTATCTTTTTTGGTAACTTCACCCTTTGTTTATCTGCAGTAAAAACAGCTGATAGAGCAAAGTGATTACTATACCCAGTTCCAACATGTCTGCCTTTGCTTTTTTTACCAATCTCCCATCTCTTAGCATTTCCATACTTAGCAACTAGATAATCAAACTTATGAACCTCAAAAGAGCCTCGCTTGTACCTTTCAAACATAGATTTAGAGACTATTATGTGGTCAATCGCACTTCTTAATCTAAAAAATCTATATGAGTATCTCTCCTTATATGGAGTATCAAACCAAAGATTGTAGTTAGTTTTCGAGACTAGCCCAACCTCTCTTCCCCAACCACTTTTATCTTTTTTAAAAGGAGAGTTAAAATCACCTAACAGTATGTAGTTATCCTCTTTTTCATACAACTTTTTAAGCTTTTCTGCAAACTTCATTCGTGTCTCATAAGGGTGTCTTCGAGATGGCCAGTGATTTATAAATATGCTCACATATAAGCCCTCTATATCAACTACAACTCTATGAATTGGTCTAAATCTTTTAAGTATAGTGTATGAGCTGTACTCTTTGATGGGATATCTTGAGAGCAAAACCACATCAAAAGGTCGAGACTTAAAGACACCGTACATGTAGGGATATCTCTTCTCTCCTAAAGCTAAGTTGAGTCTTTTTAAAACCTCTTTATTCTCTATCTCTTGAAGTGAGATTATATCTGCATCTATATCTTTTATGACTCTAGCGATATTTTTGATTTTAATCGCATACATCTTCTTACTCCACCCGCTTTTGCCATATGGAATATACTGCTCAAACTCATACCCACTCTTTTTTGCATCAAAAAGATTTTCTACATTATACGAAGCTACACTAAACCGCTTTGCATATAAAGATAAAAACAATAAAACTAAAACTAAAAGAATTTTCATATTTACTCAACTTTCGTACCAGATAAGATAACTATCTGAAGATTTAGACTAAAAAGCTTTGAATCTTATATAAATTTGGATATAATTTCAACTCTTAAATTGCGCTCGTAGCTCAGCTGGATAGAGCACCGGTTTGCGGTACCGAAGGTCACAGGTTCAAGTCCTGTCGAGCGCACCATTTTTCAATAAGATATTTGCTATCTTTTTAATACCCTCTTTTGTTATGGTTTTTTTTAATTTTTCAGAGATTTTTTTTAATTCTATACTCTTAATTATATTCCATAGAACTTTTTCATTTAACTTGTCTTCCGTTTTTAATAGGGCGATATTTTGATCCACAAGAGCTTTAGCATTGAAGTATTGGTGGTTTTTTGCTGCATGTGGGTAGGGTACAAATAGAGCTGGAAGGGCATTTGCACTTAGCTCCCAAAGTGTGCTTGCTCCTGCTCGACTGATTGCAAAATCTGCTTTTTCTAAACTTTTAACTATTGATTTGCTAAAAGCAAAATACTCTATATGTAACCCATTTTTCATATAAAACTCTCTACATGTGGAGTAGTCATTTTTTCCTGTTTGATGGATTATGTGTATGCCATTTTTTATCAATATAGGTGCTATTTTCATAGCTAGCTGATTGATAAAACTTGCACCTTGTGAGCCACCTAAGAAAATCACTGTTTTTAACTCTTCTCTTATCCTTCTTAACTTAAAAAACCTCTCATGTACTGGGTACTCTTTTATCTTTGAGTCTTTACTGTATGAGCTAAAAAACTCTTTTGCAAACGGTTTTAGTATCTTGTTGAGAGTTCCAATAACTGCATTTTGTTCATGAATATATAGGGGTGTCCTTGTTAAAATCGAGCTAAATGCCGCTGGAGCAGCAGAGTAGCCACCCACACAAAAAACTGCCTCTATTTTATCTATTTTAAAGATATCTCTACATGTAAAGCAAAGAGCTAAGATATCTTTAAGTGCTAGTATTTTTTTTAAACCTTTTTTATTTACAACCCCTTTCGAGTCAAGAAAATAGGTTTTTTTAAATCCACTATCACTTTGAAACCATGATTTGTCTTGACCATTTTGAGAGCCAATATATATGGGTTTTACTCCACGACTATTTAGCTCCTCTTTGAGTGCATTTGCGATGGCTAGATGTCCCCCAGTGCCGCCTCCAGTTATCGCTACTATCACAGCTTCATAGCTTTGCTCTTTTACTGACCATAAGAACCATACCTATGCCAAACGAGAGTGCCAACAAAGAGCTTCCCCCGTAGCTTAGGAATGGGACTGCTATACCTTTTATGGGAGTGATTGAGGTTATGCCAAAAGCATTCATCAAAAATGAGAATGTAATTAGTAGTCCAATGCCTAGCGAAAAGAGATAAAATACTTTATTGTCGCTTCTGTTTGAAATTTTAAAGATGCGGTAGATGATAGCAAAAATAGCAATGCTCAAAAATGCGACACCAATGGCACCGACCTCTTCAGATATGCCTGCTAAAACAAAGTCGGTATGAACTTCACTAAGATACCCTAGCTTAAAAAGACCACCTCCTAAGCCCTCTCCAAAAAGACCACCATGTTTTATAGCATTTAGTGAGTGAGATATCTGCCAAGGCTCTGGTGCATCTTCAACTCTAAGAGCGACTGCTATGGACTCTGGAAACATAGAAAGAACCATATCTTGAATAGTCGCCCACCATGTTTTTATGCGCATGATTCTATGGTCTGATGTTAGTATGGTTATGACAAATAGTCCAATTGAACCTAAAATACTAAGCATAAAAAGCTTCAAGCTAGTACCAGCAAAAAATGCCATAAAAGCGAGTGTAAGAGCTAAAACAATAACTTGTCCAAGGTCATTTTGCATAACAGCTATAAGATAAATGACTAGTACAAATAGTCCTATATAAGGTAAAATCAACAACAGCTCATCTTTAAGTGGCTTCTTCTTTTCATCTAGTTTTCTCGCAAAACTCCAAGCTAAAAAATAGACAAATCCAACTTTAAAAAACTCTACTGGAGCAAATGAGAATCCTGGAAATCTTATCCACCTTGTTGCTCCACCAGCTGATGTGACCATATGCTCTGGAAGATAGTGCATAATTCCCATCAAAAGTAGACAAGAGAAAAAGATGGTAAATCCAATCCAAACTAGATGCTTATCTGGATTAAGCTGAGATATACTCCACATAATAAAGATACAAGTCATGCCCACTAGCAGTTGTCTTGCAAAAAAATGCAACTCCGCATAGTCATAAAATAGCACTGTAAATACAGGCAATGAAAGTGAAAATACAACACCTGCAAATATGCAAAAAGTACAGAGTATAAAAAGTGTTTTATCTGTTGCCATGTTCCTCTTTTTGATAAATAAATATATAAGAATTCTGTTATAATACAGAAAATATCTGTGAACTACCCAACCGCTAAAAACGATCGGACTTCTTGTTTCATCATATCATAAC
>CAZLXQ010000061.1:0-2348 GCA_964563675.1 uncultured Sulfurospirillum sp.
TTTGTCAAAATATCCACAAATGCCATCTTTTTTACATCCTCTTCAAGCTCTTTATGCTCCTCTTCAAGCTCCTTTTTTCTCTCTTGATAGGCAAAAGAGAGTCTAATGAGATATATAATCATTATCATCAAAAGAGTTAAAAAAACAAAAATCTTTACAAAGCTATTATAAATTGTCTCTATTAGCTCTTTTGCCTTAGATATATCTTTTGAAATAAGAATATATCCCCTCTCTCTTACTTTTCCAAAAAGCTCAATCCTCTCCTCTTTTATCTCTATTTCATATAAGTTGCCACCATGTAGCTCTCTTTGTGTCTCGTGTTTATTGATAAATTTTAAAATTAAGGAGTATTTATTGGGCTTTTTATCCTCGAACCCTCTCATTAGTGGTGTGCTTACTCTAAATTTATCTACAAAATTACTGTCATCTATAAATTCCTCATTCTCTATAAGAATATGCATTGGCTTAGCATGTCGCTCTAACATCTGAGTATATACATAATATGTTAGTTTGATATTTGATACTTCAACTTCAATGATGGCTTTTTGAGAATCGATACCCCTCATGAGCAAGATAACTAAGACAACAACAAAAACAAGTAGTAAAACAAATATCAACTTTAGCTGTCCGTTTATCTTTGAAAATCTCAATACAAACACTATATATCTTTCATATAAATATCAATTGCGACAAAGCGATAGTCAACATCATCAAAGAAAAAATTAGATAATGAAAAAACATACTAAACCAAGCTATGCCTTGCATTTTTGACATGATGATTGGTACGATATAGAATATTGATGCTAAAATAGCTCCTATAAGTATCTTTAAAAACACTATCACACTCATATCAATACTAATAAAATTTAAAGAGAGATAAACTCCTGTTAGAATTAAAAATATATTATTTATCTTTATAATATCTCTAGCTCTCCTTCCTGTAAGCATATTGATGCGCTTATACTGCTTAGGTTCAAAACTATCCCTCAAAACAGGTATTATAAATGTCCTAAAAGAGACAACACCTATAAAAAATACTACACTAATTATATGTAGTATTTTTGTTATTAAATATATTTTCATTTTTACTCTTTATGCAATAGAGGGATTATAATCCCTCTATTGCATTCTTTATGGCTTCTCTTAATTTCGCTCCATCTTTTTAGCTTCAACCCATATAACAGCATCCTGAGAGAGCTCTTTACCTTTATGCTCTGTATCACTTCCTACTCCTAGAGCCGCGAATCCCCAAAAACCAGCTGCTGGAAGAGCAAATGTAAATACTCCATTTTTATCTGCTTTTATACCCATAGTAACAAAACTATCTTGAGGTGCTTTAAATCTATCTGGGCCCATCTTATAGTTTACTACATCAACATCACGATTTAAGTATCCAACTTCAACACCAGCAAAAGGAACAGGCTCACCATTGCTCTTTACTATGCCAGTAAAACTTCCGCCCTCCCAAATCGCATAGGGTTTAGTTAAAGGCACAATCTCAGCCTTTAATCCAAAGTCTGTATCCCAATCAGTCGGTACTCCAGCAACATTTATCATAGTCTTTGTGATTTGCTGCATATAGATGTCCTCTTTCTTCTCAAAATAGGGCTTAGGAACCAAAATCATCACATGGTCGCCCATTCTTTGTGCTTTATAGCTTGTAGCAAAACCTTTTCCACTATTTGCATTACCTTGAAAAGTTATAGGCTTAAGAGTCTCTTTTAGGCACTTTTTCTTGCCTTTATTTATAACATAAAACTCTTCAATTCCTGCCATATCCATGGTATGCTCATCTGCAAATGGATGG
This sequence comes from uncultured Sulfurospirillum sp., assembly GCA_964563675.1. Taxonomy (GTDB): domain Bacteria; phylum Campylobacterota; class Campylobacteria; order Campylobacterales; family Sulfurospirillaceae; genus Sulfurospirillum_A. Next base: position 1,808 of record CAZLXQ010000061.1, read on the forward strand.
GTAAATGTCTGAACAATCTTTACCGTCTCACCCTTCTCTAAAGCACTATTTGGTGTAAAGTTTAACTGAAAATGTGCAAATGCACTACTCACTAAAACAGCCGATGCAACAACGGTACTTAAAACAATCTTCTTCATTTTCTATTCCTTATAAAATCATATAGTCTATTCAACTATATCTCTACCTCTAATGTGAATTTGATGACCTTCGCCAGCATCAAAAACTGCGCTAAACTTGCCAGATGGTCTTTCAAAGGTAAACTCGCTATCTTCGCTCATCCTACCCTCTATGACAACCTTTCCATCTTGCTCTACTCTAAACTTGACTCCACTTGCACTACTGCCATCACTAAAACCGCCCTCGCAAGTTATAGTTCCGTCTCCATTGTCAAAGCAACTCATGATAGCACTATGTGCAAATAGTGAACTTGATAGTAGTATTGAGGCTACTAAAACTTTTTTTAACATAATTTCTCCTTTTATTTTACTGTCCCCTTTTTAAGGAGCGAAGCCCCTTAAAAATTCCTTGCGACTGAAGCACA
>CAZLXQ010000061.1:2448-7346 GCA_964563675.1 uncultured Sulfurospirillum sp.
CACAACCTTGCGGTCGTATTGCTTTTGCCTCTAAGTTTTCGTAAAACCTCCTCGCCAATTGATTAATTTTGATGGAAATAGTCCTAGTACCAATGCAATGCCAACAACTGTAAAGTAGAAGTATGCCATTCCCTCTACTCCTGTTATATTATGCATACTTCCAACTGTAAATATAAAAGATGACACAGCTACACCTAAAAATACTGGAAAAAATGTAGCAAATATCATCCATCTATAGCCGTTGGCCTGCATCTTAACAACTATCATAGTTGCGATACAAGGAGGGGAAAAAATCATAAAAATTATAATCGCTACTGCATGAAGTGGTGTATACCCACTATGCTCTGCCATCGCCTCCTCTGGTCTTTGTGAGTCCATCTGCCTGTCTTCATACAGTGAGCCTATTGTTGCAACTGCACTCTCTCTTGCTGCAAAAGAGCTTAAAAATGCCACATTTATCTTCCAATCAAATCCTGCATATTGCGTTACAGGCTCAATAGACCTACCAGCCTTTCCCAAGATAGAGTTCTCTATTTTTTCATTCTTCATGTTTCTTAAAACCCTATTTCTATCTCTTGCAAGTTTTCTTAAGCTTCTATTTACTATCTTTGCATCCTTGTCTCCCATTGGTCTAACAAAAGTAAAAAAAAGGCTATTTTTTTCTTTAAACTCAGCATTAACCTTCGCAGAAGCCTCTTTTGAAGTTGCACTCATTCTTTTTGCTCTAAAATTGTCATGAAAATTCAAAAGCTCAGATATCTCCCCCCTCTCATCTACGGCTTCAAAATATTTTGATTTCTCTACCTTTGATTTAAATTTATCGATCGATTCACTCATCTCATTTTCATACTTCATTTTAGACTCATTACTAAGCCCTGGAAGCTGAAGCATTACAAAAAGGATAACAGCGACAAGCAGAACAATTGTAAATACTTTATATATATAGACCCATAGTCTCTGCAAAGCACTTATAATCACACCCTTAAAGGTTGGCGTATGATAGGGTGGTAACTCCATAACAAATGGTGCGGTCTCCCTTGTTCTTAAGACGGTGCTTGTCATGATTTTTGCTACAATCAAAGCTATAAAAATAGTGACCGTTGATATATAGAACATCATCAAAGCCATCTCGGCTTTGAAAAATGCCCCTAACAAAAGTGTATAAAACGGAACTTTTGCCAAGCAGTTCATGTAGGGCACTGTTAAGATAGTAGCCATCCTTGCCCTATCATCTGCTATACCCTTAGTCGCCATAACCCCTGGAACCGCACAGCCTCCAACCACAGCTCCACCTAAAACTAAAGGCAAGGTCGACTGCCCATGAAGTCCAAATCTTCTAAAAACCCTATCAAGTATAAAGGCCATTCTAGGCATATACCCTACATCCTCCATGATAGCAATCAGTGCAAACAGAATGAAAAATATGGGCAGGTAATTCAATAAAGCATTCGCACTATTGACCATCCAGATAGAAAAACCTGTTATTAAAGGAACATCAATAAAATCTGCCTCAGGCATAATGCCTATAGTAAAGTTTTTGAATGCTGCTAGTATAGGCCAAGTATAATCTGTTATCTTGTATCCATATACGATAGAGAGCTGATAAATCAAGAACATAATAAACAATAAAAAAGGGATAGCTAGCCATCTATTTAGTATAAAACTATCTATTTTGTCAGTGGCTGTTTGTTTGCCTTTTTTTGTCTCTTTTATAGCTTTATGGCAGACAATGTCAGCAGAATCATACCTCAGCGATGCCAAAAAAGCTGGAATATCCCTATCATACTTACTATGAAAAGTGGTCTCCTCTTTTTTTGAAGCCTCCTCAATAGAGTCATCTTTTAGTCTATCAGCAATACCCTTATCGCCTTCTAAAACTTTAATAGCCAACCATCTATGACTTATAGAGCCCTCATCATGCTTAATCTTCTCTTGAATAGTTCGAATACTAGGCTCAAGCTCTTCATAGTTTATCTTGAACTCTTCATAACTCTTTGCATTTTTAGCAGTATGGACGATAGCCTTCATAATCTCTTCGCCACCAATCCCTTTAGCCCCACTTGCGGCAACCACTTTACAACCTAGCATTTGAGAAATCTTCTCTACATCAATCTGCACACCTCGTCTCTCTGCCACATCCATCATGTTTAAAACAACTACAACTGGCACACCAATCTCTAAAAGCTGAAATGTAAAGTAGAGATTTCTCTTTATATTTGAAGCATCTACGACATTTACTATCAAATCTGGCTTTCCATCAATTATAAAGTCTTTTGCAACTCTCTCTTCAAGCGAGTATGAACTAAAAGAGTAGGTACCAGGAAGATCAACCATCTCAATCTTCTCTCCCTCATAATCAAACCTACCCACTTTTTTATCAACTGTTACACCAGGATAATTAGCAATATGCTGCTTTATACCACTTACAAGATTAAAAATCGTAGATTTTCCACAGTTTGGTTGACCAGCTAATGCTACTCTTATCATACCAGCTCCACCTCAAGCATATTTGCCTCACTCTTTCTTAGACTAACTAGATAGTTTTGAACCCTTAATTGTATCGGATCAGATAGTGGTGCCTCTCTAATCGTCTCTACCTCAGCACCATTAATAAAACCCATATCAAGTAGCTTTTTCATCATTTTGCCTCTAGTATGCATTTTAATAATTTTGCACTTTTGCCCCATTTTTACATAACCTAATCTCACCAATCCCCCTCCTTTTTTTAAAATAAATTTTAAAAAATAATAGCAAACTTAAACTTAAGCATACATAACAATAATAATTATTGCCAATATTGCTATGAACACCCAAAGCTTAATAACTAGTGATAAAATCCACTATCTGGTAACTTGCCACCTATAACTTTAGGGTTGCTCTTTTTTAAAATTTCAAAGAAAAACTCTAAATCCTCTTTCGCATCTTTTGCACTAACAAACTCTAGCTGCACATGCGAGATTGAGTCCTCTACTCCATATTTATCTAGCATATCAAGAGTCTCTATGACAAGCAAAGCAGCCTCTTTTGGATTAGCTTTATACCACTTCAAAGACTTCTCGTACTCCTCATTAAATCTTTTTATCAGATTTTCATTGCCTTCAACCTTGCCCAAAAATGCCATTCCTGCTTGTGGTATTTTTGCCTCTACTCCAAAAGTCTCTCCCCACTCCTTTTGCAGATTTGCACTCCTATGAAGTTCTGGAGCGATGATACTAATAGGAAAAGATTTAGTTTTTCTTAGTGCCATAGAGATTGCTGGCTCTGCTAAAAGTGCATGGTCAATCCTTCTTAAGATTAGCATCTGCATAGCATCAATAGGAGACCCAAAGTACTTTATCTCAAAATCTTTTTTTATATCCATGCCTTGTGCTTTTACGATTTGCTCAAAAACGATGTCAGGCATATCTGCACGAAATGGCATTGCTATCTTTTTACCTTTGAAATCTTTTATAGTTTTGAGGTTTTCATCTCTTGTTATCATTCCCAAAATTCCCCAAACAGATACATTTATCAGTGTGATATCAACACCCTTGTTATGTAAAATTGCCCCTACATTTGTTGGAACTGCACTAAACTGCACATCCTTGCTTAAGACTAAAGCTCTAAGTTCATCTGGATTTTTCCAAAGCCTAAACTCCATTTTTTTAGCAACATCACTTAGAGCATCTGTTGCAATCATATGCATAATCGGATGAGAAACAGAGGCAAATGGTCCTGCTATCACCAACTTTTCTATCTTTTCATTAGCACTTAAAGCAACAACTAATGCAATTGATAAAATCAATAACTTTTTCATAAATATCCTTTACTTATAACTCAACTTAACAATTTTATTCCACTGTTCTGGAGTGAGTATTTTTTTAAAATGATTTAGAGCATCAATTTTTCCATCAACAGCCTCTCTTTTCAGTGCTGCGATTTGATCAAGTTCGCTCTTCATCTCCTTTTTTGACTTACCCTTCGCTACCATTCTTTGAGTTTTTTTCTGTATATCAAATGCTTCTCTCATTTTTGCCTGAAAGATAGGAGGATATATAGCCTTTACCTCTTTATTGATTCTTTGCATCTGCTCTTTTGTAACTTGAACTTTACCTTGTTTAATCAGCCTTCCAGGACTTGGCAAAAATACAAGAGGATCGATTTTAAATTTATTGCTTTTTGGCTTATGTCCCATTTTTGTAGCAAAACCTAAAAGCCTCTCATACTGCTCTCTACTTAAAACTTCTCTGACTTCATTAATACATACTATATGAGCTTTTGTAAGATCAGTTCTCAGCTTTGCTATGGCATCAATTATCTCAAACTGACTCTGTGGTGTATTGGAGTCAATCGCAACATTTTGTACAAGCTTAAGCTCTAAAAGCTTTATATCTTGCGCCATCTTTATAACCACTGGTACTGTTCTTTTTTTGATATCCTGCACGGCCTCTATCTGCTCTTTTGAGAGTTTTAGAGTTGAGCTTTTAGGATGATGTAGTGCAAGTCCTGCCAAAAAAGGCAAATTTTGATGAACTAAAAAATAGCTCTTTGGAAAGTTATCTCTATCTACTACAAACTGCCCCTGCTTGCCAGCTGCTTTTTGCAATTTCTTAACAAAATCACCTCCTGGGATAACAGGTTGAGCAAAACCCTGCAATGCAAAACTAGCCAATAGAGCTAAACTAATGTATATTTTTTCAAATTTTATCCTTTTAAAATTATAACCTGACCTTACTATCAAGATACTACTGTTAAGCCATGCTACATGTAAATTTAAACCAAAATTATGCAATAGAATTGCTAAAACACCGTATATGCAATGATGAATGCTAGTTTAGTGATTTCTATTGCATAATTTCGGATTAAACTATTACCGTTTTCAAAATACTAACAAATAGGAACTTAATTCTTTATTATTT
>CAZLXQ010000062.1:0-7295 GCA_964563675.1 uncultured Sulfurospirillum sp.
GTTAATTATAAGAAAAAATAATTATTCACGCACCCATATTTTTCATTAAGCCTAAAATTTAGCCTATTTTAGACCAATATGGTACAATAGATTAAACTATTTGGAGCAAAAATGAATAATCTACTTGAAAATGCTAAAAAATACTCTTATCAAAAACTTAGGCTCTCTTTGCCAGATTACCGAAGATTTTTATATCATGATGTGCTCAGCAGTAAAGACAAGATAGTTGGCATATATGGAAGTCGCGGGGTTGGTAAAACTACTTTGATGCTTCAGGTATCAAAAGAGTTAGATATGGCTCCAGATGAAATACTTTATATCTCGTGCGATCATTTGATGTTTAGCGGTGTTTCTTTGTTCTCGTTCATAGAGTATGCGTACACTTATGGTATAAAGTGTATATTGATTGATGAGATACATGAAGCTAAAAATTTTGAGCAAGAACTGAAGTCTGTTTATGATTTTTTAGACATAAAGATTATATTTTCAGGCTCAAGTGCTGTACAACTTACAAATGCATCTTTTAGTAGAAGATATGCGATGCTTAAGTTGCCTGTACTGTCTCTTGGGACATTTCCGTACTATTTTGTTAACAAAGATAGCTATCAACAAAAGACAACAGACAGTATCAATACAATCTTATACACTGATATGCTGAAACAAAAAACTCTATCATCTTTAGCGGTTGGGTAGTTCGTGATGAGTGTTTTATTGGAGTTTAGTATGTTTCCAACGAGTGATAATTGTCGTGAAGGCTCATCAGTCTCAAAGCAGGTTGCAAAAATCATAGATGCGATTGATAGAAGTGGAGTCTCATATAGATTAACCCCCATGGGAACGGTTGTGGAGACTGATACCATAAGAGAGGCACTTGATATTATAGAGTTAGCTTATGAGCAAGTTAGCGGATGTGATAGAGTCTATAGCTCTTTAAAATTTGATATAAGAAGAGGAAAAAAGAGAAGACTTGTAGAGAAAATAGACTCAATAGAGGAGAAATTGGGCAGAAGTGTGAGTAAGTAAGGCTATATTTTAACCCCATTTTTATGACATATTAATTTTTTAGATGTTATTATGCTCTTCCAGTTGAAAATAATAAGGTGTTTAATGAGAAAACTACTGATATTGTCTATTTTGATGGCTTCATTTTTGCAAGCTGTTGTAGTGAAAAGTTTAAAGTTTGAAGGGTTGGTTCATATCTCACACGAGATTGCATCTGAGATGATTGGAATCAAAGAGGGTGATTTGGTAGACATAGAGAAAATCGATAAAGCAGTCAAGACTCTATTTGGGCAGGGGTATTTTAAAGATATTTGGGTTGAAGAGACTAGTGAGGGTGAGATTGTTTTTCACTTTCAAGAGAAGCCTACGATCGCTAAGATAGAGCTTGATGGTATTGCACAGAAGGACGAAGAGAGAATTTTAGGTTTTCTTGGAATGGGGAGAGGCGAAGTTTATGATGAAGACAGAGCAAAGTTAAGTGAGCTTAGAGTTGTAAAGTTTTATGAGGCACAAGGCTATTTTGGCACAGTAGTTGAGCATAGAGTTGAAGTGCTAAACAGAGACTCTATTGTGGTGCATTTTCAGATAAACCGTGGTGAAGAGATATATATCAAATCGGTAAAGATATGTGGTGCAGAGGCTTTAGAGTATAGCGATTTTGAGCCTAGAATTGCCAACAAAGAGGCAGAGTGGCTTCCTTGGATGTGGGGATTCAATGATGGAAAACTAAGGCTAGATGACTTACCATACGACTCTTCGAGAATCAGGGATGTTTACTTGGAGTATGGATATTTAGACGCAAAAGTGAGCACACCTTTTTTAAAAGCATACATGGATAGTCATAGTGCAACTTTAACCTATAGTGTTGTTGAAGGCAAACAGTATAGAATTGGACTTGTTGATATAGAGATGCCAGAGGGTCTTATGGAGATAGATGAGTTAAAAGAGCAGATGGTTCTTCAAAGTGGTGATGTGTTTGATATAAATCGCCTCAGAAGAGACATGAAAAGAGTAGAGGATGCGGTTGCAGATTTAGGCTATGCATTTGTGCGAGTTGTGCCAGATATCAACCAAAATCCCAAAGAGGCTATAGCAGATATATATCTTAGGATAATCCCAGGTGATAAAGTATATATCAATCATGTTCGTATTTCAGGCAATAGTAGAACCATAGATAGAGTTGTAAGAAGAGATGTTTTTTTAGCTGCTGGAGATTTATATAGTCGAACAGACCTAAGAGATAGCAGAGCTGCTCTTGGAAGAAGTGGCTACTTTGAGACTGCCAATATAGTAGAAAAAAGAGTAGGTAGAGACAAGATAGACTTGATAGTAGAGGTGAGTGAGGCATCAACAGGAAGCATTGGTGGAGGCATAGGGTATGGCTCAAGCGATGGGGTTCTTCTAAATGTGAACTTGTCTGATTCAAATATTTTTGGTTCAGGCATGACAGCAAGTGTGGATTTAGAAAGGAGTGATAAAGAGCTTAGCGGAAGAGTGTCTTTGCAAAATCCTCGTGTTTTTGATTCTATCTATAGTTTAGGCGGTAGCATTTATAGAAAACAGAGTGAACATGACTTTGGTGCTACAACTATGGCATATGATTCAACAACTACTGGCTTAAGCTTAAGAGTAGGCAGAAAAATAGGAAGACTTTGGGGTGTGTCTTTGGGGTATGCTTTAGAGGATAAACAGTATGACTATACTGGGATAAATACAACTAGTTACCTCAAGCGAGATCTGCTTAAAAGTTCACTAATTCCTTCGGTGAGATACAATAGCACTGATAGTTTCCAGCTTTCAAGAGAGGGCATAAACTTTAGAAGTTCTTTAGAGTATGCTGGTGTTGGTGGAGATGCTAAGTTCATCAAAAGTACGACGAGATTTAACTATTTTTATGGACTTAGAGATAGAGTTAGATATGATTTAATTCTAAGATACAAGATGCAAGTTCACTATCTACAAGACAATGGATTTGTCCCTATTGATGAGTATCTATCTATGGGGGGTGTTAGCAGTGTAAGAGGATATAGGTCAGGATCTATCGGGCCGATAGGTACTACAGGCACTAACATATATCACAATGGCAACATGATGCTAGTAAATACAGTAGAGGCAAGTTTTCCGCTTGTAGAGAGGTTAAAAATGAGAGGAGCTCTATTTTTAGACCATGGTGTGATAGGTCATGATAGCATAGACGATGAGAGTAGGGCTGGAACAGGTGTAGCTTTAGAGTGGCTCTCTCCTATGGGTCCTATAGCTCTTATATTTGCAAAGCCATTACTAGAAGAGAGAGGCGATAGAACTTCTAGTTTTGAGTTTACCATAGGAAGACAGTTTTAGTAGGGATTAGACCTTTTTTATAACTATTGCGAAAGAGACTGGCTTGACTAGTTTTTTTATACTCTCTTTTGCTAGGTATAGTTTTTGTGAAGTCAGTATGGTTAGTGTATGATTTTCATAATAGAACTCTAGTTTTGTGTTTGTAAAGTTACTGTTTAGAGACTTTGCAAGAGATATGATAAAGCTAAGCCAGTTTACTATCTCAATCTTTGGAAGCAGTCTCTTATAAGCCTTTATATCCTCAAAGTTAGGCAGTTTTTTTGTATGGTACTTTACTAAGATAGCTATAAGAACTCTTTGTTGATGTGAAAAATTGTAGTTTAAACTGTTTGTTATGAAGTAGAAGCTATGAAGATGCTCTTGATAGAAGCTAAGAGCTCTTCCTGTGTTAAACAGCTTAGCTGCAACTTCCAACTCTTTTTTATATATAGGGTCTATTTGGTGCATCTGCTCTAGTGTATCAAAGAGCTTTAGGGCAGCTCTACCAACATAGAGATTCTCTTTGGTGTCTAAGATAAACCTATCACTAAGGCTTCTTACACTTACTTTGAAGTTTTGCGGAAACCTTTGATTTGATGAGCGAAGTAGGTCTTTAAGATAGACTCCCTCTCTTACTCCAGTCCCATTTGTAATCATATGTTTTGCATTAAGCAAATCTACTAAAGCATCAAATATGGCACAACCCTCTCTTGCGGTATCATATCTATCTTTTTTTACTCCAAGCTCTTTTAACTTTAGCACATTAGATTTTGCTATCTGTTTTATTAGATATCGCCACTCTTCTATGTTATACTCAAAACCATGAACTGTTTTTAGTGGGTAGTCCATCTTGTCCATAATTATACCAGAGAGTGCCCTTAAAGTCCCACCTATGCCTATAATAGTTTTTGATTTAAAGTGATTTGGTAGATTTTCTAGCTTTTTATCTATAAACTCTTTTGCTTCATTAAGTCTGTTTGATTTGTCAAAAAAAAGCTCTTTTAGCCTAACAGTGCCTATATCTATAGATATAGTATCTACTATTTTGCCACCCTCTATGCAGGCTAGCTCTGTTGAGCCTCCACCTATATCAATAGTTGTTGCATCTTGTATAGGCTTTAGGAGATTGAGTGATGCCAATGCCCCATATAGAGCCTCTGTTTTGCCATCTATGATTTTTATGTCAAGATTTAGCTCTTTCTTAACTTTTGTTGTAAATAGGCTTGCATTTGGAGCATCACGCATAGCTGAAGTAGCAACACAAAAAGTTTTACGACACTTTAGGCTTTTGATGATACGACAAAAATCCTCTAAAGCATCATAGGCTCTTTGCATGGGTATCTCTTGCAAAGCCCCCCCATTTTCATATGCACCCTCTGCGATTCTAACACGACTCTTTATCTCTTTTACAAGGTGAAAAGCATATGAGCTACTTTTTTCAAAGATAACCATTCTAGCAGAGTTTGAGCCTATGTCAATTATGGCTGTTCTTTTAGACATTACTCCTCTTTGCTTAATTGTTTAAATTTTAGTTTAAGCTCGGCCGTTGACTCTATATTGTCAGGGTCTGAGATTATACAATCAACAGGGCATACTACAATACAACAGGGCTCATCATAGTATCCTATACATTCGGTACAGAAATCAGGATCTATTATATATACAGGATCTGCCTCTTCAATAGCATCATTGGGACACTCATCTCTACAAGCATCACATGCTATGCACTCATCAGTAATCATTAGCGACATTTTCACCCACTCTTTTAAATTTTTAAATTTTATACACTAATAAAACTAAAATTTTGCTTATAAGTCACATTTTTTAACTTTTTGTGCAGGTTTTCTATTGGAGATAGGTATGTGAAGAGTTGCTATTGTACCACTTTTGTCTTTTCTGTTTTGTATATCAATCGTAGCACCTATCGCATCAGCTGCTCCTTTTGCTAAAAATAGTCCAAGCCCAACACCCTCTTTTTTGCCATATCTTTTAAATGGAGCAAAAAGATCTTGATTCTCATCTATCCCTATGCCATCATCTATAACTTGGATATTTATGCCACCAGAGTGAGTAAAGCTTTTTATCTCGACCTTTCCCCCTTTGGAGGTAAATTTTATGGCATTTTGTATAAAGTTTTGTAGTATATGTATCAAAAGCGTGGGTTGAATTACGATAGGAAAAGAGCCAGGTGAAAAGCTTTTGATAAATATTTTTTTTCCAAGATGAACAAGAATTTCAAAGCTATTTGCTCTCTCCTTTAAAAATTCAATCAGGTCTATCTCTACTGGCTGTTCAAACTGTGCACCCTCTAGTCTACCTATCTCTAGGACACACCCTATCATCTTGTTCATTTCGTCTATTGTTTTATTGTTGTGCTGTAGAGTATCTATGTATCTTTGAGTATCTCTTTGCACTATGAGTGTAACTTCATTTGTAGTTTTCATGACAGCTAGTGGAGTTTTGAGCTCATGTGCAATTCCTATAAAAAGCTCTTTTTGATACTTCACAAAAGTGCTGATTCTTTTTGTAAGTCTGTTTATGCTAAGAGCTAGTGGCTGAAACTCTTCAGGGATATTTGCAGTATCAATTGAGCGAGAAAAGTTCTCATCCATAGCTGTAAGCTTTTGTGTCAAAGATCGTATGGGCGAGATTAGCATTCTTGAGAGAATATATGTATATAGAAGAACTAAAAAGAAAGTTATGAAGTTGATTACTGTTATAGTATGAAAAATTTTTCTAAGCAACTTGTCTTTATTTGAAATATTTTTAGTGATTGATAAAAATGTAGATTTTTCTATATCTACTGGATAGTATATAGTTAAAAATTTATCACTATTTTTTCTATATTTTCTAAAAAATGGCTTGTGTTTTCTGTTTTCATAAATGACAATCTTTAGATTATCTTTGTCAAAAAAAGAGTGATCTATGAGAAATTTATCCTCTACATTCTCTGCGGAAAAATTATATTTTATCACTATTTTTTCAGCTTTTTTTACTAGCTCAATTTTAAGGTCTTCATAAATCAATATTGTGATGTAGTTATAGAAGATTGTAGAGAAGATTGCAATTAGCACAGACGAAGTCAGTACTAATTGTAAAGCAAATTTACCTCTTAAACTTTTTTTGGAAAACAAAATCTATAACCTCTACGCCTTACGGTTTCGATTGTAGAGATTTCAAGTGGCTTATCCATCTTTTGGCGAATTTGGTTTATAGCAACTTCGATTACATTTGGAGTTACTAGTTCTGGCTCTTCCCAAATGGCATCAAGTAGTTGCTCTTTAGAGACGATCTGATCACTATGGCGTGCGAGGTGAGTAAGCACCTCAAAAGGCTTGCCTTTAAGTTCAATCTCTCTACCTTTGTAGGTAATCTTCTCTTCATCAGGATTAATTACTAAATCATCTATCTTGATAACATTTGTCCCGCCAAACCTAAGTCTAGCCTCAATCCTAGCTACTAAGATATCAAAATCAAATGGCTTTTTGATATAGTCATCAGCACCAGCTTTAAGAGCTTTAATCTCACTATCTTTATCATCTTTTGCTGAGATAACAACACAAGCAGTTCTTGGTGCTTTTTGTTTAACAAGCCCTATTAGCTCAACACCATCACCATCAGGAAGCATCCAATCAGTTAGCACTAAATCATAGTTTCTTATACCTATGTAATACTCTGCATCTTTATAGTTCTCTGAACTGTCAGTTTGGTAGCCAAACTCTTGAAGCCCTTCGGCAATTGTTTTATTTAGAGTAACCTCATCTTCTACTATTAAAATTCTCATTATATTCCTTTAGAATTATTTAAGATGAAAGTATAACATAAATTTAGCTAAATTTAAAGTTTTTTTTAGATTATTTTAATAACTAAATAGCTGAAATCCCAATGGTCTTTAGCCGTTGGGCTGAAAGCTATAAGGCTTTAGCCTTGATTTTTGATATAGCTCCTAATTGTCTCAGGACTTGCTTCACCAA
>CAZLXQ010000063.1:0-7259 GCA_964563675.1 uncultured Sulfurospirillum sp.
GTCCGATCGTTTTTAGCGGTTGGGTAGTTCACGGGTTCTATAAAGATGAAATTTGCAGAGAGACCAGATACAGCTAAAGCGATTGGGCAGGTGAAAATAAGTATCGAAGAAGCGATTAAAATTGCAAAACAAAAAATTGATGGTCAAGTTTTTGAGGCTGAATTGGAAAAAGAGAATGATTATCTTGTATGGGATATAGATATTTTAGATAAAAACAAGATGAAGCGAGAGGTCATTGTTGATCCTGTAACGGGTGAAGTTCTTTTAACAAGAAGGAGATGAGTGGCTAACCTTGCACGGCTTTTCTAAAAAAAGCGTGCAATATTGACAAATAATCTACCGCCAAACAATCAAATTAAAGTGGTTTTTGGTTGTTTCTATTACAGTATTATCTTTATCATAAAACTCTTTTAATGTGCTTCGTATCTTCTTTGTATCTGGCTTTACCCCTCTTACTTCTAAGTGCCACTCAAAGTTTGCTACTGCTTTCTCAAACTCTCTTTTTCTAACTTTTTTTTCATCGAATTTTACGACTTGATAAAGCCTGTTTTTGCAATTTAGCCACTTTTTTACTTTTTTTGAACCATTTGGTGAGCTGTATATTGAACCATGTGCTTCAAAGAGTCTTTGCATTATAAGTGTGTCTCGTTTTCCAGCCCAGCCTAGATAGATTTTTGTTTTTGCACAGTTATCCATCTTCTCTAAATCTTTGTGACTACTTATAGCTAGCGACATTGTGCAAAGTGCAAAATCATACTTTGAAACAACCATAAAATCTAACCAAGTAGTAGTTTTTGTCTCTATGTTGGAAAGCCCAAGAGTTTTTGCATCCTTTTTTGGAATCTCAAGCATCTCTTTGGAGGAGTCGATACCATCTACGAGTAGAGCCTTTTTGCAATATGCAGAGTATATACACCAGTACCACACCCTATATCTAAAATTTTTCTGTTTTTAAACTCTACATGTAGAGATGCTAGAGTGTCAAATACTCTATTTTCAAATCTATCTTTTTTCTCACTATATCTTGTGTAATCTTTTGCTTTTTTGTCCCATTTTGTCATCTTTTATCCTTGATAAAAAGTGATAGATAAATACCAAAACCTATAAAAATAGCTCCAATTATATGATAAAGACTGAACCTTTCGCCTAGAAATATAAAAGCCAATATAGAACCAAATAGAGGCATAAGATGAGTAAATTGACTAGCTTTATTTGCTCCTATTTTTTCGACTCCTTTATGCCAAAAGTAGTATGATATAACTGATGAAAAAAGAGCAATATAGATAAATGCCCACCAAAACTCCTGAGCTAAAGCTATATCATCTATGATTGAGTATCCCATGGATAGATACACAAAACTTAACCAAAAAAGACCGATATAAACAATAGTCATAAAAAACTCAAAATCACTTAATCCTTTAGGTCTAAACTTTATCAAGACAGAGTAGAGAGCCCATGCAAAAACAGCACCTAGCACCCAAATATCTCCATGATTTAACTCTAAACTATACAGAGTATCAAGTTCACCTCGCAATACAAGGAAGAGTACACCAAGTGTAGAAAAAAAGATACCAAAAAGCTGTATAGGCTTGATATCTATCTTGAGTATAAGAGCAGATAGCAACAAAATAACAATAGGCATAAATGAGTTTATGAGTAGGGCATTTGTAGCTTTTGTATAGCTAAGACCTATATAAAGGATAGTATTGAATCCTGTAATACCTAGTATGGCTAAAGTATTTAGCACTAAAAAATTGGTTTTTATAGCCTTGAGAATTTTCATAAACTTTGTTATAAACATAGGAAAAATCAATAATGCAACTACTAGCCAGCGAAAAAAAGCCAATTGAACTGGTTCAATATCGCCATGTATGTATCTTCCAATTATAAAATTTCCTGACCAAAAAAGCACACATAAGCTTAGCAATAATGAAGTTTTAATATTGATTCCTTTGAGCCTATTTTAAAGACAAGTGGAACTAAGTGAAGTCGAGTTTTATGGTACCTGAGAGCGGAATCGAACCGCTACTGCCGTAAGGCAACCAGATTTTGAGTCTAGCGTGTCTACCAGTTTCACCACTCAGGCAGTTAGAATAACAAGCCCTAAAGAGAAGTTTCTTTTTAGGGCTTGTGAAAATTAAGATTTAGCTACGGTCTCTTTTAGTTTTTTACCCACTTTAAATTTAACTGCTGTAGTTGCAGGAACATCAATAATCTTGTCAGTACCAGGAACTCTAGCTTTTCTAGCAGCTCTTGGGGTTGCTGAGAAGGTACCAAAACCTATAAAGCTTACACTCTGACCTGTTACAAGAGTATCGCTGATTGTTTCTAGTGCTGCATCAATGACATTTTGTGAGTCTTTTTTAGAGAGACCAGCTTTTTGTGCTACCGCTTGGATGAAGTCCGCTTTTTTCATTTAAAATCCTTTGAAGTATTGTACTGCAGGCATTGTACACTTTTTTTTTATAAAAAACAATAATATTAATAAAAATTTAGCATACCTTGTAAATAAATTATAAAAAAAGCCGATTTTTCTATCAATGGAATTGTATTTGCTTGATATGGTAGTAAATAACTGATTTCACAAAGATTATTAAATTAAGAGGCGATTATGAGAGTAACAGACACACTTTTTTATACAAATGCTACAAATAATTATCAAAATAACATGCAAGAGCTTTTTAAGGTTAGTGCACAAATATCTTCAGGATTAAAAATACAAAATAGCTTTGAAGATAGTGGAGTATTTGTTGATGCTATGAGATTGAATTATGAGATTGCAACCTTAGAGCAGGTAAAAGAGAGTAGTTCAAAAGCTCAAACATATGCAAATAATACAGATAAAGTTCTGAATCAATTTACAGATGCTTTAGATAGATTTAAGACAAAACTTATTCAAGCCTCTAGTCAAATCAACTCTTCATCGAGCCTAAATGCTCTTGCAAATGAGCTAACATCTCTTCGTGATCACATGATTAGCCTAGGAAACACCTCTATAAACGGACAGTATCTTTTTGCGGGAACAGCATTTGAGACAAAACCATTAGATGCTTATGGTAATTATAGAGGAAATGATGGCTCAATAGAGGCTGTCATAGGTGCTGGAGTAAAACTGCCCTACAATATAAACGGAGCAGACCTGTTTTTAGGAACAAATAGTGCCCAGCATAGAACTCTCTCTACAAATGTGAAGATGCTAAATCAAACAGAGCTTCATCCTAGCGTGATGACACAAAGCGAGGGACTCTCTAGGGAGATTTATCTAAAAGAGAGCAGCACTATAAGAGATATGGTTGGCGATAGTGATAGTGATGCATCCAACGACCCAAACACTGTTTTTTACATCTCTGGTAGAAAGTCTGACGGGAAAACATTCTCTTCAATGGTTGAGATATCTTCTAGCTCAAAAGTAAGTGATTTATTAGAGAAGATTGGACAAGAGTATGGCAATACTTCAACCAATAGTGTAGTAGATGTTACTATAAATGCTCACGGTCAGATAGAGATACAAGATTTGAAAAGCGGTAATGGGCTTTTGGAGATGCATATATTTGGTGCTATTGATAGAGATGCTCTTGCTGGAACAGCTGGAGATGCAAACCAGTCTGATATTGATAGGCTTCTCTCTTTTTCAAATGTAGATATAGTTGAGTTCAATAAAAGTGACTTTTTAAATCAAAATAGTACTACAACTATAAGCTCAAGAGAGGATATATATAGTGCTGGAGTATTTAAAGTCGGATATCCTATGAGCATGTCTGATGGCTCTTATGTTGAAACAGCGACACTTCTTAGTGATTTTATGCCATCAAATGTTGAGCATATACTCATAGGAGTAACACCTTTTTTAATAGCATCTCAAGATATGCAAGCTTTTATGAGTGCTATTGAAACTGAGTATGGCTTAGTAGCTGGATCGGCTAGACTGGAGGATGGACAGATTATAACAGGCGATCCAACAGGGGCTTTAGATGCAGTTTTGATAGCAAGAGATAGTGCAAACAACCCAGTAGTAGGATTTACAACACCAGATAGCATGAACTACGAGAGACGAGGATTTCAAAAGGATGGCAATCAGCTTAGCTCAAATATCTCACAGATGGTGATAGATACAAATGATTTTGCGACCAACAGAACAAAACTTTCTGATGTTGCTGGAGTTTCACTAAGTGCAAAACAGTTTATAATGAGCGGACTAGATAGGCTTGGGAATACTTTCAATGCACAGATAGATTTTGCCAATCCAGCGCAAGTGACATTTTCACCTGATGGAGGCACAACTAACTATACTATCTTCAATGCAGTAGGTGGAAATACGGCAGTGAGTGATATGACTTATCGCCAATTAGGCGATGTAGTAGCTATGATTGTTTCTGGTCATATTCCTTTAACCAATACGCTTAGTGACTATCAAAGTGCTGTTAACGATTCAAAGAATATAGCTGAGGTTGGACTTGACTATAAAGGCAGACTTGAGATTCATGATAAACTCAAATCAAAATCACTTATAGAGTTTAGTATGTTTGATGCAAATGCAGATAACTCTACAGTTGCTTCTGCACTCTCGTTTATGGCAAATGACTTAGTAAAGATAGAGGATCCTAGAGTAGATTTTTTTAAAGATATTGATAAGATGATAGAGTCTGTAAGGGCTGGTATATTTAGGATGGATGCAGATAGTAACGATCCTAGAAACATAGGCATACAAAACTCTTTAGATAGAGTTGATGACATAATGGAAAATGTACTAAATAACCACACAAAAATAGGCTCTTTTTCAAATGCACTTATGCATGCCAACGAACGCTCACAACTTCTTAGTATCAATATCCAGACAATTCGTTCTGAAGTGATTAATGTTGATATAGGCGAAGCTTATATGAGATTTAATCAACTATCCAACTCTTATCAGGCTATGCTCTCAACTGTTGCAAAGATAAACTCTATGAGCTTATTGAATTACATGTAAAGATTTAGGTATAATTCGCCTCTACATGTAAAGGATTTGTTATTTTAAAAGAGACTATATTTATAATTTCAGTTGCATTTTTACTATTTTTTGGAGTAGCTACACTTCTGCCTGAAGCTGGATTTGTTGGAAGTTTTGGAACAAGCATGGGGGTTTGGAATCAGACTTGGTTTGGCTATGTTGCTTATGTTTATCCATTTTTATTGATTTTGTCCGCTCTATTTTTCTATAAAGATAGCTATATGAGTGCTAGAAAAGTAGAGATTATTCTCTCTTTTACTCTTTTTGGATTTGCAATTTTGATTTTTCAAGCCACAGTTGTAAGTTCAGGATTGAGCGGTTATCTAGGATTTTCTATAGTTGAAGTTTTAGAATCATTTATAGGAATACTTGGTGTTTGGCTTTTTATAGTAGTGATTACCATCATCTCTTTAGGTATCATTTTGAATACTACTGCTGATGATTTTTTCTCTTTTGTGGATAGAAAACTTCCTAAAAAAGAGTGCGTTAAGGTTGAAGAGAGGGCTACATGTAAAGAGAAAAGTGTAGTTGAAGACAAGGCTTCATGTAGCAAAGTTGATATGATTAAAAATGAGATGATTGAAGATGGAATAGTTGAAGATGATGTTCATCCCGAAGAGTATAGAGACAGTATAAAGCTAGTTAAAAAAGAGGATCCAAAAGAAGAATTAAAAGATGAGTATGATCATAAAAAAGTAGAGATTATAAGCGAGGTAGCGGAGAATAAAAAACTACTTGATGAGATGGAAAAAGGCGAACAATCAAAACCAAAAGACTATAAATTTCCACCGTTAAACATACTAGCAACACCACCCAAAAGAAGTAGAAACATAAATGAGAGTGAGATAGATAGAAAAATCTCTGACTTGCTAGAGAAGCTAAAAAGATTTAAGATAGATGGCGATGTTGTTAGAACCTACTCAGGTCCTGTTGTAACAACATTTGAGTTTAAGCCAGCACCACATATAAAAGTATCAAAAATTTTAACTCTGCAAGATGACCTAGCGATGGCTTTGAGAGCTAGAACTATTCGTATTCAAGCACCAGTTCCAGGAAAAAATGTAGTTGGTATTGAGGTGCCAAATGAGAAGATTGATACCATATATCTAAAAGAGGTTTTAGAGAGTGAGATTTTTGCAAAAGCTTCATCTCCTTTGACGATTGCTCTTGGTAAAGATATAGTAGGCAATCCTTTTGTAACAGACTTAAAAAAACTTCCTCATCTTCTCATAGCAGGAACTACGGGGAGCGGAAAAAGTGTAGGGATTAACTCCATGTTGCTTTCACTTCTCTATAAAAACTCGCCAGACACTCTAAAGCTTCTTATGATTGATCCAAAAATGCTAGAGTTTTCTATATATAATGATATCCCTCATCTTCTTACTCCAGTTATCACGAAGCCAAAACAGGCCGTTATGGCTCTAGCAAACATGCTCAATGAGATGGAGAGGCGTTACCAAATCATGAGTCAGTCAAAAACAAAAAATATTGAGAACTATAATGAAAAGGCAAAAAAACTTAAACTAGAACCATTCTCCTACATAGTAGTTATTATCGATGAGTTAGCTGATTTGATGATGAGTAGTGGAAAAGAGGTTGAGTTCTATATAGCTAGACTTGCTCAGATGGCAAGAGCTAGTGGAATTCACTTAGTCGTAGCTACTCAAAGACCATCAGTAGATGTTGTAACAGGACTCATAAAAGCAAACCTGCCAAGTCGTATAAGCTACAAAGTAGGGCAAAAGATAGATAGTAAAGTGATACTTGATAGTATGGGTGCAGAGTCGCTTTTAGGGCGAGGTGATATGCTTTTTACTCCCCCTTCGTCATCTGGCTTGATTCGTCTTCATGCACCATTTGCAAGTGAAGAGGAGATAGAGAGTGTTGTGGAGCATATCAAAAAGCAAAGAGTTGTTAAGTATGATAAGAGCTTTTTAAAGCAGAGTGATTCTGAAAGTTCACTTGGCGATAGTGGTCTAGCAGGAGACATAGACGAGCTGTTTGAGGAGGCAAAAACGATAGTACAAAACGAGAAAAAATGCTCTATAAGTTATATCCAAAGACGACTTCAGATAGGCTATAACAGAGCATCTCGCATAGTTGAGCAGCTAGAAACCATGGGCATACTTTCAGCTCAAAACTCAAAAGGACAAAGAGAGATACTTTAGGACACACTAAGAGAACGATCTAGTTTTATCTTATGCCCCTCGTTAATATTATTCTGTCCCCACTTGTCAAGACCACTTCACAATCTTTTCTTATTCCAATC
>CAZLXQ010000064.1:0-7197 GCA_964563675.1 uncultured Sulfurospirillum sp.
CTGTCACGCCGGAGGTCGCGAGTTCGAGTCTCGTCCGCCGCGCCATGATAATATACTTTTCATAACTAAACCCTATTTGCCCTTTGTCTCAAGCCTTCACTTTCATATATATCTATCTCGGTACCATAACTGCTATTGACTTTTTTTAGAGTGGTGTTCATAAAAGCTATAAGTTTCGCATCTGCTTTTTTGTGACTTGCAACAAGAAGTACAAAATTTAAATATACCTTTATACCTTTTGGAATTTTACCTTTGATTTTTGCAGGAAATATAAACTCTTTTGATACTTTCATAACAGCATTTGTCAAATCATTTTTAGTTGAATTTTTATTTGCTGCAAGCTCTACCATATCTTCGATAGTATATTTTTTCTCTTTCGAAGATATACTTTTTTTTGTTATTTTTACTTTAGTTTTAGTTTTTCCCACAGAATAAAATGCAACAACTAAAACTAAAATTGCTATAATCAATAGAGCAACTATCAAAGATATTATCAAGCCTTTTTCTTCCAAAATAGAGCCTTACAAGAGTGTACTTCTTATACTCTATTGAGCATAAGAAGTACATATTATAGCATATTAATAGGTCTATAGCTTAGTGGCTAACTTTCTTCCTCTAAAGGCTACTGCGATTATAACAAATACTATAACAACTGCATAGTAAGCAAATACAGGAATAGGAAAAGGGTCTCCTGATGCATACGAATGCAGTCCTGATAGATAGTAGTTTACTCCAAAATATGTCATCAAAACAGATGCAAATGCAACCCCAGATCCAATAGCAAAAGCAAACTGATTATTTAAAAATGGGATAAGCCTAAAGTGTGCAATCGAAACATAAACCAAGATAGTCACTAGTGTCCAAGTCTCTTTTGGATCCCAACCCCAGTATCTACCCCAAGACTCATTTGCCCAAATTCCGCCTAAAAAATTCCCAATAATAAGTAGAGCAATTCCTAAAATCATCGACATCTCATTGATTCTAGTAGCCTCAACTATATTTCTTGTTATCTCTTTGTTTTTAGACTCATGTTTTATCCCTCTTTTGATGGCAAAAAGAATTAGTGTAAAAAATCCCAACAAAGAACAGAGTCCAAAAAATCCATAGCTAGCCGTTATAACCGATACATGTATGATTAACCAGTAAGAGTCCAAAACAGGGATAAGCGTTGTTATCTGCGGATCTAACCAACCTAGATGAGCTACAAACAGAGTAACTCCTGCTAGTATGGATGTTAAGGCTAGTGAGAGTATCGACCGCCTTGAGAAAAAGAGTCCTGCAAGTATAAGCGACCATGCTATATATATCATAGCCTCATAGGAGTTTGTCCATGGAGCATGCCCAGATATATACCACCTTAAACCTAATCCAAAAGTATGAACAACTAAGGCTACTGTTGCTATTACAAATACTACTTTAGTTAAAGATCTTAAAGATATCGAACTCTTTGCCATTTTTAGTAAAATCGCCATTAGTAGTATCAAGCCACTGTAAAAATAAAATGGTGAGAGTTTTTGAAAAATCATTGAGTTGTTGTAAAAAATCTCTGCATCTATCCTGCTTTCACTAGGAATAACCTCAATTGAGTGTTGCTTTTGATAAGACTTAATCTTCAAAGCTGCATCATTTGCCTCACTCCAATCTCCACTTGCAATACCCTTATCTAGTCCATCAAAAAATCTTACCAAAATAGCTCTTATGTACTCACTTTCACTATCTTTAAACTGACTAAGTGCCTGTTTTGGACTATACCATTTATGGTTTAAATCCCCTATCCTTGGTATAATTCTAAAAATCTCTCCAGTATAAACAAGGTAAATTATATTTACTCTCTCATCGACTTTTATAAGATCTTTATCAAATCTATTTCTTTCGGCTGGTTTTTTACGACTCGCCTCTTCAGCATATCTTTGTAGCTTGTAACTTCTGGACATATCATCATTAAAAAAATCATCGAATGAGGCCTTATTCTCGTGCGGCTCTAACCCTATGAGTTTTTTAAGTTCAGAGTGAAACACATGTATGATAGGCTGAGATCGCCACTGTGATGGATTTGCCGTCATACCTAAAACTACTTGATTTGCACTTAAGCCCCTATAGGTTGATGATCTATATACTTTATTTAAGATATCTCTACTAACAGTATCGGTTGGCTTTATTCTACCGTCCATGCTTTGAACTAATATCCTTCCAAAATAGTTATCTGCATGATTTATATCATGATGCTTTATCGATTCAAATGGCACACTGTTTGCATGTAAATCTCCTGCACCTAAAAGCCCTATAGCCACTACTGATGCTATCAGTACAGACTTGACTTTATCTAAATCCGCTTGAATCTTAGCAGCCAATTTTCTAAATCTGCTATGCGGTGTTAAGAGATTAAAAATTAATCCTGCAAAAAGAATAAAATAGCCTATATAAGTTGGCCACTTACCAGGATCCCTATTGACAGAGAGAACTGTTCCCATCTCATCTGTATCATAAGAGGCTTGAAAAAACCTAAAACCTCTATAATCTAAAACATGATTCATGTAGACTCTATATGGCATATTTACACCTTTCTCCTTGTCGATTACCTCTATTTCACTAGCATATGACTTAGGCGACATTGACCCTGGGTGTCTATCTAGTTGAAAATCATTTAACTTAACTTTAAATGGCAATATAAATATTTTAGATCCCCACTCAAATATAAAATCAACTCCACCAATATTTATCGAAGAGGGGAAGCCCACACTTCCTCTTCCCATGCCATACATAGCAACCTCATGGGTCTCCCCCCTAAAGGTAACATCAGCTATAACCGCTGAAAGAGTACTTTGATTTCTCTGATCAGGGGACTGTCTAGAAACTATCTTCTCTTTACCTTTTAGACCTATAAATTTTGGAGCAAAACTACTGTTATCTATAGTATAGAGGTGATGTAAAGAGAGTTTATGCTCTTTATTTGCCTCATGAGTACCTCTTTCATTTTGTGCCATTTTAAACCAATCAACATCTCTATTGGATACAAAATAGAACTCTCCATCTCTTGTAGTTATTTCGACTAAAGGCTTTCCCTCCATGACTGCATCTGAGTTAAATTTGAAAGATATGAAGTTGCTAGGATAGTGGCTATTGTCTCTTAAAACAAGATCATCTGTTTTTTCTGGAGTACTTAAAACCATAGAAATCATAGGCACTCCATCTGGTGCTTCTACGATTTTGGTTGTTGCATCTGGAACAAACTCCCTATACTGTAATACCGCTTCCTCTCCAGCCACATCAAGTCTTAGAGTGAAGTTATTGTTTCCTATTGTAGATATTATTTTATTTTTGCTAACTGTATAAGTTTCGCTATCTTTTTTTGCACTTGCTATTATAAATGACTCTGAAGATACAACTCTATGCTCAGTCTTGCCTTCTCTTATATGAAGTGTTCCCTCATACCCTATATATCTTGTAATCCCAGCTCCGATCAAAATGATAACAAAGCTTAAGTGAATACAGAGTGTTGGGAGTTTTTTTATTTGAAAAACTTTATGCCTAAACATATTGTATATGATAAGTATAACGAGAAAAACTTGAATAGCCTCAAACCACTTGCTGTTATAGATGAGTGCCCGGCTTCCAGCGATTCCAAAATCATTCTCTATAAATGTTGCAATAGCACTAACCAGTGCAAACAAAATCATCATGCCAACCGCCATCTCCATAGACATAAAGTTCCTAAATGTCGACTTCATAAAACTCCTTTTTTTAACAAAAAATAACACTCTATCCTATCCAAAGATTTATAATATTTTTTAAACATATGGGCAAGATGGCTAACCGCCTAGATATTTTTTACGAATCTCATCATCACCTATCATATCTTGTGAAACCCCCTCCATCACTATCTCTCCATTTTCAAGAACAAAGGTGTAGTCTGAGACCCTAAGAGCAGCAAAGGCATTTTGCTCAACTAGCAGTATGGTGATCCCCTCCTCTTTTAGTTTAGTAATTATCTCAAAAAGCTCACCAACTATCTTAGGAGCAAGTCCAAGACTAGGCTCATCAAGCATAAGAAGCTTTGGTTCACTCATCAAAGCTCTACTAATTGCAAGCATCTGTTGCTCTCCACCACTAAGAGTTCCTGCCATCTGAAGTCTTTTATCTTTTATGCGGGGAAATAGCTTATACATGGCTTCTTTTAATCGTTCATAATTTTCATTATTATTAAAAGCACCCATACGAAGATTCTCTTCTACTGTTAGATTTATAAAAACTCTTCTGCCCTCAGGAACAAGCACAAGCCCTCGCTGAACTAAAGAGTAAGTTTTATGCTTTTTAGTATCAAAACCATCAAAAGTTATCTCTCCTGTTTTTTTCACACTATTCAAAAGAGCTTCAAGTGTTGAAGTTTTTCCAGCACCATTTGAGCCGATAAGAGAGACTATTTGTCCCTTTTTAACTTCAAAACTGATACCTTTTACCGCCTCTATAAGTCCATAGTAAACATGTAGGTCTTTAACTTTAATCATGATTAAAATCTCCTAGATAAGCTGCAATAACCTCTTTGTCTTGTATCGCATCATCTGGCTTTCCCTCAAATATCGTCTTGCCATAATCCAAAACCAAAACTTTATCACAAAGATGATTTACAAACTTCATATCGTGCTCAATTAACAAAACTGTTAAGTTAAAGTCATCTCTTGCACTTCGTATCAAAGTGGCTAACTCTTTAGTTTCAGCGGGGTTCATACCAGCCGCTGGCTCATCTAAAAGTAGTATTTTTGGATTTGTTGCTAGAGCTCTTGCGATCTCAACTTTTCTTTGCTGTCCATAGCTAAGATCAGTAGCTTTTTTATGCGCAAACTCTGCAATTCCAAAGTAATCCAAAATCTCCATAGCTCTGCTTTTTATGCGCTTCTCTTCCCAAAAATATCGAGGAAATCTAAATATAGATTCAAGATAGCTATATCTTGCTTGAAAATCAAAACCGATCAATACATTTTCTAAAACACTCATTGTCCTGAAAAGTCTTATGTTTTGAAAAGTTCGTGCTACTCCTTTTCTAACTATCTGATGGGGCTTAAGACCGTCTAGTGCCTCTCCTGCAAACATAACACTTCCATCTGTTGGTTTATAGTTGCCTGTTATGATGTTGAACATAGTTGTTTTTCCAGCACCATTGGGTCCAATGAGTCCATATATCTCTTTTTGACTAACATTTAAAGTTGTATTGTTAATTGCAGTAACTCCACCAAATTTCATAGTAATGCCGCTCATAGATAGTATCATTTTCCACCCCTTTTTCTAAAAAGGTCTTTAAACTCTCTTTTGCCCATAATTCCCTCTTTAGCAAACAGCATAACTAAAATCAGTATTATTGAGAAAACTAGCATCCTCATGCCAGGCATAGCGGGAGTTTCAACAAAACCAAAAAAGCTCATAGGTTCATCTAAAAACCTCATCCATTCAGACCCGCCTATAACCAAAACAGTTCCTATGATAGCTCCTGTTGTACTTCCAAGCCCACCTAAAACAATGATGATAAGCAGTTGAAATGTAAGGAAAAATGTAAATAAATCAGGAGATATAGTTGTAAGCAGCGCGGCCAAAAGTCCTCCACCAACCCCTTCAAAAAATGCACTTGTGCAAAAAGCGAAAGTCTTTACCCTAAAAGCATCCACACCCATAGCGATTGCAGCATCTTCATCATCACGGATTGCCTTCATAGCTCTTCCATACTTTGAGTTTACTATATTGGCGATAGCTATAACTGTCAATATGGCAATTCCCCCTGTCCAGTAGAGATTGGAGTATGCGGGTATATCTATCAAGCCTAAAGATCCATTTGTAATCTCTGGGTTATTTATAGCTAAGATTTTGATGATGAAACCAAACCCAAGAGTGACTATAGCTAGATAATCGCCTCTTACCCTAAAGACTGGAAAAGATAGTCCAAAAGCAAGCAAGGCCGAAAATAGACCAGAGAAAAATAGAGCCCATATAAAGTTGGACTGCACCGCGAGTACCCACGGATATGGGTCTGCTATATCATACTGAAACATCTTTGCATCACTATCAAGTAGCAACAGAGCTGTCACATAAGCCCCAATCGCAACAAAGCCATTTGGTTCTAGTGAAAACTGACCTGTAACTCCATTTATAAGATTGTAGCTAACTGCTAGTATGATAAAAATTGCTATATTGTTTAAAATTCTTACTGTGTATGCATCAAAGTTATTGCTAGCAAACCATATAAACCATAGTGCTGATGCAACGATGGCTAAGTTTATCCATTGATCTTTTTTTATAGCTATACTCATGATTAAAATCTACTCTTTTCAAAATCGTAACCCAAAATCCCTGTTGGCTTAAAGATAAGCGCTAAAATCAAAAGGATAAAAGCAAAAGCATCTTTATATCCACCAAGTTCTGGCATAAATGCTACTACAACAACCTCAGTAAACCCGATGATAAATCCACCAATCACAGCACCGCCAACACTCCCAATACCTCCAACAACAGCAGCGGCAAAAGCTTTAAGCCCTATAAGAACTCCCATCATAGGCTCAACTGAAGGGTAATTTATGACCCAAAAAATTCCGCCGATTGCTGCTAGGGCTGATCCTATTGCAAAAACCATTGATATGATTTTATTGGCATCAATTCCCATAAGATTTACAGTATCTACATCAAAAGCAAGAGCTCGAATAGCCATACCATACTTTGTTCTATATAAAATCCAAAGGATTACTAAAAGTAGAACAAGTGTAACAATCGGCACCATCAAAGCGGCGACCGAAAAAGTAAGTCCTGCTACTCTTATGATTATCTCCATATACTCAGGTACAGGAAAAGCTCTTGGAGTTCCTCCAAACAGGATATTGAAAGCATTTTGTAAAAAGAAGCTTATGCCAATAGCAGTAATCAAAAGTGAAATTTTTGGAGCACTCCTAAGAGGCTTATAGGCTATCTTGTCTGTTAGCATTCCTAACATCGAAGAGCCGACTACTGCTAAAAGAACAGCAGCAAAAAATGGTAAACCTAAAATCGCCATACCAAAAAAACCTAAAAATGCCCCAACCATCATAATATCGCCATGAGCGAAGTTGATGAGACGCAAAACTCCATAAACCATCGTATAACCGATAGCTATCAGTGCATACATGCTACCAAGGCTAAAGCCATTGATCATCTGCTGCATAAACATAGTAAAATCCATCC
>CAZLXQ010000065.1:0-6953 GCA_964563675.1 uncultured Sulfurospirillum sp.
GAGGTTAGTTTTTTAAAAATACTAACTAAGTCTTTAGCAGAATTTTTACAAAAATATTGCCCATATTTTTTAATTTCAATCTCTAGCTTAAACTTATCTAAAAACTCTAAAAGGTATTTTGAGGTGAAGTTATTTAGTGCTTTTTCAATAAACTCTTTGTCTCCAAGATAGTTTTTATAAGTGACATTTTGATTGGTAATATTGCATTTTCCACCGCCACTTGCGAGTATCTTTAACCCAATCTTAGAGTTAGTGTCTATGATAGCTATACTCCTATCGGGTAACCAAGAGGCAGACATAAGACCACTCGTCCCCGCTCCGATGATGGCTATATCGTATACCACTAGAAGTCTGAGTAGTTTTGGCGAATAGCGTCATAAAGTACTATGCCAGCCGCTACTGCTTGATTTAGGCTTCTTCCGTTTTTGCTCATAGGGATTGTGATGGCATTTTCCCACTTTATCTGCATAAGCTCTATTGGAAGCCCCGTTGACTCTCCTCCAAAAAAGAGGAAAGCATCTTTTTTAAACTTAACTTTAAAGTATGGTTTGTCGCACTTTGCAGTTGCAAAGTAAAAACTATCCTTCTTCTCTGCATTGGCAGCTAAAAAATCATCCAAACTTTTCCATACAGTAACATCAAGCAAGTTCCAATAATCCAAACCTGCCCTTTTGACGCTTTTGTCACTTATCTTAAAGCAAGCCGGCTTTACTATATGAAGTTTGCTGTCGGTATTGACACATAAACGCCCGATACTTCCAGTGTTTTGTGGGATTTGTGGGTGAACTAAGACAACATTAAACATCAAAAAATTACCGTCTTATTTTGTGATATAAAAACTCTATCTTCAAAAACTAGATCAAGTGCATTTGAAAGCACTACTTTTTCAACATTTCGCCCAGCTTTTTGCATGTCTCTCCAGCTAAACTCATGAGTTACATTGATAACATCTTGAGCTATTATCGGCCCTTCATCAAGGTCGCTTGTAACAAAATGAGCAGTCGCCCCGATCGTCTTTACACCCCTCTGAAAAGCTTGTTTGTAGGGATTTGCACCTATGAAAGCTGGTAAAAAAGAGTGATGGATATTGATTATCTTTCCCTTAAAACTTTTTACAAAATCACTTGATAGTATCCTCATGTATTTTGCTAAAACTATATAGTCATACTCATAATTTTGCAATACTTTTAACACTTCGCTTTCATGTTCGGCTCTATTCATGCCTTCGTGGGAAGCATAGTGATAAGGTATCTCAAACTTATCAACAAGGCCTTTTAAATAGTCATAGTTTGACACAACTGCTACAACTTTAGCATTAAGCTCATCACTATACTCTTTTAAAAGCAAATCACCTAGACAATGAGACTCTTTGGTTGCCATGATGATTATCTTTTTTCTTCTTTTTTTACTCAATATTATATCGGCATCTTTAGGCATAGCTTTTTTTAGCCTAGTAACCAAGTCGCCATTTTTAATCTCACCACTTACTATAGCACGAAAAAAGAATCGACAATTTTCACTATCAACAAACTCATCATTTTTATCGATATTCAAATCACTTTTAAAGATAATATCTGAGATTTTATATATCAGCCCTTTAGCATCTGAACAATCAATCTTCAAAATATAACTACTCATCGATCTTCTCCAGCACCCTTCTTCTATACTCTTTTTTTATCTCCTCTTTCAAAAAACCATCCTCTATAACCTGTGCAACTACAACTCCACCAGTAAAAACACTCTCATAAATAGCAAGTTTTTTTGCTTGCTTTACTACACCTTTTCTATAGTTGCCTAACCACTTTTTTATAGGCAAGTCTATGGCAATTTTTAGTAGTTCTTTGTCGCTTAAATCTTCATCTATAAAAGGCTGGTATTTGAAAATTCGTAAGTACTGATTAGGAGCTTCGAGTTTTTTAAGCCACTCATATGGATTAAACCCACACATATTTGCAACAATATAGAAAAAATAGTACGCTCTTAACTCCTTTACAAAGTTTATCTGCCTTAGCTTAATCTTTACTTTTTCTATATCTCTAAAATCTATCCTACATGCGAAGAGTTTTTCAAATAATCCAAGTCTATACATATAGTCAAATCCCAAATCTAAATGCTTAGCTACAAAAAGTTTCTCAAGCTCCCAAAAAATCCTAGGTTTCGTTAAATCACTCAAATCAATACTTTGCATCACATCAAGAGTTTTATCCTCTATCTTAAAGCCAAATCTAGCACTAAACTGTACGGCTCTTAAAACTCTTAAACTATCCTCTTTAAAGCTGTTTTCATCTATAAGAGAGATTTTTTTTCTATCAATGCTCTTCATAGCACCCCAAAAATCCAAAAACTCGCCAGTAAATATATTTATCATCATAGAATTCATACTAAAATCTCGCCTTTTTGAGGCTACTTTTTCATCATCTGTAACTTCAACTTCAAATGCCTTATGCCCAATTCCTACTTTTTGCTCAACTCTTGGAAGCGATAAGTCGACAGCTCCCAACTTATAGACAAAAAAACTCTTCCCCACTCCTAAAGCACCATTTTTTTTCATAAGTTCATCAAACTCATTAGGAGCTATATCGTAAACCTCTATATCTAAATCTTCGGTTTTATTGGCAAGCATGGCATCACGAACACAGCCCCCTACAAGGTATGCTCGCTTGGTGTATGGTGACAATAGAGTTGCAATTTTTTTAATTTCAAGCTGTAAATCTAGTGGAAATTTATCTTTTATCAAGTTTTTCTAATCGTTCATCTAAAACTGCTAAAGAGTACTCTAGAAAGTTCAAAGTCAAATCAATTTTTGATTCAATGCTTTTATTGTTTGGTGATTGAAAACCCTCGAATAGAACAAGTATGCGCTCTCTCATGCTCTCGCAAAAATGCCTCTCATCATTTAAGGTTTTATGCGTAGGCTCTTTAACTACCTCTTCTTCCTTTTTTATTGTTTTTTTAGCTTCAACATCATCATCTTCTAACTCTGCCAAAGTCGATAAAATCATATCTTTTAACTCCATTTAACAAGCCACCTTTCAAATTCTAAAAACTCTACTTCACTATCCATCTTTATAAAAAAATTTTTCATATCTTCATTTACATGTAGATACTTCTTACGAATACCTGAAAGTCTTCTTATGGCAATCTTCGCCTCTTTGTTGCTTGAATCATTTTTTAATAACTCTTTGTATATCTCTAGGGCTTGATTTTTTAAACCCTGAAGTTCATATATTGAGGCGAGTGTCAAAGTTTTCATTTTACTGTTTTCTTTTTAAGAAGCAAAGCTCCTTGAAAATTTCTCTTATTAAAGTACAAAACAGGAGCTTTTGCATGTTCATTATATCTTCACTACATAATCCGCGATGATTGAGCCCATCTCAGTAGTAGAGCAGACCTCTTTTACTCCATATCCTGATAAGTCTTTTGTTCTATATCCCTCTTTGAGTGCTTTTTCTATCGCTTTTTCAATCTTGTTTGCTGCACTTTGTTCATCAAAAGCAAAACGAAGCATCATAGCAGCACTTAGGATTGTAGCTATCGGATTTGAAATGCCTTGAGCTGCAATGTCAGGAGCTGAGCCATGTATAGGTTCAAAAAGCCCTACTTTACCACCAATTGAGGCAGACGGAAGAAGTCCAATTGAGCCACAAATCATGCTCGCCTCATCACTTAGTATATCGCCAAATATATTGCTAGTAAGCATCACATCAAACTCTTTTGGATTTCTTATAAGCTGCATCGCTGCATTGTCAACATACATGTGAGACAAAGTTACTTCAGGATAATCTTTTGCTACTTCCTCTACAGTTTCACGCCAAAATTGGCTAACTTCAAGGACATTAGCCTTGTCTATAGAGCAAACTGATTTTCGTCTTTTCATAGCACTTTCAAATGCGACTATCGCGATTCTTTTTATCTCCTCTTTTGTGTAAACCATTGTGTTGTATGCTTTTGTCTCATTTTTTTCTCTAGGTTCTCCAAAGTATATGCCACCAGTAAGCTCTCTAACCATCAGCAAATCAACCCCTTTTAAGACTTCAGGCTTAATCGTACTTGCATCAATCAGCTCATCAAAAACACTAACTGGTCTAAGGTTGGCAAACAAGTTTAGCTCTTTTCTAAGCTTTAAAAGTCCACTCTCAGGACGAAGATGTCGCTCAAGAGTATCCCACTTCTCTCCACCAATAGCACCAAAAAGTATAGCATCACTCGCTTTACATCCATCAATCGTCTCTTTAGGTAGTGGACTGCCCATCATATCATAAGCACTTCCACCCATAAGATACTCACTATAGCTAAGCTCAAACTCCTCTTTAAAACTAACGGCATCTAAAACTTTTATAGCCTCATCTACTATCTCAGGACCTATCCCATCACCTTTTATAACTGCAATCTTATAGCTTTTCATTATCTGCCCTTTTTAGCATAGTCCATAAGTCCACCACATCTAACAAGCTCCTGCATAAACTCTGGAATTGGTGTAAACTTATAGACCTTATTGCTGTTTTTATTTTGGATTGTTCCACTATTCATATCAATCCTTATAGTATCATTCTCTTTTATTTGCGAGGTTTGCTCAAGCTCAAAGATAGGAAGCCCCATGTTGAAGGCATTTCTATAAAAAATCCTTGCAAAGCTTTTTGCTACTACAGCACTAATGCCAGCAGCTTTCAAAGCGATAGGAGCATGCTCGCGAGATGAGCCACATCCAAAATTCTCACCCGCAACGATTATATCACCTTTTTTTACTCTATCTTTAAAAGTTGGGTCTGCATCCTCCATGACATGCTTTGCTAACTCTTTGGGGTCTGAAGTGCTTAGATAGCGAGCTGCGATTATTAAATCTGTGTCGATATTATTGCCAAATGTCCAAACTTTTCCATCAACTATACCCATAAAGATCCTTGAGATTTTTTCTATTTTACCTAAAAGGTTGTATGAGAAAGATTAAACTGGTACATAAACCTTATCTTTCATCTCTTTGTATTCACTTAGCTCATCACTCTCGATAGTAATGCCCCCACCGCTCTTAAAAACATATCCACTATCTTTTTTTTCTATAAAACGAATCATCACGGCACTATCAAAACTCTTGCCATCATAATAGCCAAAAATACCTGTAAAAAAGCCTCTTTCATAATTCTCTATATGCTTGATTATCTCTACAGTTTTTCTTTTTGGAGTTCCTGTGATAGAGCCTGCTGGAAGCATTGATGAGATTATGTCTCCTAGTCTATCGTGCCAATTGTCTTCTAGTTTGGCTGTGATTTTTGAGCTAACTTGCAATAGCTCTCTTTCTCCCGCATCTATCTTGTCTATGTATCTAAACTTTTCCACCTCTATGTCTGTTCCCATAATGCTGAGATCATTTCTCAACAAATCAACTACCATAGTATGTTCACTCATCTCCTTTTGATTTGCTAAAATTTGCTCTAGCGCATGAGGAGTACTCGCTTCAATAGTGCCTTTCATAGGGTATGTGCTTATCTGGTTCTCTTTGATTTGTACAAACCTTTCAGGAGAGAAGCAGACAAATCTATTTTTTACATGTAGTTTAAACGGGGCATTTGCACTGTAAAATATAGCCTCTAAGTCTGTATCATCGTCTAACTTGGTTTCAAATGTAAGATTTAGAAGATATGTATTGCCACTTTTTATCTCCTGCTTTACTCTACTTAGTGCTTTTTTATACTCCTTGAAGCCTACATGTAGAGGGTTTTTAATCTTCACTTTTTTATAAGTTTTATCACTTTTATAGTTTTGAAAATCCTCTAACTTAAACTGCACACTCTTATCTTCAAAAATCCAACTCTTCGCTTCAAAATCAATAGCAAAAAAGATAGGTTTTCTCTTTTTGCCATACTCATTTAGCCTATCAAACAATCAACTTTTCCAATACTGCCATGCGAATTGCAACCCCATTTTTAACCTGCTCTAGTACCTTGCACCTTGGATCTCTTAACATCGCATCATCAATATCTACATCTCTATGAACAGGTCCTGGATGAAGCAAGATTATATCCCTATCTCCAACTAGCTCTTCAGTGATACAAAAGTCCATAGCATAATCTTTTAGTGAACCATATATCTGATTTTTATGCCTCTCAGTTTGAGTTCTTAGGCTCATGATAATCTGAACATCATCAATAACCTCTTTGATATTATGACTTGTCTTTAAGCTTGTTTGAGGCAAAAAATGAGGAGGGGCTACTAGTGTAACATCTAAACCGTATCTTACTAGAAGCTCTATGTTGCTATTTGCCACTCTTGAGTTTTTTATATCTCCAACTATCGCTATCTTCACACCTTTTAAATCTTTAAAGTATCTTGTCATCGTAAAAAGATCTAACAGGGCTTGTGTAGGGTGAGCGTGAGGACCATCTCCTGCATTTAAAATTGGACAGCTTACATAGTTTGAGAGCTTGTGAGGAACACCTGAGTTTTTATGTCTCACTATGATGGCATCTGGGCTCATAGCATCAAGATTTGCAGCAGTATCAAACAGGGTCTCGCCTTTGCTTGATGAGCTTTTTGAGACATCAAGACTAACCACATTTGCCCCAAGTCTTTTTGCAGCCACCTCAAAACTGCTACGAGTTCTTGTCGAGTTCTCAAAAAAGATAGTGATAATCATACGATTCTTTAGCAAATCTCTAGACCTCTCATCCAAAAATTCTTGAGCTCTCTTAAAAAGTACATTAACCTCATCTATCGAAAAATCTCTAGTATTGATTAGGTGTTGCAATATATACTCCTGTATTTTATATGATTTTATCCAATTTTAACTTAGTTCACAATCATTTTGCCTTGTAATAAAAAACAGGAGAGCTTCAAAGTATAGAAGAGTGAGCAGTATCTGAGATTAGAGGCACTATTGTTAATAAACTTATGGTAGGATATTTGAATTAACTATCGGGGTATTTATGGAGAAGTTTGTAAGATTTTTTGTCAATAAC
>CAZLXQ010000066.1:0-6832 GCA_964563675.1 uncultured Sulfurospirillum sp.
TGTACTATTGACCCCGTTGATGCTAAAGACTTTGATGATGCGGTCTATTTTGATACAAAAACCACAACTCTTTTTGTTGCTATTGCTGATGTTAGTGAGTATCTTTATGATATGGGGCATATAGATAAAGAGGCTAGAAAAAGAGGGTTTTCTATCTATTTTCCTCACAAATCAATACCCATGCTTCCACGAAGTTTGAGTGAAAATATCTGCTCACTAAAACCAGATGAGGATAGACTAGCATTTGTCTTTAAAATCACACTTGACAAAAAGAGTTATGCACCCATAAAAGAGGAGCTTTTAGATGCTGTTATTCACTCCAAAAGAAGATACACTTATGAAGAGATAGATAGTTTTTTAGAGGGTGATTTTTCAAAACAGCGAAATATAGACAAAACCATACTAAAATCACTCCTACCACTCAATGACTTTATGAAAAAAGTTAGACAAAAGAGACTTAAAGACTCTTTTGAATTTCGCTCATCTGATATCAGGATGGTGGTTGATGAGAAACAAAACCTAGTATCAACTCGTACCGAAAAAGAGACAGCTTCTCACTCTCTCATAGAGGACTGTATGCTTTTAGCAAACAAAGCGGCTGCAAAAAGATTGGATTATGGAGTGTTTAGAACTCACGGTGAGCCAACTCTCCCAAAGATAGAAGCACTTCTTGAGGATTTAGCGTTTGTGGGGATACATGAAAGATTTAGTCCTGAAATTCCGCCTCTTATAAAACGAATTCAAAACAAAGCAGATGAGATAGATATCCGTGAAGAGGTAGATAAGCTTATCATAAAAGCTCAACAAAAAGCAGTATATGAGCCTCAAAACAAGGGGCATTTTGGCTTAGGGTTTAGTAGCTACACTCACTTTACCTCGCCCATAAGAAGATATAGCGACTTAACACTTCACAGGCTTTTAAAAGCTGACTTAAAAAGCGATAAAAAACGAAAAGAGTTTTTGCTTAGAGATATTGACTCTCTATGTGAGAGTATAAGCAATCTTGAACGAGAGAGTGATAAAGTAACATGGGACTACATGGATAGAAAATTTGCAAGATGGGCATTTGAGCGAATTGGCGAAGATGTAAAAGCGATAGTAACAGATATATCAAGAAATCCTATAGCAAAGCTAGATGACGAGGTAGTGGGGGCTAGGATATTTTTGCTTGATGAGGAGGCTGAGCTATTTGAGAGAGTTATGATTAGGATAGTAGAAGCTGATATAGCGATCGCTAGAGTATATGGAAAAATCGTACATGTATAAAAGAGATTTTGAAAATCAACTAAACAGCAATAGACTAGCAAGAGCTATGCTTGTATATGGCGAGTGCGACTATCAAAACAACTATTTTGCACAAAAAATAGTAGAGGCTTGGAGCTTAGATGGCGATGAGAAACTACTACTTCACTATGATGAGTATAGCTTTACAGTAGCGAAAAACCACTTAAGTCAATCATCTCTCTTTGGTGGGCAAAATATAGTTGTCATAAAGACTGACAAAACTATACCAAAAAAGGAGCTAGATACTCTAGTGGACTTTTGTGAAAAATGCGATAGTAATTTTTTTCTTTTTCAATATTTTGGAGAGTCGAAAAAAGCGGCAAATCTAGCAAAATCATTTAAAAGAAATTTTGTTAGATTTTTCAAGCCAAACCTTGGTGAGGCTATAAATCTTCTACAGATAAAGGCAAAAGAGGTCGGACTAGACATAAGCCGATACGCTTTACAGCATCTATACCTACTACAACTTGAAAATCTATCTCTATGCGTCAATGAGTTTGAAAAACTCTCTTTATTTGACAAAGAGATAGGCTTGGCTGATGTTGACAGGGTTGTTTATGGACTAGGCTTAGTTGGGCTTGATAGTTTTATAGAAAAGTTGTTAAAAAAAGAGGATATAAAAAGCTCTTTTGCTGGACTTTGTGAGAGCGGTGGAGCAGATGAAGTGAGAGTCATAAATGCGATACAAGGCTACTTAAGCCAACTGCTTCTTTTTCACATGTACATCAAGATACATGGCTCGTTTGATGCTAGAGCAATTCTTGGCTACCCTCTTCCACCTTTGTTAGCAAAAAAAAGAGCAGACATGAGCATAAAGCTTGATACAATAAGCTACAAAAACATGCTAGAGCATCTAATTAAAAGTGAGCTAGCACTAAAGAAAATAAAAAAACTAGATAAAAACTCATACCTTATATCCTCTTTAATAAAACTTCAAAGTTACTTATAGTACAATCCGCATTCGTACTGATTTTATATCGGTCATATTCTTGCTTTATGCACATAGCGTAAAGTCTAATCCACAAGGAAAAACAGTGACAAGAAAATATGAACTGCTTTTTACTCTCAAGCCAACACTAGCTGAAGAGGAAACAAAAGCAAAAATTGATTACCTAAAAGAGATTTTAGAGAAAAATGGTGCAGTTATATCTGCCTTTCAAGATATAGGCACAAGAAGACTTACCTATGAAGTTCAAAAGTTTAAAAGAGGATACTACGGTATTTTTTACTTTGAAGCTCCAGCAGACTCAATCTTAGAGATTGAGAGAATTATCCGCATTAGCGAAGATTTTATAAAGTTTATGACTGTTAAGCATGAGAAGCAAAAAGAGATTAAACATTGGAATAGAGCTGTAGAAAAATTTGCTCCAAAAGTTGAAACTAAAGCCCAAGAAACTACTAAAGAGGTAACGACTGAAGAGGTCGAAAAAGAAGTAGCAAAAAAAGAAGAGATAACAGAAACTTAATCCAAGGAGTTTAAGATGTTCAATAAAGTGATTCTAGTAGGAAATTTAACAAGAGATTGTGAACTAAAATACCTACCAAGCGGAACTGCAGTTTGTTCAACAGCGATCGCAACCAATAGAAAGTTCAAAAATCAAATGGGCGAGCAAAAAGAGGAAGTATGTTTTATAGACATCACTTTTTTTGGAAGAACCGCTGAAGTTGCAAATCAATATCTTGGTCGTGGAAGAAAAGTGCTCGTAGAGGGTCGCTTAAAGTTTGATCAGTGGACAGACCAAAATGGCAACAAAAGAAGCAAACACTCTGTTACTGTTGACAACATGCAGATGCTTGGAGGTCGTGATGACAACCAAA
The DNA here is from genome assembly GCA_964563675.1 of uncultured Sulfurospirillum sp. Classification (GTDB taxonomy): domain Bacteria; phylum Campylobacterota; class Campylobacteria; order Campylobacterales; family Sulfurospirillaceae; genus Sulfurospirillum_A. The sequence continues at coordinate 3,103 of CAZLXQ010000066.1, forward strand.
GTGGAGATAGTAGCTACAATCAGGCTCCACAACGACAAAGTAACTATAACAACTCTCAACCGCAACAAGCTCAGCCAAGCAGTAAACCTGCTGATAACAAAATGCCCGAGATTGATATAGATGAGGATGAGATACCTTTTTAGGTTCTCAATAGACATATAGGTAAAAGGATTATATAATGGCACCAGAAAAAAGAAAGTATGCTAGAAAATATTGTAAATATTGTGAAGCAAAAATTGAGTACATAGACTACAAAGAGACAAAACTTTTAAGACAAGCTCTATCAGAGCGATACAAAATCATGCCTCGTCGCTTAAGTGGAACTTGTAAAAAACATCAAGAGATGGTTGAACTTGCAATCAAAAGGGCAAGACATACGGCACTTATACCATATGTTATCGACAGAAAAAATGTCGTATCTCACCCGTTTGATCAACTTCAAGGCTAGATTTTAAAAATAAGTGAGTTTTCAAAACTCACTTATAGCATACTTCAAAACCTCTTCAACTCTAATAACAGGTATTATCTTCATCTTTGACTTTACCTCTTGGGGTATATCTTTTAAATCATTTTCATAGTTTTTCTTTGGAATTAAAGCAGTAGTTATCTTAGCTTTATAGGCTGCGATTAGTTTCTCTTTTAGTCCCCCTATAGGCAAAACTTTTCCTGTAAGCGTGAGCTCACCAGTCATAGCAACATCACATCTTACTTTTTTATTTGAAAATAGCGAAGCCATAGCAGTTGCCATAGTGATGCCAGCACTAGGTCCATCTTTTGGAGTTGCACCCTCAGGCACATGTAGATGTAAATCAAACCTTCTATACATCTCGCTATCTTCTACCTCTACTTTCTCACTTTTTTCTCTAGCTGTAAAAGGTATAAGTGAGTTATCAATATCGATTTTACCCTCATCAATAAGAACTTTAACAACACTAAGAGCGATCCTTGCTGACTCCTTCATAACATCTCCCAAAGAACCCGTTATCTGCATCACTCCCTTACCTCTTATCTTAGTAGCCTCAACCTTTAAAACATCTCCACCAACACTAGTCCAAGCCAATCCATTGACCTGACCAATCGCATCTTTTTTATCTCGCTCCTCTATCTCAAAACTCTTTTTTTCAAGATACTCTTCAATGTTTTTTTGACCAATCGATATTTTTTTTGTGTCTGGGTCTATAAGAATCTGTTTTGCAACTTTTCTTAGTATCTCAGCCACTCTTCTTCTTAGATTTCTTACCCCTGATTCTCTAGTGTAGTTTGCTATAATTGTCTCACTCGCACCCTTTGTAAAAGAGATTTCTGTTCGTTTTAATCCATGCTTTTTTAGCTCCTGAGGCACAAGATATTTTCTCATAATCTCATACTTCTCTTGAGGAGTATAAGAGCTTAAAAATATAAACTCCATCCTATCACGAAGCGGAGCTGGAATAGCACCTATATCGTTAGCAGTTGCTATGAAAATTATCTTACTCAAATCTATATTGAAGTTCAGATAGTAATCTCGAAACTTATTGTTTTGTTCAGGATCAAGCACCTCCAAAAGAACAGCAGTAGGATCTCCTCTAAAGCTTCTAGCAACTTTATCTATCTCATCTAAAACTACAACAGGATTTATCTGCTCTGCTTCAATGATGCCTTGCACTATTCGCCCTGGCATAGCTCCTATATAGGTTCGCCTATGCCCTCTAAGCTCATTGACATCTTCAAGCCCACCAAGTGCAATCCGCACAAGTTTTCTCTTAAGTGCCTCAGCGATTGAGTTCGCAAGAGATGTTTTACCCACCCCTGGAGGTCCAGTAAAACACAAAATTGCCCCACTTCCCTCTTTTGGCTTGATGCCTCTTTTAGCAAGAAGTTCACGAACTGCAAAATACTCCTCAATTCTATCTTTTGGCTTCTCTAAAGAGTAGTGATCACGATCAAGCTGTCGTCTAACCTCAAGTATATTAAGACTTTTTTTAGACAAAGAGCCAAATGGTATCTCAATGACCCAATCAAGATAACTCTGTATCATGTTTGCATCACTAGAGTCTGGGTGCATACGACCCAATTTGTCTATCTGTTTTTTTATCTCCTTGTAAGCATCTTCCTCCATACTGCCTTTTTTAGCTTCTAGTTTTTTGCGATACTCCTCTATCTCCTCTTCTCTTTGATTGTCGCTTCCTAACTCTTGCTGTATCTGCTTTAACTGCTCTTTTAAAAAGTACTCTTTATTTACCTTTTCTATCCTTGAGTGAGCTTTTGCCTTTATCTCTCTTTGAAGTCTATGTGTCTCAATCGCCTCTATGAGATGCTCGATAAGCATCAAAACCTTAGCTTCTGAGTCTGTCTCAATAAAAAGTGCATAAGCATGCTCTTTTTTAAGCCGCATTGTGCTGCTTATGAGATCACAAACTCTATTGATGTCTCTATTCTCCTCTATAGTTTTTAATAAATCTGGAGGGAAAAGTGGACTAACCATAGATAAGCCTCTAGCTTTCTCTTTCAAAACAGAAACAACAGCATCACTTTTAGGGGTTCTAACAAAACTGTCTTTTATCAAATCTACCGTTGCTACAAGTGGTTTTAAGCTCTTTTGTGCCACTATCTTGCCTTTTGTCATGCCCTGAAAAAGTATCTTGACTCTCCCATCAGGAAGCATTACCTTTCTCATAACAGCTCCAATTACTCCCGCTTTATAGATAGCTTCAAAATCCCTTAAATTCTCTTGTCCACTCTTTGCTGAACATATCATGATGAGCGAGTTCTCTCTAAGTGCCTTATCTATCGCTTCTATATTCTCTTCGTCATCTAAAAAGATAGGGCTTATCATAAATGGGTATAAAAATAGCTCATCCTCTATTACTATCGGTAAATCCGACGGAAATGAGTCATAATCGGTCAATTTCATCTCTCTCCTTTAATTTTCAAACCAAGATCTATACCAAGGTATATGTGGTTTTATCATATTTGCATTTTTTAGTGATGAGTTATCAAATATATCTTGATAGATTTTTGCAGCTATCGGCTTGTCTATACGAGCATACAAATCAGCTATATTTTGCACCATAAAATACTCACCAAGCTTAAGTTTTACAAACATAGTCTCAACCATAGGTCTAAACTGTGAGTTTGGGTATCTATCTATAAACTCTTGTGTCTCTTCTATAGTGTCAAGCAGGAGCTGTTGATTTCTGTTGGGATTTGGAAAAGATTCAAAGTTTGCTTTTATCTTCAAAAACCTAGCATACTCACTCCTCTTTGCAGTACCAAATCTCTTTATATACTCATCAAGATAAAAATTCGCAAGCAGATACTGCTCCTCCTCCATATGAGCTTGAGCTAAAATCATCATAGCCTCTGGCAACAAAGGGGATGCTACATGCTCACTAGAAAGAGAGACAAAAAGGTTACCAGCCTCATCCAAATCATAGTTTTTTATACTCTCTATAATCTCTGCATACCAATAAAGAGCGGGCTTGTTAAAAGCTACAGTTTTTTTATCAGCACACCCAAAAAAAGCAAATATAACAAAAATAGATATTATGGCTTTCATATAAAACTCCTTTAAAAAAGAAGATTATACACCTTTTTTTGTTATTGGAAGATAAAAGTTGATTTTTTTTCAAATTTACCGATTTATGGGGTATAATTAAACCAAAATTATGCTAAGGAAAACAATGACTTTTGAATTAAAAGCAACAATCCCAGGTTTCGAGCAGATAAAAAGCGTAGAACTGGAAAAAGT
>CAZLXQ010000067.1:0-6817 GCA_964563675.1 uncultured Sulfurospirillum sp.
TTTAAATCTTCAACAATCCTTATATAATTACAAATAAATCCAATTTAAGCAGACAATGCTATTTCCCCACTTTTCCCGCACTGTCTATTGTAAAAATCTGCATCATAAGCACAATCATTCTTATACAAAGAGTGAGCTACAGTTATCAACTTCTTAATAACAGCAACCTGAGCTACAGTAGTATGTTTTTCATTATCCTTTAGTCTATTATAAAATACTTTTATTTCATCATTGAATCTAATAGCTGTCATAGCACTCATATTTTATTGTTTTTTTACTTTTGAAAGTTGTTTGAAACCCTATATTTGGGGCTATGGAAGTGTTTTCGGCAGAGAGGAAGGGATTCGAACCCTCGGTGGAGTAAACCACACAGACGTTCCAAGTCTGCACCTTCAACCGCTCGGACACCTCTCTCTATATACAAAAGAAGTATATCTATTTTGTGCTTAAACACCCTTTGCAGATTGTATCAAATGAGACAGTTGTGCCATATATCTTACTGCTTGTAGAGGTTTGGGCTTTTTTTATAATATCATCAGCATTAATCTTAAAATCCTCTATACCACCACACTGCTTACAGACTAGATGAGCATGATTCTCTTTTGTTATCTCATAGCACTCTTTTTTATTTACTATTTTAACCTCGCTCAATATCCCTTTTTTTAACATTTCATTTATATTTCTATAGATAGTTGATAAAGATAGAGTTGGAAACTTTGCTTTAGTAAATCTCTCTATATCTTCTAGGGTTGCATGCCCATGGCTATCAAGTGCATCTAGTACACAAAGTCTTTGGGGTGTTGCTTTTAGTGTATGTAGTTTTAAAACATCTACATGTGACATAATAGTACCTTTTATTGCAATTATATCATAAATAGTAATCTTTTGCAATAAAAAACTGATATAATTACGGGGGCACTCCCAAATTAAAAATTAGAGGCAAAAATGGACAAAAGGTATCGTAAATTTTATATCCGCTTGGCAATCGGAGTGGTTTTTTTATTGTCTATAGTGATTAGTAGTATCCTAAACACATTTCAGGGCTAAGTTGTATCTTTTTTTCTAGTGGGAATGGTCCAAAGTATTTGCACTTCTCAACATAGATATTGTAGCTATAATCTAATCCCAAATCATCATAAAATCTCTTTAAATTCACCAGCTTAATGCCACAAAGGTTGATAATTTGTAGTTTTTTGTACAAGATAGACCCATTTTTCTCTACAAGGTGCGATGGTGCGATGCCTGTATACTTACAAAATGCTTGAGAGTGGACGAAGCCTGAAAGATCTTTACATGTAGAGGCTATATCTATATACTTTTTCAAAATAGTCTCTTTTTTTAAAAATACCGCTCTGCATCCATCATATCTAACTGCCTCTACATCTCTCCAAAACCTATAGGAATTTGAAGAGAGTCCTGCAAGCAAACATAGCTCTTTGTTTAAGATGTAGCTATCTAAAAACTCTTTGTTTGATAACACACCCATCTGCATAGCTTATATCTTTTTGTCAGTCTTTAAGTAGTTTTGCACAATCCAGTTTGTAAAAGGCATGACTGAGGTAAATGCTGGGCTTACGGCATTTAGAACATGCACACTCTTTTCATCACCCTCTACTACAAAATCTTGCACAAGCTCTAGTGTTTTAATGTTGAGCAGCTGAGCTCTGATGCCAGGGGTGCTCCACGAGTTATAGCCTTTATGGTTCATATTTTGTGTCAAATTTTTTGCTAATCCTATAAGGTGTGATTTTATATACTTTTTAGTCTCACTAAGGGCTAATTTTCTAAATCCAAAAGCATTTGTTAAGAATAGTTTTGCTTCATAAAAAAGTATCTGTCTCATCTCACATAGTTTAAAATTTTCAAACCCTTTATAATTCTCTCTCCAAAAAGCAGGTATCGCCGTTGGTCCTATCTTTGCTTCATTTTTCTCAGTTAGTGTGTAGTGAACTCCTAAAAATGGATTTGCCAAGTTTGGAACAGGGTAGATGTTTGTGCCAAGTTTACTTTTGTTGTCTTTGTCTTTTAGGTAGATTCCCTTAAAAGGAATGATAGTATAATCTTTTGCAAAGCCATAATCTTGTGCTATTTTATCCGCATATAGCCCTGCACAGTTGATGAGTGTCTTGTGCTTTATGCTTCCTTGTGAAGTTAAAACTTCAGTATCGCTTATTCGCTTTTTATAGGCAGTATTTGTTAAAATCGTAACTCCCATCTCCTTTATCACTCTGCCAAACTCTAGTGTAAGCTCTTTGGGATTTATAGTAGAGGTATTTGGTGAAAATAGTGCTTTTTTATATGTCTTTATGTTCGGATATTTTTCTGATAGACTCTTCTCGTCTAACCAAGAGAGCTCTACACCATTCTTCTCTCCTCGCCTTTTTAACTCCTCTAAGCCCTCTAACTCCTCTTCGTTCGTAGCAACTATCACTTTTCCACATCTGTTTACATGCAGACCTCTTTTTTTACAAAATTCGTGCAGTGCTTTGTTCCCATCTCTAGTAAATTTTGCTTTTAAGGAGTCAGCAGTATAGTAAAATCCAGCATGAAGCACACCAGAATTTCTACCACTTCCGTGCAGTCCAAGTGTTGGTTCTTTGTCTATCAAAACAACTCTGCATGTAGAGTCTCTCTCTTTAAGATTTTTTGCTATATTTAGACCGATAATTCCTCCGCCTATAACTAGATAGTCGTACATTTTAGTATCCTAGCTCTTCATCTATCAACACTATAGTGGTTCTGCCTTTTTTATCGCCATTGACATAGGAGAACTTATTTGCCATATTGTCGCTAGTATACTCAGGTTTTTTTCCCATCTCAATCGCTTTTTTATTTACTCTGTCTAAATTTTTTGGAATTGCAACTTCTCTTATTCGCTTAAAGCCCGCTTCTAAATCTTCTACTATTTTATTTGTTCCAACAAAAAGAAGGACTTTTTTAGGACCAAAGATTTGAGCAGCTACACGGTTTCCACTTCCATCAACATTGACAAGCTCACCTTGCTTTGTGATAGCATTGCATCCTGTGATGTAAAGATCGCTCAAAATCCCCTCTCTTCGGCGATTTAAGTTTTCTGCCATATCTATACCGCTCTCATACTGATTGCATAAATCTATATTTTTATGAGCAACTAAGTAATCTAAAAGCCCGATTTGTGCAACTGTTTCAGAGCCTCCAAGACCAATCTTTAGTCCATCTTTGATATAGCCCTTAGCTAACTTTAAAGCCTCGTTAGAGCTCTTTACATGTAGAACCTCAAACCCACTTTTCTCTAGTCTAGTGATGGTATCTTGCATTTCTTTTCTCCTGTTAGTTTATGAAATGTCATTATACAACAAAAGAGTATAAGTCCTACGATATGCACATTTGGCACAAGCTCAAAGTGGCTCTCCCAGTTAAAAAGTGCATCTTGTGAAAGAAGAAGAAGAGAGCTTATAGCAAATACAACTCTCTCCCAAAGATATAGTTTTCTATCCCAAAAATTAGAGACAAATACTGTAAAAGCTAAAAATCCGACCATGCCAAAAGCAAAAACCTCTATCTTTTCTATCCAGTTGCCAGTTACAAGCGGAGAGAAAGCAAAAAGAAGAGGTACTATATAGAGACCTTTTCCTAGTATCCAAGATTGAACTCCCGTTCGCATAGGAGGAGTCCCAGCAATCCCAGCAGCAGCAAATGCAGCGAGGCACACAGGAGGAGTAAGGTTAGAGTCTTGAGAGAGCCAAAAGATGATAAGGTGAGCTGAGAGAAGATACATGGTTATCTCAGGCATAACAATCCCAGCAGCAGCTAAAGCAGCCATCTCAGGAGAGAGCATAAGCCCCAAAAGAGCAGGAGCAGAGAGAACGGCTAAAACAACATAAGCAGCAGTTACAGGAAGTCCCATGCCAAGCACAAGTGAAGCTAAAGCTATGAGTGTGATAGCGATGATAAGATGACCTTGCGACCACTCCATGATGAGCTGAGAGAAGATAATACCAATTCCAGATATATTGATAGCACCAACTATGATACCTACACCAACAAGAAGCACACCTGTAACAACCATGTTTTGGCTTCCAAGTGCTAGAGCTTCTAAAATCTTTTTAATTCCCATCTTTTTATTCTTTGTTAGATATGATGCCCCTATGATAGCTACTATGGAGATACCAGCTGCATAGGTTGGGGTAAAGCCGTATATCAAGAGTCCTACTAGTGTTGAGAGGGGGATTAAAAAGTGAAATCCTTCTCTTAAAATAGGGAGTAGCTTGACTTTTGTCTTCTCTTTTTTTATATCGTATTTTTTTGCATGTATGTGGATATAAAATCCGATTGAAGCGAAGTAGAGGATAGCAGGCAGAACTGATACTGTAATGATAGTTATAAAAGGAATTTGTGTGATTTGAGCCATGATGAAAGCTCCAGCACCCATGATAGGAGGCATAATCTGCCCCCCTGTTGATGCGGCCGTCTCAACTCCTGCGGCAAATATAGGCTTAAAGCCATTTTTTTTCATCATGGGAATGGTAATTGAGCCAGTTGACACTGTATTGGCTACGGCACTTCCTGAGATGGTTCCCATAAGAGCGGAGCTACAAACTGCTACATGTCCTGCACCTCCACGAAATCTTGAGGTAAGAACTGATGAAAGATCGACTATAAAATCCCCTGCCCCGCTCTTTAGTAAAAATGCAGCAAAGAGTATAAACATAAATACAAAAGTAGAAGATATAGTGGCAATTGAACCAAATAACCCCTCACCTGTAAAATACATACGATACAAAAATCGCTCATAAGCCATACCTCCAAACGCAAACACACCATCAACATACTGTCCAAAAAAGACTATATAGCCGATAGCAGTAAGCATGATAAAAGGTATGATAAGTCCTGTGGTTCTTCTAACTATCTCCAAGGAGAGAACTATGGATAGAATTGCGATATTTATATCCCAAAACCGCATATCTCCGCCTGCTACTTCATAAAGTGACTCCTCAAAACCCACAAGATATATAAAAGGAATTAATACCAATATAGATAACAAAATATCAAATATTGATACAAATTCATCACTTGAGTATCTTGAGCCTTTGTAGGTTAAAAATCCCAAAGATGCTAGAAGTGAAAAGTGGGCAGCATTAAACCAAAGATCGCTTAGTCCGCCTTGTATATTGAGATAGAAGTGAAAGATCGAGATAAATATAGCGTAAACAAATGCGAACTTGTTTACGCTAGTTTTGTTAAACTTTAGCACTACTTAACTAATAATCTTTCTGGTATATCGATACCTTGCTCTTTGTAGAACTTTGCGGCTCCTGGATGAAGAGGCATAGGAAGACCTGAGATAGCCTTGTTTATGTCCATAACCATTGTTGCTCTGTGAACCGTGTTTAAAAACGGCAAGTTCTCATACATAGCTTTTGTTAAAAGATAAACCGTCTGCTTTGGAGTATCTTTTGTAACAACAAGCAAGTTTGGTTGAGCTATGGTGTTTATATCATTTTTTTGCCCTGGATATGTTCCTGCTTTTATGACATATCTTGTCCATACTGGGTAGGCGCTGCTTATCTTTTTTACATCAGCATCACTAAACTCTAAATGCTGAATTTTATCAGCTCCGATTGCTGCATAGGCATTTGTTACAGCACTTGTTGGAGTGCCTGCTGGAGTATTCATGCCGTATATCTTTCTGTCTTGCATAGCAGTCGCACTTGGTCCATAGCCTAAAAACTGAAGGTTCATTTTGCTGTAATCAATGCCTAATGCACTCAAAATTGTCTCTCCTGAGACTCTTGAGCCTGAGTTCCTTGCTCCAATCGAAAATCTCTCACCATACATGTTTTTCATATCCATGATATTGCCTGTAGTTGCCTTTTTGTTAAAAACAACAAACTGCTCAACATTTTGCCAAAGCATACTCACTGAGCGTATATTTTTTCTTGGCTCTCCTTCATACTTTCCACTTCCTTGCCAAGCCATTGAGCCAAAAAGACCCTGAATGATTGCAAAGTCAACTTCGCCCTTATCAATCATATCTATATTTTCACCACTTCCTGCACTTGTGATTGCTGAAAATGTCATCTTATGCTCTTTTGCAAGCTTAAGACTAGCAATAGTCGCAATTCCAACCCCAACAGGATAGAAAGTACCGCCTGTGCTTGCAGTCGCAATCATATATCTTTGCTCCGAAGCAACTGCTCCACTAATGAGCGTAGCCGTTAAAGCAGAACTAACTAGAACTTTCTTTAGCAAACTTTTCATTATCATTTTCAATCCTTTATGTTAAATTTAATAGCTATTGTAGCTTAAAGTTTCAAAAAAGTTTCGATATAATTTTTAAAAAGATAAAAAAAATATTAAATATGTTACTTTTCTACTCTATTATATAGCCTTGCTCTTTTCTTGAGAATATAAAATCATCTCTCTTAATTTTATCTTTGAGGCGCTTCATCACTGTATAATACCCTCAGAAAAACAAACAGTTTTCTGAGGGTATTATATTATGGGCACCTCTAAAAACTACCCTAGATAAGCAAACTAAAACCACAAGATAAAATATATACTATATCACACTCAGCAAGGCTTTAAAATGACAGTAACCACTCAGCCCCATCTATTTCTAAAAAACCGACCCACCACCAAGAAGGCAAGAAGAGGAATCAAAGAATATATCAATATTTACAATAATTGGATTATTTAACACCTGATGAGGCGTATTATAAAGGTGCAAATAATATGTGTTACAATGCTAAAGCTGTGCTACTTGGAGTGGCTTGATGATTAGAATAAGAAAAGATTGTGAAGTGGTCTTGACAAGTGGGGACAGAATACCTTCTCC
>CAZLXQ010000068.1:0-6734 GCA_964563675.1 uncultured Sulfurospirillum sp.
CATTATTACCTTCAACATCCATCGCTATTTGGTGTGCTTGAAGACCAGAAACTCCGGCCCATAGTGATCTCATCATAATATTATCCTTGTTACATTCTCTATTTTAGATTAAAAGCAAAAATCATTCCTATCTTTTCATGTTAATTGCATTTTGAATTATTTGGTCGCTTGTTGTTATGCTTCTTGAGTTTGCATCAAATGCTTTTTGCATTATTATTAGTTCTGTTAAAGCAGCTGCAAAGACCACATTACTACTCTCCAATTTTTTTGAAAGAATTTTTGAGCTTTGTATAAAATCTCCATTTTCATTAGTGTAAAATATAGCATTTCCACTATTTGCAGACTCTCTAAACATGGTAGAACCCACAGATTCTAAGCCTTGATCATTTTGAAAGTGATAGACTGCTATTTTTGCTATGGGGACACTTCTTCCATTGTTGAACTCAGCAACTACATTTCCATTTGTGTCCATGCCATAAGCTTTTAAAAGTCCAGATATATATCCATCGTGTGTTTCACTTCTAGATATATTTAGATTAGCACTCGAGACAAAGCCTGTAAATGAGTTTGGCTCACCTAAGTCTATATTTAAAGGAGTTCCACTGTTTGACATGGTCGGTATGGTTGAGCTCAAAAGAGCACCACTACTAGCAAACTCTACAACCCCATTTTGCTGGTCGATGATTTCATAAACTTTTCCAGCTAGTCTATCTATCTTATAAAGAGTCGGGTCATAAGTTACACTAGGATCATACTTTTCATAAAAAGATAAAATCTGTATAGCCGAGTCCCAAACACTACCTTGAGCAGACTGTGGAACTCTTTTTGTATAGGTCATATCTAGGATATCTCTATCTCCTGTTGGGGAGATAATGGTTGAGCTAAAGTGTTCCACATTTGGTATCTCTTGCATGGTTTGCAGTTTTGCGGTCGCTGCTATGGGGTTTGTTGTATCTAGCGAACTTATATCTTTACTGTTTATTACCCAATTTAGATTGCTATCCAAAGTTGCCCTTGCTTCAGCTGTATCTCCTGCTATATCAGTTATGTTGACTAAGACAACCTCACCCTCTTTTGGATTTTGTAACTCTGCAGTATTAGAGACGGTTCCATTTATAGTGATAGTTTGGTTAAGTGTGTCAACTGTGCTATTTACATCTAGTGGATTTAAATTTATTTGAGTTGCATCTATCTCTATTTTAGAGTTTAAGTTTGCTGAGTAGTTGACGATAGTAGTCGCTTCTGGCGGAAAGTAGAGTATATTAGGAAGGTTTATTTTTGTTTGACTTGCCACGCTCCCAAGAGCTATATCAGCTATGCTTGATATCTGATTAGCAACTCCAAGTTCATTTGAATTTTTACCATAGTGCCTTCCAAACTGCTCCATTATCTGCGGTGAAAGAGTTGTTGGAGTTATATTTCCACCACTTGTGCCTAAAAGATAGTTGCCATTGACATCAACCATATCCCCGTTTTTATCTATTGAAAATGCACCAGCTCTTGTATATAGGGTTTCACTGTTTTTGCTTTGAATTCCAAACCAACCCTCATTGGAGAGTGCTAAATCAAAAACATTGTCGGTGTGTTGAAAAATCCCTTGCGACATATTTAGTGCAGTCCCACTTATCTTACTACCATGTCCTTTATCGTTGAGCGTTCCTTCAAAGTAGGAGTCAGACAGAGCCGTTGAGAAGTGTGTTGAAAACTCTACAGAACTACTTTTAAAACCAATAGTATTGATGTTAGATATATTGTTAGCAGTTACATCTAAGCCATATTGATTAGACTTAATTCCTGAAATACCATTGTAAAATGATGAGTTCATAGCTTATCCTAAAAAAACTCTACTATATATTCCATAGGAACATAAGATGAGCCAAGTTTCATAAGAGCCATGCCCTCTTCAAATCGAACAGATTCAACAGGATAGATACCAAACTGTGTCTTTTGTTGTTCGTTATTTACATCAAGATACTCTGAGTTTACACTATAAAATCCCGCAGGAAGAGGGTTTCCACTATTGTCTGTTCCATCCCACTCAAAGGCTAAAACTCCACTTTTTCCAGTTTGTTCATCTAGTGATATATCTCTTACTATATTTCCATTTTTATCGCTTATAGTGAGTGTTCCTGTTTGAATCTCATTTTGAAAATATATCTCAAATCTAGCTAGGCCATTTTCAGGAAGTGTAACAGCATTTGAGCCAAAACTTGCCATCTTACCAATCGCTGAGAGTGCTGACATGTCCATGTTTCCACTTAATTGTGCAACTAGTTTTTCCATAGTTTGGTTTGTGTTTGTAGCTGATTCAAGAGTAGCTAGCTGAGAAGTTTGGGTAAGGATTGTTGCTGTATCCATAGGCTCAGTTGGGTCTTGATGTTGAAGTTGAACCAAAAGAAGCTTCATAAAGTCATCTTTTTTTAAAACAGCATTAGGGTTTTGTGCTATAGGTACAGATGAGTTTCCACCCGCTAGTTCATTGAGGTTTTGTGTTATTCCGACAGTTGACATAATCTTCCTTTATACATATCTAGGGACAATAAGCTCTATGCTAGTCATCTCTTTATCTAAGTCTTCATCATCATAAGCTTTACTATGTTCTGCTGATGTTTGGCTGTTGTGTTGATGCTCTTTATTCTCTTTTTGGTTAGAAAAATTCATCTCCAAGTTTGTAAATCCCATGTTTACTAGTGAGTTTTTAAACTCCGCCTGATTTTGAGTAAAAAGTAGCATAGTATTTAAGTTTGATGAGATATTTACATATAGGTTGTTTCCTCTATTTAGTATCATCACATCAACCTCACCTAGCCCTTTTGGATTGAGTGCTAACTGCAGCTTCATGATGGGCGGTTTATAGTTTTCTACTCTCTCTCTAAGATCTGTCGCAAAGCTATTGAGTGTTTCTCTTGTTGGGACTACTGACTTTAAGGAGAGACTATCAAGTTTTATTTGAGGTTTTATATCAATTCTGTTTGAGACTAACTCTGCTTTTGCCTCACTACTCTCAGTTGTTTGTGCCAAATTTGCATTCGAAGTTGATGTTTGTCTATCTGTTTTAATGCCTTGTAACATACTCTCTATCAACCCCTTTTTTAGTATGCTACTCTCTATCCTTACCTCGCCCAATCTAGCAACTTCACTCATCTTCATTTCGCTAGACTTAACAACTTCACTCATCTTCACTTCGCTAGACTTAACAACTTCACTTATATTTACCTCACCATCCGTCTTTACATATAAAGCCTCTTTGACAACTGTTGTTTTTATCTCATTTTGTTCTAATTTAACAGCTACTTTGGGAGCTTCATCTTGTGCTATTTTGATAGTCTTTTTGCTCTCTTCGATAGTCTTTGTAGATATATTTTCACTCTTCTCTTGTGTGATCTTGTCTCTTATAATCTCTGTAACGACACCAGTTGTCTCTTTTTTCTCCTCTTTTGAAGAGCTTATTATCTTTTCAAAAAGTGTAGGTTCATTTTTTGTTTGTATTTTTAGTTTTTCTATGCTACCTATGTGAAGAACTGCTGGTTTTGTCTCTAGTTTCTCAAAAAGTATAGACTCATTTTTTGCTCCTAACAAAGCTTTCTCATCTTTTGAAGCAACTATTTTTGGGAGTGTAAAAAACTCTTTTTTGGCCAATAAAGGAAACTCTTTTTTAAGAGCCTCTATATCTATATTTTTTACAGATATCCTCTCTAGTCCTAAGCTATACTTTTTTGAGAGTGCTAAAAGTTCAGTTATATTGTTTATATTTTTTAGCTCTTTAAAAGCAGTTTCACTATTTATCAGCTTAGTAAACTTGTTTGAGAGAGAGGGGAAGTATGGAGTTTTGTCATCAGGATTTTTTAGTAGAGATATGATTTTTAAGAGATCTTCTAAAAGATGGTTGTCAAAAGATTTTTTCTCGCCCTTTATGATTAGGTCTATATTTGTACTATGTTGCACTAAAGAATCAGGCTCTAAGCTAATCTTGCTTTGCTTTTTTGAGACCTGCATAGACTCTTTTATCTGAGCAAGCATGATGGATAAAAAGTCTTTTATAGCAATTTTTCCATCAGCACTACTCTCTTTTAAGTTTTTTATAAGAGGCTTTGCTTTTGCACTACTGTTGCCAGATAAAATAGTAAATACATCTTGCATAGGTCGCCTTTTAAGAGATTCTGCTTTATATGCAAGCAATAGTCGTTCCACTTTCTTGCATGTAGCTATTTTAAGAATTTTTAGTTATAATATCCAACTTAAATTAGAGACTGACCTTATGCACTTATTTCTCGAAAAGTCCTACTTTTTGTAGCTTTAGGGGGTTGTAGGGGATTTATCCCCTGCCATTATAATGGGCTTTGCTCATTATAATGCGTAAGGTCAGTTAGAGACTAATGTCGGTTAAAATACAAAAATAGATTTTTTTCACGAAAAACTCTTGTCAAGAGTGTAGCTTCAGTGAGAGGAATTTTTGATGGGCTTTGTCCATTCAGAAGGAGACAGTAAATATGGATACAAACTTTAAAAACATAGCAGTAATAGCACATGTTGATCACGGCAAAACAACACTTGTTGACGAACTTTTAAAACAATCGGGCACTTTTGAAGCACACATGCAGACTGAAGAGCGTATGATGGATAGCAATGATTTGGAAAAAGAGAGAGGCATTACAATCCTCTCTAAAAATACAGCAATTCACTATAAAAATACAAAAATAAACATCATAGACACCCCAGGTCATGCCGACTTTGGTGGAGAGGTTGAGCGAGTTTTAAAGATGGTCGATGGAGTTTTGCTTTTAGTTGATGCTTATGAGGGGGTTATGCCTCAGACTAAGTTTGTTGTAAAAAAAGCACTCTCTTTAGGGCTTTGTCCGATTATAGTTATAAACAAGATTGATAAAGATTCTGCTGATCCCCAGAGAGTTATCGACGAGCTTTTTGACCTTTTTATCGCTCTTGATGCAAATGAGGAGCAGTTAGAGTTTCCTATAGTTTATGCAGCAGCAAGAGATGGCTATGCGAAGTATGAGATGGAGGATGCAAATGAGAACTTAGTCCCTCTTTTTGACACAATCTTAAGGCATGTTCCAAGTCCGACCGGCACAGTGGAAAATCCGCTTCAACTTCAAGTTTTTACACTTGATTATGATAACTATGTTGGTAAAATTGGAATTGCGAGAATCTTTAATGGGACTGTAAAGAAGAACCAAAGTGTGATGTTAGCAAAAGCCAATGGAGAGCAGCTAAAGGGTCGTATATCAAAACTTATCGGCTTTAAGGGTTTAGAGAGGATTGATATTGATGAGGCACAAAGTGGCGATATCGTAGCGATTGCTGGATTTGAAACACTTGATGTTGGAGATAGTATTGTTGATCCAAATAACCCTATGCCGCTTGATCCTTTGCACATAGAAGAGCCAACTCTAAGTGTTGTATTTGCTGTCAATGACTCCCCTTTTGCTGGACTTGAGGGTAAGTTCGTAACTTCAAACAAGCTTAATGAGAGACTAGAGAGCGAGATGAAGACAAATATCGCCATGAGATATGAAAATACTACAGAGGGGAAGTTCAAAGTAAATGGTCGTGGAGAGCTCCAGATAACGATACTAGCAGAGAATATGAGAAGAGAGGGGTTTGAGTTTAGTCTTGGTCGACCTGAGGTTATCATCAAAGAGGAGAATGGTGTTAAGATGGAGCCTTATGAGCATTTAGTAGTTGATGTTCCAGATGAATTTACAGGGGTAGTTATAGAGAAGCTTGGAAAGAAAAAAGCACAAATGACAACTATGAATCCAACAGGCGATGGACAGACTCGCATAGAGTTTGAAATCCCAGCTCGTGGACTTATCGGTTTTCGTGGACAGTTTTTGACTGACACAAAAGGGGAGGGTGTTATGAATCACTCATTTTTAGAGTTTAGACCCCATAGTGGTGGTGTTGAGCACCGTAAAAATGGAGCACTAATATCCATGGAGAATGGAACAGCTCTTGGATACTCGCTATTTAATCTACAAGATAGAGGAACTCTTTTTATAGAGCCTCAAACAAAAGTCTATGTAGGTATGGTTTTAGGTGAACATGCTAGACCAAATGATCTAGATATAAATCCTATCAAAGGAAAACAGCTAAGCAATGTAAGAAGTAGCGGAGCAGATGAGGCAATCAAGTTGGTTCCGCCTCGCAGACTGACTTTAGAGTCGGCTCTTGAGTGGATAGAAAATGACGAGTTACTAGAAGTTACCCCAGTTGGAATTCGTGTTAGAAAAAGAGAGCTAGATGCTACAAAAAGAAAAAGATCAACCAAAAAAGAGAAAAATTCATAGTTTTATGATAAGACCTCTACATGTAGAGACTCTCAGATTGTATCTGTCATGCTGTTTTAGGGTAGAACCTAAAAAATATCTATTATGTTTAGGCTCTAACCTAAACTATGCTATACTCTAAAAAACCATCAGGATGGCAAAATGATAGAACAACTTCATAAAAACTTTTTAGAGTACCTAAAGAATCAAAAACAGACATACAAAAGATACATGTGGTAAACTGTCAATCATTCTGACAAACTTATAGGTATCATTGGAGCTAGGGGAGTTGGTAAGACTACTTATATTTTACAATATCTTCAAGAACTAGATATTGTAATACAAAAAAAACTTTATATTAGTGCAGATAACTTTGATGTAGTAAACTCTTCACTTTTGGAGATTGCAAGAGAGTTTTCTTCCAAAGGTGGCAAAGTCTTAGCTATA
>CAZLXQ010000069.1:0-6711 GCA_964563675.1 uncultured Sulfurospirillum sp.
CGCTTTCAAGAAGAGACTTTCTTAAGACAACAGCAGCAGCAAGTGCAGCAGCAGCGGTGGGAATTACAGTACCACAAAGTGCTAAAGCAGCAGCAGCTCAGGCTGAGTCGGGATGGAAGTGGGAAAAAAGTGTTTGTCGTTTTTGTGGCACTGGTTGTGGTGTCATGCTAGCTACAAGGGGAGGCAAGATTGTTGCGTTAAAAGGTGATCCTGCGAGTCCAGTCAATCGTGGATTGAACTGTATCAAGGGCTATTTTAATGCGAAGATTATGTATGGTGCAGATCGTTTAAGACAACCACTACTTAGAGTAGATAAAGATGGTAAGTTCGATAAAAACGGCAGGTTTAAGGCAGTTAGTTGGGAAAGAGCATTTGATGAGATGGAATTTCATATCAAAAAAGCACTTAAACAGAGTGGTCCTGAGGCTATTGGTGTATTTGCTTCTGGACAGTATACTATCATGGAGGGTGTGGCAGCCCAAAAGATGATGAAGGCTGGATTTAGATCAAATGCTATTGATCCAAATGCTAGACACTGTATGGCAAGTGCTGTTGTTGGTTTTTATCAGACATTTGGCATAGATGAGCCAGCAGGATGTTATGATGATATAGAGTTGACTGATACTGTCGTAACATGGGGTGCAAACATGGCAGAGATGCATCCAATTCTTTGGTCTCGTGTTTCGGATAGAAAACTTACAAATCCCGATAAGGTTAAAGTAGTAAATCTTTCTACTTACACACACAGAGGATCAAACCTCTCTGATATAGAGATTATATTTTCACCAAATACGGACCTTGCACTTTGGAACTATGTAGCAAGAGAGATTGTTTATAATAATCCTGATGCAATTGATTGGGATTTTGTTAAAAAGCATATAGTCTTTGCAGCATGCCCGGTCAATACAGGATATGGTATGAGAAGAGCTGGCGAGAAGTCGCTTCTGCCTGTAAGAGCTGATGGAAGTGCGGGTAAATACTCGGCAAAACAGATGGAGATTATAAACAAAGAGATGGAGACTATTGTTTCTGAAAAAGAGGCACCCGCTCTTGCTCCTTATGGGTATAAGGCTGGAGATAAGATGACTCATAAGATAGCAGGTCTTAGGCATTGGGAGATCTCTTTTGAGGAGTATAAGAAGTTTTTAGCTCCTTATACACTAGACTATACTGCTAGAATTTCAAAAGGTGATCCTGATGAGTCGCTTGATAGTTTTAAGCAAAAACTTCAACAACTAGCAGATTTGTATGTTGAAAAAGATAGGAAAGTAGTATCTTTTTGGACGATGGGTATGAATCAACATACTCGTGGTAGCTGGTGCAATACTCTATCTTACAATGTTCACTTTTTACTTGGCAAACAAGCAAAACCAGGCAATGGAGCATTTTCATTGACAGGACAGCCAAGTGCTTGTGGAACTGAAAGAGAGGTTGGAACATTTACTCATAGACTTCCAGCAGATATGATGGTAAAAAGTGGGAAGCATAGAAAGATATGTGAAACTGTATGGAAAATTCCAGAAACAACACTAAATCCAGTTGGTAATCAACATTTTATGAAGATTCTTAGAGATCTCGAAGATGGTTTTATGAAGTTTGCATGGGTCAATATTAACAACCCTTGGCAAAATACTGCAAATGCAAATCAATGGATTAAAACAGCGAGAAAGATGGATAACTTTATAGTTTGCTCAGACGCATATCCTGGAATCTCAGCAAAAGTTTCTGATCTCATTTTACCAAGTGCTATGATATATGAAAAGTGGGGCGGGTATGGTAATGCTGAGAGAAGAACTCAATTATGGAAACAAAGTGTATTGCCAGTAGGTGATGCTATGAGTGATACTTGGCAGTGGGTTGAGCTCTCTAAAAGATTTACTATAAAAGATCTTTGGGGTGAGCAAACTTTAAGAAATGGCAAAAAGCTTCCAGATGTTGTATCAAAAGCAAAAGCGATGGGCTATAGTGAAGATGCAACTATGTTTGAAGTTCTTTTTGCAAATGATAGAGCAAGAGCTTATAAAAAAGATTTAAATGACCCTATTCAAGCTGGACATGACGATACTGAGTGCTTAGGGGATAGCAGAGGTGTGATAGGCTCAGATGGTAAAGAGTGGAAAGGCTATGGCTTTTTTATTCATAAGTACCTTTTTGAAGAGTATGCTATATTTGGAAGAGGAAAAGCTCACGATTTAGCAGATTTTGATACTTATCATAGAGTAAGAGGGTTAAAATGGCCAGTGGTTGATGGAAAAGAGACTCAATGGAGATTTAATGCTAAGTATGACCCATATGCAAGAAAAGCCAATACTGGTGATTTTGCATTTTATGGAACGCTTGCAAAAGCACTCTCTCAAGGAGATCTTCTTGGAGTTAAAGATAAGATTAAGAAGAGTTTAGCAAATAAAGCAAAAATCTTTGCAAGACCATATATGGATCCTCCAGAGATGCCAGATGCTGAGTACAATATGTGGATGTGTACTGGTCGTGTACTAGAGCATTAGCATAGTGGAACTATGACCATGAGAGTACCCGAGCTTTTCCGTGCAGTTCCTGAGGCATTGTGCTTTATGCATCCAGTTGATGCTAAAGATAGAGGCTTTAAGCAGGGTGAACTTGTTTGGGTAGAGTCTCGAAGAGGAAGAGTAAGATCAAGAGTTGAGACAAGAGGAAGAAATAGAATGCCAAGAGGTGCGGTCTATGTTCCTTGGTTTGATGAAAAAGTATTTATCAACAAAGTTTGCTTAGATGCTACTTGTCCGATGTCAAAACAGACAGACTTCAAGAAGTGTGCTGTAAAGCTTTATAAAATTTAACAAATGAGTACCAATCCAGATTCAAAAAAACCTAATATTACAAAAAGAAGAAAGTTTTTTTCTAATGTAGCTCGTGGTGTCGGATTAACGGCATTAGGTGGCATGGTTTGGACAGGTTATGTAGAGGAAGCAAAGTCAGCACCGCTAATTTTGCGTCCACCTGGAGCGAAACAGGAGTCAGATTTTTTGCGTATGTGCATAAAGTGCGGTCAGTGTGCAATCGCTTGCCCATTTGACACTTTGCTTATAGCAAAACCTGGCGACAACAAGCCAGTAGGGACACCTTTTTTTATACCAAAAGATATCCCATGCTATATGTGTACGGATATTCCTTGTGTTCCTGTTTGCCCAACAGGAGCTTTGGATGAAAAAAGTGTATCAAGTATTGTTGATGGCGAGAGTATTTTAGACATAAATAAGTCTAGGATGGGTCTTGCTGTTGTGGATGAGGAGTCCTGTATAGCTTTTTGGGGAATTCAGTGTGATGCCTGCTATAGGGTCTGCCCACTTTTAGGGGAGGCAATTTTTTTAGAGCACAGAAGAAATGAGAGAACAGGAAAACATGCATTTTTGATACCAATAGTAAATAGTGATATCTGCACGGGATGTGGTCTGTGCGAAAGAGCTTGTGTGACCGAAAAAGCAGCTATTTTTGTTTTACCACATAATGTTGCTCAAGGAAGTATTGGGGCCCACTACATAAAAGGCTGGAAAGAGGGAGATGAACAACGCATAGAAGAGCTTGATATGGATGATGTTATCACAACAACACCTATCAGTGAGCTTTCACCAGAGGACTCTTTAAATCTTGATACGGGGCTGTTTGATGATTGATTTTATTAGAAACCATCGTTTTTTAATCTTAAGAAGGTTGAGTCAATTAACACTATTGGTTCTCTATTTTAGTGCAAATGCATACGGACTGAGTATTCTTACTGGAACGCTAAGCTCATCACTTTTGCTAGGAGTTGTTCCTTTGTCTGATCCATTTGCTGTTTTGCAGATGCTTGCAGCAGGGGCAGCACTTAGCTCAACAGTCTTAGTGGGTGCTTTGATAGTTTTTCTATTCTACTCAATGATTGCGGGTCGTTCGTTCTGCTCTTGGGTCTGTCCGATTAACATGGTAACCGATTTAGCAAATTGGTTAAGAAGATTTCTGTATCTTAATAAAACAGAAAAAAAAGTCTTTATAGGAAGAGGTGCTAGGTACTGGATTATAGGGTTAACACTTATAGTCTCAGTTATTACAAGTGTTGCAGCTTTTGAGATGATCTCTCCGATTTCGATGCTCCATAGGGGAGTCGTTTTTGGTATGGGTATGGGGGTTGCAGCGGTACTGTCAATATTCTTGTTTGATCTTTTTGCGGTAGAGAATGGCTGGTGTGGTCATATATGTCCGTTAGGTGCGTTTTACTCAGTAAGTTCTAGGTTTAGTCTTATAAGAGTAAAACACAATCAACCAAACTGTACGCTTTGCATGAAGTGTAAAGGTGTATGTCCTGAAAAACAAATTCTTTTTCTTGTTGGAAAGAGTAGTGGGGATGTTAGTTCGGGAGAGTGCACCAATTGTGGGAGATGTGTTGAGGTTTGTGATGATGATGCACTCTCATTTGGTGTTAGAAATTATATCAATAAAAAACGCATAGGAGAGATATGATGTTTAGTAGAAAAAGACTAATAGCTACTGTAGTATTGGCAGCTTTTATTGCAACAGGGTGTGCAATAGCTCAAGGTACTGTTAGTGAAGAGTCCCTTGGTTTAAGAGATACTGATCTCTTTACCGAGGAGACTACAAAAGGGGAGCTTACGGCTTACAATCAAGCAGCTCCAGGTGAGTCGCAGTTAATACCTCGTGCATTTGAAAATGCACCACCTATGATTCCTCATAGCGTTGAGGGGTTGCTGCCAATAACGACGAATAATAATTCTTGCTTAGGTTGCCATAGTCCAGAAGTTGCAGAGGCTATGCAGTCTACAGCAATCCCATCAAGCCATTTTGCTTCGTTTAGACCAGTAGCTAAGCATGCAGGTGGAGTGTTTAAAAAAGATGGATCTGAGGTTGTTAATACAACAGATATTAAGATGATAGTACACAAAAAAGAGGATCTTAGTCATGAGAGATTTAGTTGCACGCAGTGTCATGCACCACAATCTGTTAGTGCTCCGCTAGTAGACAATCTGTTTAATCCAGATTTTAGAAACGAGGGGGATATGCTACACTCAAATTTGCTTGATGTCATCAACGAGGGTGTTAGGTAGTAAGTGTTTGACTTAAGGAAAAGGGAGGCTTTCTCCTCCCTTGCTGATAGATTTAAACAAAATAGAGATAGCGACTCTTTTTTAGTAAGACCTCCTTACAATAAAGACCTATCTCTTTTTCATAAATTTTGCCCAGAGTGTGAAGAGAAGCCCTGTGTCGCAATTTGTGAAGAGGAGATTATCAAGCTAGATGGAGAAAAAATACCATTTTTAAGTTTTGAGAAGAGTGGATGTACTTTTTGCGATGAGTGTGCAACTGCTTGTCCTCAAGAGGTTTTGATTTTGCAAGAGAAGCAAAAAAAAGAGATAGATGCAAAAATCGAAATAGACACATCCTCTTGCTTAGCTTGGAATAGTGTTGTATGTTGTAGTTGTGGCGATATATGCCCCGAAAGAGCGATCGATTTTTTTGGGATTTTTAGACCTACTATAGATATGGTAAAATGTACAGGATGTGGATTTTGCTATGGAGTCTGTCCCCCTTATGCTATAAAAATAAAGGAAAAAAGGTGAAAACTCTATTTTTAATTTTAATTTTAGTTGTCTCTGCTCAGGCTAGCATTTTGAAGCCATACAGCATGATTGAAGCTAGCGGTAATGTTATAGGTATTGTAATTCACAACAATACAATAGCAGTAAGCACAGATGCTGGAACAATTGAATCTTACAATCTTAAGACAAAAGAGCAGTTATCAAAAACTAAATTTCCTATGATAAAAGATTTTATAGGTGATGAGATATATCCAAAAGTTTTCTCTATAGATTTTCAAAAAAGCACAAATAGATATCTAGCAGTTGTTCAAGGCACTTCAGGCTTTAGGGAGCTTTTTACGGTAAAAGGTGATATAAAGTATAGACTTGTAAGCGAAAAAGATAAGCTTTTCATCTCAAAAGCTAAGTTTGTAGATGAGAATTTAGTAATTATAGCACTCTTAAGCAATGAGTATATTCTTTTTGATATTGAGAGAAAAAAGATACTTTATCGTGAACATATAAGCTACTCACACTTTTCAGATTTTATGTTAAATGAGGAGAGAACACTTATAGCAGGTGGTTCAGAATCTGGAGAGATAACAATCATAGATGTGATGACAGGAAAAGTAGTTAAGGTGCTTAAGGGTGCAAATGTAGATAATCTATATAAGGTAGACTTTAAGGGTGGCAAAGCATTGGGAGCAGGGCAAGACAGGAGAGGGAGTGTTTATGATGTTTCAACTGGAGAGTTCCAGCGATTTGATGCAACTTTTTTGATATATGCAGGAGCTTTAAGTCCTAGTGCGAAAAGAGCGGCTTTTGCATTTAGTGAAGATAATGATATAGTGATATTTGACCTGCAAACAAAGAGAAAGCTATATACTCTTAGAGGACAAAAAAGTACACTCAATAGTATAGTGTTTATAGATGAGGATACTCTAGCGAGCGGAAGTGATGATGAGTTTATAATGATATGGAAATTAAAATAGAAAGGGGATAGTCAAATGAAATATATAGAAACTTTGTTCCTGAAAAAGGGGATAACAAGATGAATGTTTCAAGTATCGTAGTACAAGCAAGAAGTGAGTATATAGAGGGTTTGGTTGAGGAGATTAAGAGCTGTGATTTTTGTGATTACCATTTTCATGATGCCTCAATTGGC
>CAZLXQ010000070.1:0-6555 GCA_964563675.1 uncultured Sulfurospirillum sp.
AGATTGAAAATTTTTACACACCTCTACTTGGTGAGTTTAATGCTCTAAATCTACTTGTTTGCATTAAGCTAACAAGCTCAATGATTGATTTAGATGAAGCAAGAGAGATAATTGCAAATCTAAAAGGAGCACCTCATAGACTTCAAAGAGTGGATGCTGGAGGAAAGATTATCATAGATGACAGCTATAATGGAAACTTAAAAGGTATGACCTCTTCATATGAACTAGCCTCAACACATAGTGGCAGAAAAGTTGTAATTACTCCGGGTATTGTAGAGAGTACTGAGGAGGCAAATATGGAGCTAGCTAAAAAGATAGATGAAGTTTTTGACCTTGTTATTTTAACAGGAAAGAGTAATATTGAAATTCTCTCTAGCAATATAGTAAAAGCTGAAAAAATTATTGTTAAAGATAAAAGTAAGCTCGAAGAGGTATTAGCAGAGTCAACTTATAAAGGAGATTTGATACTTTTTTCAAATGATACTCCTAGTTTTATGTAGTTGGAACTAAAATTGCTTTAGATGTGAAAGTAGATGAAATATTGGAGTATAAATGAAGTTATCTTTTTCTATAGTTTTAGTTGGGGCTCTGTTTGTTGGTTGTTCAACTCATCCAATTGATCCAAAAATAACCATGAAGCCTCCAGTTTATGTTGAGCAACTTCCACCAACAACAAAACAGCAAGTTATTGTAAATCCTGGAAGCCTTTTTGGGCATGGAGATAATCCTCTTTTTGCTGATCTTAAAGCGATGAATCCAAATGACATAGTAACAGTGATTATTAGCGAAAATATAGCTCAAAGTTCAGCAGGGCAAAAAAGTATCTCTGAGAGCAATAAGAATAACTTAGGCGCAGGAGTTATGACAGCAAATGATGGTACTGGTGGCGGTATAAACAGAATCGCAAATACTCTTAATAAATTTGGCAATATTAGTTTTGAATCTGGCTCAACAAATACCTATGCAGGAAGTGGGAAAAATAGTCGTAACGAATCGTTTACAACAACTATTTCAGCAAGAATTATCAAAGTGTTAAAAAATGGAAACTACTTCATAGAGGGAAATAGAGAACTTCTTGTCAATGGCGAGAAGCAGATAATACAGATAAGTGGTGTTATTAGACCATATGACATAAGTCAAAGAAATACTATAGATTCTAGATATATTGCAGATGCAAGGATACTTTATAGAACTGAAGGGGATATCGACAGAGCTACAAAGAAGCCATGGGGCTCAAAATTTGTTGAGTCTGTTTGGCCATTTTAGAGGCTACTTAACAGCTTGTGCCATATCCCACATTGGCATAAATATACCAAGTGCCATCAAAAGAACCATAGCAGCTATAAAAGCTAAAAGTATTGGCTCAATATAGCTTGCAATATTATCTATGATGTCATTAAATCTTGATTTAAAATAGCCTGTAACTTTATCTAACATCTTATCAAGTGTTCCGCTTTGCTCGCCTGCATGAATCATCTGAATTAGCATTCCTTCAAAAAGTCCAGTCTCTCTAAAAGATTCAGTTAAAGATACTCCTCTACCAACAGAGGTATTAACTGCAGCTAACTTCTTCTTTAGATGGACATTATCAAGTGTTAAAAGTGCAGTATCTAAAGCATCTGAGATAGGAATTCCTGCACGAATTAGCTCTGTAAATACAAGAGTGAATCTACTAAGTGTTGCATAGAATGTGATATTGCCAATTAGGTAGACTTTCAGTATGTATCTATCATACTTAGCTTTAAAGTTTTCGCTATTTTTTAGCAGGTATTTAATTGTTACAATTATAGCGATAATACCAATAAGCAATAGCAAGCCATAGTTATTGACCATGTGCTCCAAATAGAGTAGTACTCTTGTAGGAAGGGGGAGATCAGCTCCTAATTTTTCAAAGATGCTTTTAAATTGCGGGACAACATACACCATCAAAATTGTAAATGCAACACCAATTGCCACTATAACTGTAATAGGATATCTTAAAGCTTTTTTTAATTTTTGCCTATTCTCCTCTATCTCCTCTAAAATCTCAGCAAGCTTCTCAAGAGATTCAGCCATATTACCAGTACTCTCCCCAAGCTCAACCATAGCAATCGTAACATCACCTAGCTCATGTCTAAAGCTCATCATAGATTCAGTCAAGCTAAGACCTGAGTTTAGATCATCATCAACCCGCTTAAAAATCTTTTTAAGAGCAGTATCAACAGTAGCACCTGAAACCTCTTTTATGCTGTCATGGATAGATATACCAGCATCTGTCATGACTGCTAATTGTCTGATTGAGGCAATTAAATCTTTCATTTTGATACTTTTTTTAGTAATCATATCCATAATGCTGTTTTTAAAATCTCCCAACTGATCTTCTACTGGAGCCGAAGTCTCTTTTACACCAATAATAATACCGGGATTTTTTAATTTTGCCATTGTGATTGCATCACTTCTGTTTGGAGCTTTCATAACTTTAATAACTCTTTTCCCTTTGAAAAGGGAGTGTACTTCAAAATATTTCATGATTTTGCCACCCTTATAATTTCATCTAGTGTTGTTACTCCATGTGCTGCTCTTATAACTCCATCATGAAACATATCCGTAAAACCTTCACTAATAGCTTGGAACCCAATCTCTTTTTTACTATTCCCTTGTGCTATCATACTTGACATTTTTTCGCTTATAGGAAGAATCTCTGAGAGCATTTCTCTTCCTTTATAGCCAGTTTGTGCACACTTTTCACAACCTTGATGCTTGTAAAATTGATAACTAATTGGAAGATATTTTTCTATATCATCAAGCATAGATTGTGATAGAGTTGTTTTAACTCTACAGTTAAGACAGAGCTTTCTAACAAGTCTTTGAGCTTCAATAGCTACTAGTGATCCACTCAGGAGATAGGGCTCAATTCCCATATCCATAACTCTTGTAATCGCACTTATTGAGTCATTTGTATGCAGGGTTGAAAATACCAAGTGGCCAGTAAGTGCAGCCTGAACTGCAATACGAAGAGTTTCAGAATCTCTGACTTCACCAATCATGATGATATCAGGATCTTGTCTTAGTATAGACTTTAGTGCAGTTGCAAAAGTTAGGCCTGCTTTTTGATTGACTTGAACTTGCTGAGTAAGATTTAGCTGGTACTCTACTGGATCTTCAACTGTGATTATTTTTGTTTGAACATTTTTTATAGCATTTAGCGCGGCATATAGTGTAGTTGTCTTACCGCTTCCTGTTGGTCCTGTAACAAAAATAATACCATAAGGCGTCTTCATGGCTTTTTTGAATTTTTTGTAGTTATTTGAATGCATTCCTAAATCTTCTATATTTATCATAACTTTTGATTTATCTAAGATACGGATAACTATTGATTCGCCATTTAGTATGGGAAGGGTTGAAATTCTAAAGTCAAACTCTTTATTGAGCACTGTCATAGAAAAACGACCATCTTGAGGTTTTCTTTTTTCAGCTATATCCATATTGGATAGTAGTTTCATTCTAGAAGCTAGGGGTGGGTAGATGTCTTTATCGAATATAAATGTCTCATTAAGCATGCCATCTATCCTGCTTCTAACTATGCAGTTGTTCTCAGTTGCCTCTATGTGAATATCGCTTGCACTTGACAGAATTGTTGTTTTTAAAATTATCTCAATAAGTTTTAGGATTCCTGACGATTCTTGAGGGTTTTCAGCAGCATTTGAAGTTATCTCTTTTCGTATCTCATCAATGAGTCCCTTAATGCTTTCACTCATCTCTGCTTTATTGATATACTTTTCAATCTGAAACGGTTCAGCAACAACATATTTGACAATTTTTTTTGAAAACATTCTTTGAACACCCTCTTGAGCATTCATATTTGTTGGCTCAATCAATGCGATATAGACATTAATCTCATCCTCTCTTATCGGAAAAGCACCAAATTTTTTAAGTTGATTAAATGGTAATTTAGCTAACATTCTATAATTAATGTCAACGGAATCTAGGTCAACAAACTCTAGCTTCAGGTTTTTTGCCAACTCTTTTAAAAAGAGGGCAATATCAAGACCAAAGTTATTGTTTATTTCGTCTAGTGTGATGTAGTCATTTTTATAAAACTCTACAATCAAAAGCACCAAGTCCTCTTTTACAAAGAAACCATTTTTTACAAGAGTGTCGCCTAAAGAGTTTTTAGAGTTTTTTATCTGTTTTACTATTTGATTTGCACTATTTTCATTAATTATTCTATTTTGGACTAAATATATTAAAAAATTTTCTATTGTTTTATTCATAAATTACCAATATGTTCTAACTTTAATTATCTTACCCTCTTTGTATGTTCTTAGGAAAATTTTTTTAATCTTTTTATGAGTCTCTACCGATAACTTATGGGATAACTCACTATTTTTATCATCATCAAACCAGTATGCATCATTTTTGTAGATATAGTTTCCATCTACAAACTTGTTAAAAACAATAGATAGTATATGCTCTGTTTTTGGAAGATTTATATAGGATATGTCAACATCATCAATCAGAGCATGATATAGAAGCTTTTTTTTGTAAAAAATAGTTGCAAGATATGCAGCATTTTCTCTTGATTGTGGTGTTTTGTGAAGTTTAATTATTGGAAGTATTGTTCTGTCTATCATATCAACTTCTAAGCAAGAGTGGGCAAAAATATTGAGAAACTCTTCATCATCCTTATATTTTAGATATAAATTTCCAGCTTTTGTACAAGCTTTTCTAAACTCTTTCTCTTTATATAGCTTTATTAAGTCCTCTTTGCTTGATGCATTTAGTACGGCTATTGTCATTATAAGCATGAGTGCTGTTTTATAAATCATCAATCTCTCCAAGTTCTATTTTATGTAGTAGACTACTTAGTCTTTTTGAGCTATTATTTGAAAGATAGGCTCTTAATGCTTTTAGAGCATCATCTTTTTGATTTAGTTTAAATTTTGCTTTTGCAAACCAGTACCAACTTTTACTGTTTTGTGCATCAATGTCATTGGCCCTCAACGCCCATGTAAGAGTGTTTTTATACTCTTTTCTTTGATAATGCTCTTGGGCAAGCTTTAGGGCAAACAATATGTTTAAAGTTGAGTAGTATCTATTTTCAAGATATCGTATTTTATCCATCTCTTGCATCTCTATTGATATAGTCACTCTCTCTCTTTCTGTAACTTTTTTAGGGATATTTTTTTGTATCTCATCTACTATCTCTTTGCTTTTTTCTTGAAAAGGTGGATGCAGTGTTAAAAAACCACCTGAAGAGAAAAGCCCATTTTTTCGCTCTGTCGGCTCTAGTTTAAAATAATATGGCTTTGAGCTTACTTTTGCACTAGAGCTACTTGGTGTTAAAATATTTTTTTCTATCAAAGCTGTAGTATTTGTTTCTATCGGTTTTTCCAATATAGTTGTCGCCTGCATTTTGTTGATTAAGGGGGTAACTGCAGTATTATGCTGTTTTATGTCTGCACTCTCTTGATGCACTAGCTTAACTGATGATTTGACTTGTTGGTCAAAGTAGACATAATAAACCACAAAAGAGAGAGTAGATATTAGCATAAAGAGAAAGGCATATAGCATACCTTTCTCTTTTATCTTATACCTAATCCATCTTTTTTCTAGCTCAATAATCTCTTGGGCATTAGGCATTTATCATTCCTAAGTCTATTGCAGCCATCTCTATAAATTTGGGCTTAAGAGGTTTTTTTCTTATTGTTGATGGTTTGTTTATATCATAGTATTCTAATATATCAAATAATTTATACATAAGCTTATTGACTGTTCTTAGATTTCCTTTTGTAAATTTCATAAGAAGTCTATAGTGAGACTCACCAAACAGTGAAAGGCATCCAAACTTATTGTGAAAAATCACTTTTTTTTCTATATAAGTTCTAATCTCGTTTAAAGAGGAGTTATGCAACTCAATAGTTTCCCAAATTCTTGTTTGAAAATAGTCTTTTGCTAAAATGTCCTCTTTTTCTGTTTTGTGAACTGTAAAGAGAAACTTAAATCTTCTAGAGTCTGACATAAGCCTAATCTTCTCTATTAACTCCTTAGGATACAGTTGAGCCTCATCTATAAGCACAGTTACCGATACTTTATCATCAAGCTTCCTTGAAGCAAGAGCCAAAAACTCGTTATAGCTAGAAAATTTTGGTGATTTTTCATTGAATATATCTTGATATAGGGCTGTTAAAAATTCTGCTTCATTTAAAAAAGGCCTTGGAAAAAAAACTATATTTTTTTTATCTCTATAGTCATTGTAGATTTTTTGCAGCAAAAATGTTTTACCAGTCCCTGGTTTACCAAAAAAAAGAATCAACTTTAGCGGCTTATCAAGAGTCTGCACAAGCCTTTCGTAAGCATAGGCTGATTTATCTAAGCTTACATAGTCAAAAACCTCTCCATCAGCAAAGATATTTTTGATTTGTGTATAGTTACTGCTCATATACTCTCTTAGAAAAGCCTAGATCCCTAAGAGTAGTTTTTGTATTATCTTTGGCTCCTATAATTCTAGGTGTTATAATAAATATAAGCTCTTCAGTTTTCTTGGTTGCTGACTCATGCCGAAATGCTTTACCA
>CAZLXQ010000071.1:0-6554 GCA_964563675.1 uncultured Sulfurospirillum sp.
GCTTCTTGTGTTATATCTAAAAACTTTTCAAAATCTTCATTGTCATGATATATACGATCTCTTGCCACACCACGATTGACAATGTGATAAAAACCATTTTTTTCTATTCTTAATGTCCTAGGCATACTCAACTCTTTTTTTATTTATTATAACTTAAAAAGTAAAGCTCTGACCCTGTTATCCTTATCGGTACCATGATAAGTGCTATTTTAGTGATTTTATTGCATAGTTCGAGTTAAACGCAATCGCATAGAAGACTGGTACAACTATCAAAGTCAATATAGTTGCGAAACTTAGTCCTGCCATGATGGTTACTGCCATGCCACTAAAAAATGCGTCTGTTGCAAGTGGTATCATTCCTAAAACTGTTGTAATTGCTGCCATAGTAACTGGTCTTAGGCGACTTATGGAGGCATGGATTATAGCATCGTATCGGCTGTATCCGCTCTTTAAATCAACATTAATCTGGTCAATCAAGACTACTGAGTTTTTGATCTGCATACCTACTAGACTTAAAAAGCCTAGTAGTGCCATAAAACTAAAAGGTAAGTTAGCTGCAAAAAGTCCAGCTGAAGCACCAATAAGAACTAAAGGGATAGTGAGAAAAATAATGATTGGTAGCTTGATGCTATTGAAAAGAAGCACTAGGATAAGCGCCATAGCTAAAAATGTAAGTGGTAGAGTTGTTACTAGAGAGGCTTGAGCATCTCTTGAACTTTCAAACTCACCACCCCATTGCATTTTATACCCTATGGGTAGCTTTATGTTTTCAATTTTATCTTTCACTTTAGAGTGAACTTCACTTGCTAAAACTCCATTGATTGGTTCACAAGATACCGTGATAGTGTACTTTGCATCCCTTTTTCTGACAAGAGCATCACTCCACTGAATTTTTATTTGTGATGTTATTTGATTTATGGGAACTGACTCTCTTGTTAATGGGCTAAAAATCTGAAGACTATTTAGGCTTTGTGCGCCCATCCTATCGCTTTGTTTATACCTTAAGACAATGGGTATAAGACTATCTTCTTCACGAAAAACTCCGATAGTCTTGCCAGTTGTCGCTATCTCTAAGGCTTGATGAAAATCACTTCTAGATATGCCAGCATTTAGTGCATCTACTTCTGAAAATTGTGGTCTAATCTCTTTGACTTTATTCCTCCAATTATCTCTTATGGAGGTTGATAGTGGTGTTTCTCTAAATATCTCTTTAGTTTTTTGGGATAGTTCTCGTAAAACTACGGGGTCGTCTCCACTAAAGCGAACCTCAATCTTTGCATCATCTGGAGGACCTATTATAATTCTTTTTATTTTTGGTTCTGCATCAGGAAAATTCACTGCTAAGTAGTCTGTTAATTCCGCTATCAAGCTTTCTATGGAGGTGTAATCTTTAGTCTCAACGATAACCATACCGTATGATTTTGTTGGTGTCAAATTTGGGTTAAAAGTTAGCATAAATCTAGGAGCTGGACTTCCTATAAATGTTGACAAGGAGGAGACTCTTTCGTCTTCTAGCAGATAGGTCTCAATCTGCTTTAAATCTTGTGAAGTTGCTCTTATATCACTTCCCTCTGGAAGATGGTAGTGAATCAAAAATTGAGCTCTTGTAGTTGGTGGGAAAAAACTCCCCTTTAGTTGAAAAAAACCGTACAGTGCAGTAAAAAATATCATTGTCATCAAAAACAGAGTTAGCCATCTAAATCTTAAGCAAAATTCTAAAGTATGCCTATATAGAGTGAAAACAATACCCCTATAAGGCTCATCATCTATTTTTTTATTGTCCAACTTCAAAAAGTGATAAGCAAAAAGAGGGGTTAAAGTTATAGCTATAACCCAACTAAGTGTTAAAGATATCAAAATAACATAAAAAAGAGACCTTGTAAATTCACCAGCCTCATTTTGAGATACGCCAACAGAAGCAAATGCTAGTATAGATATGGTAGTCGCTCCTAGAAGAGGCATCATATTTTGAGTAACAACTTTTTTTACAGCTTGAAGCTTATTATCTCCAGCTCTCATTCGTACTATTATTGCTTCGGTAACTACAATTGCATTATCCACCAACATTCCTAAAGCTATAACCATAGCTCCTAGTGAAATTCTTTGCAAATCAATACCATAAAACCACATAAATATAAATGTACCCAACACTGTCAGAACCAAAATAGACCCCACAAGCAAACCACTTTTGATACCCATAAAAACAAGTAAAACAACAAATACTATAGCAATGGCCTCAAGAAAGTTAAGTAAAAAACCACTGATTGCTTTTTCGACATCTTTTGGTTGATTGTTGATGTAGTCTATCTTAAATCCAATCGGGATACGAGGTTCAAGCTCAGAGATTTTTCTCTCTATGCTTCTGCCAAGGTCTATAACACTCTCTCCATCTGTGATAGATATTCCAAGAGATAGTGCCTCTTTTGAGTTATATCTTAAAATCTCATCTGGCGGTTCGACATATCCTCTTGTTAAAGTTGCTATATCTTTTAACTTGAAGACTCTTTTTGAAGCAAGATCTCTTATATATAAATTTGCAATATCATCAATATCAACAGTAGTGCCTGTTGGATTTATCCTTATAAAATCTCTATCTACTTTTATGGCTCCTGCTGGTAAAACTCTATTTTGTATATTTAGAGCATTCATCACACTATCCATACCCACGCCCATTTTTGCCATAGCTGCTCTTGAAATCTCTACATATATAGCCTCTTTTTGCTCTCCCCATATATCAATCTTTGCTACATTTTCAACCAAAGAGAGCTCATACTTAAGCATATCAGCAAACTCTTTTAGCTCCGCATAAGAGTACCCATCGGCAGTAATGGCTAAAAGTATGCCATACACATCACTAAAATCATCATTTACAAAAGAGGGGTAAGCCCCTGCAGGCAAAGAGCTTTGAGTGTCACTAACTTTTCTTCTTAACTCATCCCAAACCTGAGGGAGTGTTTCATAGTCATAGATCTCTTTAACTGTTACCTTTATGACTGATAATCCAAATGCACTTGTTGACTCCGTAAAGTCAACTTGGCTCATTTGCCTTATAGCAATCTCTAGTTTTTCGCTTACCTCTTCAGAGACTTGCCTAGCAGACGCTCCTGGATATTTTGTAATAACAATAGCCTCTTTAATTGCAAAATTAGGATCTTCGAGCTTT
Source organism: uncultured Sulfurospirillum sp. (assembly GCA_964563675.1). Lineage (GTDB taxonomy): Bacteria > Campylobacterota > Campylobacteria > Campylobacterales > Sulfurospirillaceae > Sulfurospirillum_A. The sequence goes on from CAZLXQ010000071.1 coordinate 3,164, forward strand.
GCTAAATTAGTAAATGAGAGTATGCCCCCAACAAACAAAACAACTACAACAACCCAAGCAGTAACGCTATTTTTTATAGTAAGCTCAGCGATATTCATCTCTACTGTCCAATCTTGCCAAGAAGAGGCCTGACAACCATATCTTCAGCAAGATAGTTTGCTCCTGCGTTAATTATGGTTTCACCTATTTTTAGTCCAGATTTTATCTCAATATTGTTTCCGATTATTCCTCCTATCTCAACCTCTCGCTTAGAGACACTTTTGCTTTTTTCACTATAAATCCACACAAAAGTTTTATCATATAAGCCCCCTAGAACCGAGCCTACAGGTACTAAAATCCTATCTTTCATATCATCTTTATATAAGACAATCTCAACACTAGCTGTCATGCCAGTTAAGATATTGTACTCCTTTGGTGACTTCATAGCTAAAGTAATTGCAAAGGTTCTAGTCATACTATCTGCTTTGCTAGAGACCTCTTTTATAGTAAGTGGAAATTTTTTATTCTCTACCCCATCAAAAGATGCCTCTAAAGAGACAATACTCTCTTTATCAAATGTAGCCATAACTCTCTGCGACACATGAACCACTATCTCTATCATCGACCCATCTTCGATACTAACAATCGGCTCTTTTGCTACGATATTTTTAAAATTTTCTACATGTCTTTTTGTTACTGTTCCTGAAAAATAGGCTCTTAACTCTGTATCATCTAAAGCTTTTTTAGCAATCTCCATACTTGCTTTTGCAGTATCAAAGCTCATTCTTGCACTATCTAAACGAGCTTTTGCTATAGCATTTTGTCTAAAAAGATTCTCATATCGCTTAAATGCAAGCTGAGCCTGTCTTAAGTTCGCCTTAGTCGATAGGTAGCTATTTTCAAAATTTCTCTTATCAAGCTTTGCAAGGAGGTCTCCTTTTCTAATCTCACTACCCTCTTTTGCATCTAAGAAGACTATAGTGCCTGAGACGCTAAAGCTAAGCTCAGCTCTCTTGGAGGCTCTAACGGTTCCAGGGGTTTTAAGGCTTAGAGTATCTGCTTTACTCTCTACATGTAGAATCTTTACGGGTCTTATAATTTTTTCTAGCTCTTTCGTATCTTCGCCACAACCACTCATAATCACAGATACCCATACTGCTAATAGTATCTTTTTCATTAAAAATCCTCTATCATTCTAGTTATAGTAAAATAATTTTTAAAGAGTCTATCTTTCGCGTCTATGTTATTCATCTGTGCTCTTGCTAGATTTGTAATCGCTGCTAATAGCTCAGATGTTGTTATCAATCCTTCATCAGATGAAAGTTTTGTAACTCTTAAATTCTCTTGAGCCAACTCTATGCCTGTCTTAGTGGCTTCTATGTTTTTTCTTGAAACTTCATACCATAAATATAGATTTTGCAGCTCTTTTTTAAGAGTATTTTCAAGCTCGATTAAACTGTACCTTAAAGAGGATTCATAAGCTCTTGATTTTGCTCGTTTTGCATCTCTCGCTCTTCCATCATATAGATTGTAGGAGGCGATAATCTGAACTCTCATCTCATCATCTCTAGGTCTATTTCCAGACCCATTCAAAAAAGAGTCATCATAACGACTATAAGTACCAACTATATCAAAAGATGGATAATAAAGAGAGTCTGTGGCACTACTTTTAGCCTTAGATGCACTTATTAGATTTTTTAGTGCTAAAATATCAGCTCTTCTAGCCAGCATAATCTTTTTGCTCTTTTTTATATGGGCAACTTGAGGTATAGAAGTAAAAAATTTAAAATCCAACTCCTCTAAATCAACACTAGAGCCTACAGAGAGATTTAAATTGTTGATGCTTGCTTGTAGTTCTGCCTTGGTGCTTTGTAACTCCACATATGCATTATCTTGCTCCACTCTAACACTAAGAAGCTCACTTCTGCTCATGACTCCTATCTCAAATTTCTTTTTACTCTCGATATAGAGCTGAGTAAATGCCTCATAGTTCTTTCTTGATACTTCTATAGCCATCTTTTTTGAGTATATATCAGTAAAGTATAGAGCAACTCTCATCTTTATATCCTGAGCGACACCTTGGGCTTGTAGCTCCTTGGAGCTTGCTATATGTTTTGCTGAACTGATATTGTAGCTATCTCTAAATCCTGAAAAAATATTGTAATAAATTGAACCTTTTACTACGCTATTCTCTCTACTCTCGCCTAGAAGCGTGTCCTTGTTTAGAGAGTTTACTATATAAGTTATGTCAATCCTAGGAAATTTTCTGCTTTTTGCAATAGCCACATCTTGTCTTGCAATCTCTATAGCTTGTTCATATTTATCTAAAATCTCTCTATTTTGTACAGCTAAATCTTGGAGTTTTTGCAGTGTAGTTGCACTTAAATCAAGAGAGAAAACAACCACTATCAAGATTAAAAAACTATATCTCACTCAAGAGTCCTCTAGTTTACATAAATTTTTAAAAAATATATCGATGATTGTCTTATAGGAGTTCTCTTGAGGAAGCACCTTGTTGTTCATAGTATAGACAAAAGCTAAACCTCTATGCATGGAGATGATTGAAACGGCAAGCTCTTTACTCGTTAGGTTGATTTTTAAATCACCTTTTTTTATCTGAGTATCAACAATATGCACAATTGTATTTAAAATATCTTCAACCCATAAATCATCCCTTTGCTTTAGAACTTGTAGTTTTTGTGTCAATTCAGTTCTAAAAAGCAACAAATCTAAAGTTGTTCTATAGCTATAGTCGCTCACTAGCATATATATTGTTTTTTGCATATACTCATAAATCGATACTATTGTGGCATCTTTTTTACCTATTGTTTCACCTACAATACTATCTAGCCTACTCATAAACTCATCATAAATTGAGATAAAAATCTCCTCTTTAGACTTAAAATGCCAATACACTGCTCCCCTACTCAACCCTATAGCTTTAGCAATATCATCGATAGTAGTATCTCTAAAACCTTTTTCATAAAAGATATTTTTAGCAGAATCTATAATCTTTTTTTTTGTTTTAAGTGCCCCTTCTTTTGTCTTTCTTGCCATTTTTTACCCTACTCTATTTACATACATCTTTGAATGTATGTAAATTATACCAAAATTTAATATAGATTGTCAATCACAGTAAAAGAGAGAGTTATCTCTCTTTTTTACTCTCGCCTCTTTTAAAGACTCAGCTATTAGAAATGCGAGCTCTAAGGCCTGATCAGCATTTAGTCTTGGGTCACAATGAGTGTGATACCTCCTGACTTAACCCCAAAGCACCACAAATAAAATTCTAAAATCCTCACAAACCCAATAAATAGGGGAAATCACATTTTAACCTAAAATTGTAGTGCCTAACTAAATCCCTAATAATTCCATACCAAATTAGAAAACAAGCCAAATTGCTCTATAATTA